>CALSAF010000096.1:0-18352 GCA_943372805.1 Rhizobium sp. Q54
CCCGTTCCGCCGATCTGGGTTGCGATCCAAAGCGCCAGCCGCTCTGCCACGTCATCCTTGGAGAGATCCGGCCAGGCTTCGACGCCGTCGCGGCTGATGAGCTTCACGCGGTTGCGGTCACCGCCCATGATCCCGGTCTCGGGCGAGACGTCGTTCGCCACGATCAGGTCGGCCCCCTTGCGTTCGAGCTTGGCGCGACCGTTCTCCTCGACATTCTGCGTCTCTGCGGCAAAGCCGACGACCAGCCGCGGTCGCTGTGGATGATGGCCCACCGTTTTCAGGATGTCGGGGTTTTCGGCAAGCTGCAGCGGCGGAGGAGCCTCGCCGGGTTGCTTCTTGATCTTCTGTCCGGCTGATGTTGCCACGCGCCAGTCTGCAACTGCGGCGACCATGACCGCAATGTCGGCAGGAAGCGCGGCGAGAACGGCATCGCGCATCTCCTCCGCCCGCTCCACATGCCGTGTTGCAACACCTGACGGATCGGAGATCGTGACAGGGCCGGACACGAGGGTTACATCCGCGCCGAGTCGTGCAAGCGCTGCGGCAATCGCGTGCCCCTGCTTGCCCGAAGAGCGGTTGGCGATGTAGCGCACCGGATCGATCGGCTCATGGGTCGGGCCGGAGGTGACGACCGCCTTCAATCCGGCAAGCGGCTTCGGCCCCGACAGCAGATCTTCCACGCGCGCAACGATCTCAAGCGGTTCCGCCATGCGTCCGCGTCCGCGCTCGCCGCTTTCCGCCATCTCACCCTCCATCGGGCCGATCGCCTGGATGCCGTCATGCTGAAGCACGGCGAAATTCCGCTGGGTTGCCGGATGCGCCCACATCTTCGGGTTCATGGCCGGCGCTACCAGCACGGGGCGGTCGGTGGCGAGCAGCACGGTGGAGGCAAGGTCGTCGGCCAACCCGTTTGCCATTTTGGCCATCAAGTCCGCGGTCGCTGGTGCGACGAGCACCAGATCGCATTCTCGCGCCAGCCTGATGTGGCCAACGTCCTGCTCGTCCTCGCGGGAGAAGAGTTCGGTATAGACATGGCTTGCGGACAGCGCGCCGACGGCGAGTGGCGTGACGAATTCCTGGGCGCTGCGCGTCATGATCGGTCGCACGCTTGCTCCGCGCTCTCTGAGCCGCCTGATGAGATCCAGACTCTTGTAGGCGGCGATGCCACCCGCGATAACAAGCAAAATGCGCTTTCCGGCCAAGCTCATGGAATAGAACCCTTAATCTTTCCGGGCGCGACCCTAGCGCAAATCCGATGGATGGCAAATCGCCGAGACCGAGACTGGTAAACGGGCTGGCTTAGGCCGCGCGTCCAACTTTGCGGGAGCCTCGCAGACCTCATTGGTCCGTAGCACCCTCTGTCGATTTCCATCCCCGTTCAGGAGACCTGTACCGCGATCACCACGGCCGCCGCCGCAATCACCCAGAGCGCCACCCGCCCGAGCCGCGTATGCCGTGCTTCAGACTTGCCGATCCGCTCTGCGGTGTCGGCATCGAAGCGCAGACCTTCCTCGCTCATCCGCACGATTTCGCCATGCAGCTTCTCAGTCTTGGCGGCAATCTCCGGCAGGGCTTCGGCAAGCCTGAGCGCTGCCTTTGCGCCATCCTTGAGATCGGTTGCGATGCGCTTGGGGCCGAGATTGTCGCGGATCCAGTGGGAGACGACCGGCTCGGCAGCTTTCCACATGTTGAAACGCGGATTGAGGATGCGCGAGACACCTTCGACGACCACCATCGTCTTTTGCAGCATCACCAGTTCCGGGCGCGTCTGCATGTCGAAAATCTCGGTGACTTCGAACAGCAGCGTCAGCAGCTTGCCCATGGAAATGGTCTCGGCCGGCTGCCCGTGGATCGGCTCGCCGATTGCCCGGATCGCCTGGGCAAAGCTCGCGACATTGTGGTGAGCAGGCACATAGCCCGCCTCGAAATGCACCTCGGCCACCCGCATATAGTCGCGTGTGATGAAGCCATAGAGGATCTCGGCAAGGAACCGGCGTTCCTTCTTTCCGAGCCGCCCGGCGATGCCCATGTCGACGGCCACGATCATGCCGGAGGCATCGACGAAGAGGTTGCCCGGATGCATGTCTGCATGGAAGAAGCCGTCCCGCAGCGTGTGGCGCAGGAAGGACTGGATCAGTGTATCGGCCAGCGCGTCGAGATCATGGCCGGCAGCCCTCAGACCCTCGACGTCAGACATCTTGATGCCGTCGATCCATTCCATGGTGACGACGTCGCGGCCGGTGCGTTCCCAGTCGACCTCGGGCACCCGGAAACCGGGATCATCCTTGGTATTCTCGGCGATCTCCGACAGTGCTGCCGCTTCCAACCGCAGATCCATCTCGACCTTGGTCGTCTGCTCAAGTGTCTTCGTCACCTCGACGGGACGCAGACGCCGGGTGTTCGGCAGGAAACGTTCCTGGAGATGCGAGACGAGATACATCGCCTCAAGGTCGGCGGCAAAGCGCTTGCGCACACCCGGACGGATCACCTTTACCGCCACCTTGCGACGGCCGTCAGGCGTTGCAACCTCGGCCGGATGCACCTGCGCGATCGAGGCTGCCGCGATCGGTTCGCCGAAATGGGCGTAGAGTTCGTCCACCGAGCGGCCGAGCGACTCACGGATCGTCGTCCTCGAAGCCTCCGTCGGGAAGAAATCCATCCGGTCCTGTAGGCCGGCAAGATCTTCGGCGAAATCCGCGCCGACGACATCGGGCCGCGTCGCCAGGAACTGCCCGATTTTCACATAAGACGGCCCGAGACGGGCGACAGCACGGGCCAGCCGATCCGAACGCTCGGCAGATTTGGCGCGGCTGCGCGCCAGTGGTGCAATGGCAGCTTTGGCAATCCCGACCAGCGGCGGCAGTCCTTCGGACGGAAGGGCCGCAACGACGCCTTCGCGCACCAGCACCCAGCCGACCCGCGCCAGGCGGAAGTATGCACCGATCGTGCTCATGCGCCTCAGATCTTCCAGCCGGAATGCAGGGCTACGATGCCACCGTTGTAATTGGTGAATCGGACATTCGAGAAGCCCGCGCGCTCGATCATCCGGGCAAAATCGGACTGATTGGGAAACTTGCGGATCGATTCCACCAGATATTGATAGGGTTCGGCATCACCGGTGATCATCTTGCCGAAGCGCGGAATCGCGTTGAACGACCAGGCGTCGTACAGCTTGTCGAGCAACGGCATCTCGACTTCCGAGAATTCCAGCACCAGAAGCCGACCGCCGCGCTTCAGTACGCGAAAAGCTTCTGCCAGTGCCACATCAATATGCGGCACGTTGCGGATGCCCAACGCGATCGTGTAGGCGTCGAAGGTCTTGTCGTCGAAAGGCAGGCTTTCTGCATTGGCCTCGACGAAGGTGAGGTTCGAGGAGAGCCCCTTCTTCTCAGCGCGCTCTGCGCCGACGCCGAGCATCGAGCCGTTGATATCGAGCACGGTGGCATGGGCCAGCCCGTTGGAGGCTTCGACGATGCGGAACGCGATATCGCCGGTGCCGCCGGCGACGTCGAGCACCTTGTAGTTTGGATCCTTGCGCGGATTGAGCGACGCCACCATCGCATCCTTCCAGACGCGGTGCAGGCCGGCCGACATCACGTCGTTCATGATGTCGTAGCGCTTGGCCACCTTATGGAAGACGTCGTTGACGAGGCCCTGCTTTTCCTGCTCGTCGACCTGGCGGAAGCCATAGGAGGTTTCCATGCCGCCATCGGCGGAAATTCGGCTTGCAGTCATCGGTTCACTCCACATATCGGAACGGTCGGCAGACCATAGCGAAAAGGCCTGACACGCGCTATCTGCGCAGGGAAGCCTTGTTGCTGCTGGTCTATAGACCTTTAAAGAAGCGGTTCAAACAGAAAGATGGGCAAAAATGCCGGAATTGCCAGAGGTTGAGACAGTCCGACGCGGCCTGGCGCCTGCCATGGAAGGGGCGAGATTGCAGCGCCTGGAGCTGCGCCGCCCGGACCTGCGCTTTCCCCTGCCGCGCGATTTTGCCGCAAGGGTCGAGGGGCGCAGGATCCTGAGCTTGTCGCGTCGGGCGAAATACCTGCTCGTCGATTTCGAGGACGACCTGACTGTCATCGCCCATCTCGGCATGTCCGGCTCCTTCCGCATCGAGGCGGAGGTGGGGGCAAACCTGCCCGGCGTCTTCCATCACGAGCGCAGCAAGGACGAAAAGCACGACCACGTCGTCTTTCATCTGCAGCGTCCGGAAGGTCCAGTCCGCATCGTCTATAATGATCCGCGCCGCTTCGGTTTCATGGAGCTGATGGTGCGCTCCGAACTCGACAGCTATCCGGCCTTCCGGGATCTGGGTCCCGAGCCGGTGGGCAACATCCTCTCCGCCGACTACCTGGCGACCCGTTTCGCCGGCCGCAGTCAGCCTCTGAAAGGCGCCCTGCTCGATCAGAAGGTGATTGCGGGCCTCGGCAATATTTATGTGTGCGAAGCGCTCTGGCGGTCGCATCTGTCGCCCACCCGCAAGGTCTCCACCCTGGTGACGCCGAAGGGCAAGCCGAAGGCAGAACTTGCATTGCTGACCCAGTCGATCCGCGAGGTTATCGCAGACGCGATCCAGGCGGGCGGCTCGTCGCTGCGGGACCATATCCAGGCCGACGGTACGTTGGGTTACTTCCAGCACTCCTTCCGGGCCTATGACCGCGAGGGCGAACCCTGCCTCACGGATGGTTGCGGGGGTACCGTCGAAAGGATAGTTCAATCCGGCCGATCGACATTCTATTGTCGTCACTGCCAGAAATAGGGCCCCAGGGCCGCTTGAGGAGGAAATCATGGCCTTTGAAACCCTGCTGATCGAACGCCGCGATCGTGTGGCGCTTGTCACGCTGAACCGCCCGCAGGCGCTGAATGCCCTGAACTCGGCCGTCATGCGGGAGTTGAGCCGTCTCCTCGCCGAGCTGCAGGCCGATGCCGGTGTTGGTGCCGTCGTGCTCACCGGCTCGGAAAAGGCCTTCGCTGCCGGCGCCGACATCAAGGAAATGCAGTCGCTCGATTTCGTCGACGCCTATACCGGCGATTTCATCGGCGGCTGGGACGACATTGCCGGTTTCCGCAAGCCCTTCATTGCCGCGGTCTCCGGTTTCGCGCTCGGCGGTGGCTGTGAGCTCGCCATGATGTGCGATTTCATCATCGCCTCGAAGACGGCAAAGTTCGGCCAGCCCGAGATCACGCTGGGCATCATGCCCGGCATGGGCGGCTCGCAGCGCCTGACCCGCGCCGTCGGCAAGGCCAAGGCCATGGATCTCTGCCTCACCGGCCGCATGATGGATGCGACTGAGGCCGAGAGCGCGGGCCTCGTGGCGCGGGTCGTCGAGCCGGAGCGTCTGATGGACGAGGCGCTGGAAGCCGCGACCAAGATCGCCTCTTTCTCCTTGCCGGCAACGATGATGGCCAAGGAAGCCGTAAGCCGGGCCTTTGAGCAGACCCTTGGCGAAGGATTGCGTTTCGAGCGGCGGCTGTTCCACTCGCTCTTCGCGACCGAGGACCAGAAGGAAGGCATGGCTGCATTCGTCGAGAAGCGGAAGCCTGCGTTCAAGAACAGATAAGCGCGCGCGGGGGACGGATTCCTTCAGAATCCGCGTTGACGCATACGCGCTTTCCCGCTATATGCCCGCCCACGGTTGGGAAAAGCCTTTGCGCTTTCCCATGAAACAGCTCCCCAAGTGCTGGTATGGCAGGTCGCAACGACCCGACGCGGCAATGGTGGGCTTTGGTTTGAATTTCGAGAGAGGCATCTATGGCCAACACAACTTCGGCGAAGAAGGCGACCCGCAAGATCGCTGCCCGTACTGCAGTCAACAAGGCTCGTCGTTCGCGGGTCCGTGGTTTCATCCGCAAGGTCGAGGAAGCCATCGCTTCGGGTGACGCTGCAGTTGCCAAGGACGCACTCCAGGCAGCCCAGCCGGAGATCCAGCGTGCCGCCACCAAGGGCGTGGTTCACGCCAACACGGCATCGCGCAAGATCTCGCGTCTCGCCGCTCGTGTGAAGGCCTTGGCTGTCTAATTTTAGACACCTTTATGACATTTTTCGAAGAGCCTGGCGTTTCGCCGGGCTTTTTGCCGTTGCGCTCTCAAATTACCTGAAAATTATGTTTTAGGGCTTTCTGCTGCATCGCATCGTGTCATTGGCGTGACACAAAATAACCAGATAAATCAATTGCTTGGTCGAGGTGCCCAAGTCTGGCAACACTTTACCTTGGGGCAAGTTGGCAGCCTTGCGAGTCAAGAGAATTTTTATTTTTTCGCTTTGCTGAAGGTCCATTTTGTACCTGTTTGGGAATCTCGTTGATTCAAAAGCGATTCTTTTCCGACTGAATGTGACGCAAAAATGAAGTACGAAGAGTCAATGGCCGTAGCTCCCCATCGAGGAAAAATCGGTGTTGATCTTGGCTTTTGATCCTGCCTTAATGATCTCCAGCAAGGGGCGCGGGAATGACCCGCCGAGACCACCTGAAGGGCAGTAATGCCTGGGGGGAGCGGTGCTCTCTTGCAGGAGCGGGATGTTTCCATCTCGTTTTCTCATAAAGCAATCGGCATTGCATCGGAAACTTGGCTGTTTCCGGGTGGTGGCGGTTTTTCGCCTCGATGGGCCCCTGGGTCTGCGAGGATAAATGGATCGGCATTACGAGGATGCCTTTCCAAGACTAAGGACGCCGCGACCTGGAGGGGGCTGCGGTATGGCCGTGGGCACCTTTTGGCTGAGGTGTCATCGGTCAGTTCGGGGACGGCCGGTCCGGATGGATCGGCGAAAGATGAGGCGGCTGTCGGACGACCCAAGTACGCCCGGCACCTGGAATGAATTTGGAAGGCGGCAAAATGCATATGAACTCTATGACGGCCGGTGCGTTGGCGAACGGGGACAATGCACATTCGGCGCTCGGCGCCGCGTGCTCCGAAGGAGCAGGAGAGAACGCCGATATGAAGCATAACGATCTCTTTGACCGCTTCAGCAAGAGACTGAAGGCCCAGGTCGGGGTCGACGTCTACCAGAGCTGGTTTGGACGCCTGAAGCTCCATTCTGCATCCAAGAGCGTGGTCCGCCTGACGGTACCCACTACCTTTCTGAAGTCTTGGATCAACAATCGTTACCTCGATCTCATCACCTCGATCTTCCAGGCCGAGGATCCGTCGATCCTGAAGGTAGAGATCATGGTGCGCAGCGCGAGCCGCAGCACCCGTGGTCCCCAAGCAGAAGATCGCCCGGTAGGCAACGAGACGGTACAGCCGTCGACGGCCCGCAAGTCAGGCCCTCAGTCGATCGGGCAGATCGCGGCGGCGCAGACCCCGTCGGCGAGCCCATCCGTGCGCAGCCAGAGCGGTCCGCTCTTCGGCTCACCGCTCGACAGCCGCTACACCTTTGATGGCTTTGTCGAAGGCGCGTCGAACCGCGTCGCACTCGCGGCTGCAAAGACGATCGCGGAAGCCGGGGCTGGCGCTGTGCGCTTCAACCCGCTCTTCATCCATTCCTCGGTTGGTCTCGGCAAGACGCACCTGCTGCAGGCGATCGCCAATGCCGCGGTCCACAGCCCGCGCCAGCCGCGCGTCGTTTACCTGACAGCGGAATACTTCATGTGGCGTTTCGCAACTGCGATCCGTGACAATGACGCCCTGACGCTGAAGGACTCGCTGCGCAATATCGATCTTCTGATCATCGATGACATGCAGTTCCTGCAGGGTAAGATGATCCAGCACGAATTCTGTCACCTGCTGAACATGCTGCTCGACAGCGCCAAGCAGGTCGTCGTGGCCGCCGACCGCGCGCCTTGGGAACTGGAATCGCTCGATCCGCGCGTCCGCTCGCGTCTCCAGGGTGGCGTTGCCATCGAAATGGAAGCGCCTGACTATGACATGCGCCTCGACATGATGAAGTCGCGTCTGGACGTCGCCCGCAAGGACGATCCGGCGATCGATATCCCCCAGGAAATCCTCGAGCATGTCGCCCGCAACATCACCAGCAGCGGTCGTGATCTGGAAGGCGCCTTCAACCAGCTGCTCTTCCGCCGCTCCTTCGAGCCGAACCTGTCGATCGAGCGTGTCGACGAACTGCTCGCTCACCTCGTCGGTGCCGGTGACCAGAAGCGCGTGCGCATCGAGGACATCCAGCGTGTCGTCGCTCGCCATTACAACGTCTCGCGCCAGGAGCTGGTTTCGAACCGCCGCACCCGCGTCATCGTCAAGCCGCGCCAGATCGCCATGTATCTGTCGAAGACGCTCACCCCGCGCTCCTTCCCTGAAATCGGCCGTCGTTTCGGCGGACGTGACCACACGACCGTACTGCATGCCGTCCGCAAGATCGAAGAACTGATCTCGGCCGACCAGAAGCTGTCGCAGGAAATCGAGCTGCTGCGCCGCCTGATCAACGAGTAAGCGATCAGTCGCAGAAATATGGGCCACCGCGATCCCGAAACGGGCTCGCGGTGGCTTTTTCGTCTCCGGATACTGGTTCAGGCGCGGGCGATAGCGATGATCTCGGGGCTGGTTGCCGAATAGACCGTACCATCCCACCAGCCGAGAAGCTCGACCTCGCCAAATCCCGCAGCGGAGAGCAGACTCCGGATCGTTTCTACCGGCGCAAAACGTAGTCGGCTCTCGCTGACCAAGGTCTCGCCCGTGGCTTCAATCGTGAAGACCGCATCGAAGGTCACGTGTTCACCCTCGACATCCTTGATCTGGTAGTGGACGTCGACAGGCCCGATGCCGTCGATGACCCGCTGTGCGCGTGTCTTCTCTCGCGTCCAGTCTTCCCAGGCTCTGGCTAGGGGATTGCGGCTTTCGAGGATCAGCCTGCCGCTCGGCACCATATGCCGGTGAATGTTGCGCAAGGCAGCCAGGGTTTCGGCATCGCCGAGAAAGACCTGGAACACATGTCCCGTCATGATGGCAAGGTCGAAACGCTCGGGAAGCGTAAACTCGGTAGCGGGTGCCTGGACCCAGTCAACCTTGTTTTCCCTGTCCTTCATCCGCGCGACCCGCAGCATGCCGTCTGCTGGATCGACGCCGGTCACCGTGTGACCGCGGTCTGCCAGACGCAGCGTCACCGATCCCGTGCCGCATCCGATGTCGAGCACGCGGCAGGGAGTCTTGGTGATATTTTCGTAGAAGTCGCCGTCTTCGCCATGATGGTTGAAGGCGTCATAGAGGCGGGCCATGTCGAAGCGGGCAAAGGCTGGATCGACCGGCATTGCCTCGAACTCCCTCAGCAGGCGAGATCGGCGACGACGGCGTCGAGGATCAGCATGCCCGGCGGCGTGCAGCGCAGCCGCGAATTGCCGAGCCTCTCGATGAAGCCCTGTTCGAGCAGGAACTGTTCCTTGTCCGGATCGGGATCGCGGCCGGAAAGCTGCTGCCAGCGGGCGAGATCGACTCCTTCGCGCAGCCGAAGCCCCATCAACAGAAGCTCGTCGGCTTGGGCCTCGTGATCGAGTTCTTCACGTTCGATGATCCCATGGCCATCCTGCTCGACGGCGGAAAGCCAGGTCTCCGGATGCCGTTCGGCAACGGTTGCGATCTTCGTCCGCCCCTGCGTCAGCCGTCCATGCGCGCCGGGGCCGATACCGGCATAGTCGCCGTAGCGCCAATAGGTCAGGTTATGCCGGCTCTCCGCACCCGGGCGGGCGTGGTTGGAGACCTCGTAGGCCGGAAGCCCCTCGCGCGCGGTAATCTCCTGGGTGGCCTCGTAAAGCGTGGCGGCATGTTCGTCGTCAGGCACGATCAGTTTGCCCGCCTTGTGCAGACCGTAGAAGGCGGTCCCTTCCTCGATCGTCAACTGGTAGAGCGACAGATGGTCAACGGCATAGGAGATCGCTTCCTTCAACTCCCGCTCCCAGGCCTCCACCGTCTGGTTCGGACGGGCATAGATCAGGTCGAAGGACATGCGCGGAAAAATCTCGCGCGCTAGCTTGATGGCTTTCAGCGCATCCGCCACGTCATGCAGTCGTCCGAGAAATCTGAGGTCAGGGTCGTTCAGCGCCTGCACACCGAGCGAGACGCGGTTGACGCCAGCCGCCCGGTAGCCGTGGAAGCGGGTCGCCTCGACGCTGGATGGGTTTGCCTCCATGGTGATTTCGATGCCATCGGGCATGTGCCAGTTGGCCGCGATCCCATCGAGGATCGCGCCGACCGTCGAGGGATCCATCAATGAGGGCGTGCCGCCGCCCATGAAGACGCTGGTGACCGTCTTCGGGCCTGACAGCGCGCGCACGGCCTTGAGTTCGGCGAGGAAGGCTGCAACGAAACGCGCCTGATCCACCGGCTGGTGCCGCACATGGCTGTTGAAGTCACAGTAGGGGCATTTGGCCGCGCAGAAGGGCCAATGCACATAAACGCCGAAGCCGGGTTCTCCCGTGTCGGGCAGCAGCGTGAAAGACCGATCGGTCAAAGCCTCAGGCCTCCAGGCAGGTTTCGACGAAGAGCTTGAAGGCCCGCGCACGATGCGACAGGGCCGCCGCATCGCCGGGCTTCCAGCCATGCTTTTCGTCCGCCGTCATCTCGCCGAAGGTGCGCTCATGCCCCTCCGGCTGGAAGATAGGGTCGTAGCCGAAACCGGCGGACCCACGCGGGGGCCAGGCAACGGTGCCCTCGACCTCGCCTCGGAAGAATTCCGTATGGCCGTCAGGCCAGGCGAGACAGAGCACGCTAACGAAGCGGCATGTCCGCTGGGTGGCATGCGTCGCGCCGTGCTCTGCAAGCGCCTTCTCGACCTTCTCCATTGCCATGGCGAAGTCACGGCTGCCATCCTCGCGTTCGGCCCAGTTCGCCGTGTAGACGCCAGGCGCACCGTCGAGCGCGTCGATGACAAGGCCGCTATCGTCGGAGAGGGCGGGCAGGCCTGACGCCTTGGCCGAAGCCAACGCCTTGATCGCCGCATTCTCCTCGAAGGTCGTGCCGGTTTCATCCGGCTCGACGAAGTTGAGGTCCTTGGCCGACTTCGCCGAAAAGCCGAAGGGGCCGATCAGGTCGGCGATCTCAGCGATCTTGCCGGCATTGTGGCTGGCAACGACGATCGTGCGGGTGTCGAGTTTACGCATGGATGCTTCTCCGGACTTTCGTCTCAGCCGATCGCCTGCTTCTGCAGCGCGACCAGTTCGTCGATGCCGTTTCTTGCAAGGCCGAGCAGGGTCAGGAATTCGTCCTGGCTGAACGGCTTGCCTTCGGCCGTGCCCTGGATTTCGACGATGCCGCCGGAACCGGTCATGACGAAGTTGGCATCGGTCTCGGCCGCCGAGTCTTCCAGATAATCAAGGTCGATCACCGGCTGGCTCGCGAAGATCCCGCAGGAAACGGCCGCGATATGGTCCTTCAGGACCTTCTCGACCTTGATCATGCTGCGGGTTTCCATCCATTTCAGGCAGTCATGCAGGGCAATGAAGGCACCCGTGATCGCTGCAGTCCGCGTGCCGCCATCTGCCTGGATAACGTCGCAGTCGATCGAGATCTGCCGTTCGCCGAGCGCTTCCAGGTCGACGATGGCGCGCAGCGAGCGACCGATCAGTCGCTGGATTTCCTGCGTGCGACCGCTCTGCTTGCCGGACGATGCCTCGCGGCGCATGCGCTCGCCGGTGGCGCGCGGCAGCATGCCGTATTCGGCCGTCACCCAGCCCTTGCCGGAATTGCGCAGCCACGGTGGTGTCTTTTCTTCAAGGCTCGCAGTGCACAGCACATGCGTATCGCCGAACTTCACCAGGCAGGAGCCTTCCGCATGCTTGGAAAAATTGCGCTCGAACGAAACCTTGCGCATTTGGTCGGTTTTTCTGCCGGATGGCCGCATCGTAATCTCCTGGGTTGTCTGTTGCCTTCTAAGGAGGCAGGGCGGCATTTGCAAAGAAAAACCATGCCGCATCGCCCAGTTGGCCGTCCACGGTGAATTAACCCTTGGTCATCACCGCTCCTATGGCTATATTTCCGTCATGAACGCCCAGAGATCCTGTCTGCACCGCTAATGGCATCACCTAAGACGACTGTCGCAGACGTTTCCGCGTCACTGGACGACCGCTCCAGGGAGGTGTTCCGCCGCATCGTCGAGACCTACCTCGATTCCGGTGACCCTCTCGGTTCCCGAAACCTGTCGCGCCTGCTGCCGATGTCGCTTTCGCCAGCCTCGGTCCGCAACGTGATGAGCGATCTCGAAGACCTCGGTCTTATCTATGCGCCCCATATCAGCGCCGGCCGCCTGCCGACGCAAGCCGGGCTCCGCTTCTTCGTCGATGCCTTCATGCAGATCGGCGACCTCTCGGATGGCGAGCGTGACGAGATCGAGCGCCAGATCCGCCCGACCAGCGCCGATCAGCCAATGGAAGCCATGCTGACGGAAGCGAGCCGCATGCTCTCCGGGCTTTCGCGCGGTGCCGGCTTGGTGATCTCGTCGAAGAATGATCCGATCCTCAAGCACGTCGAGTTCATACGGCTGGAGCCGACCAAGGCGCTCGCCGTTCTGGTCGGCGAGCATAACCAGATCGAGAACCGCATCATCGATCTGCCGGCCGGCGTCACTGCGTCCCAGCTGACGGAAGCGGCGAATTTCCTCAATGCCAATCTGGCCGGCCAGACGCTTCGCGAACTGCGCGGCCAGATCGAAAAGCTGAAGACACTGGTCGCGACTGAACTCGACAGTCTGTCGCAGGACCTCGTTGAACGGGGGCTCGCAGTCTGGTCAGGTGAGGTGGCGGAGAAACAACCGGCCCGCCTCATCGTACGTGGTCGGGCCAATCTCCTTGAAGGGCTCGCAGGTTCTGAAGACATCGATCGCCTGCGGCTGCTGTTCGATGACCTGGAGCGTAAGGAAAGCCTGATCGAGATCCTCGACCTTGCCGAAAGCGGGCCAGGGGTACGGATCTTCATCGGCTCGGAAAACAAGCTCTTCTCGCTTTCAGGGTCGTCCCTGATCGTCGCACCTTATAGAGACGGCGAAGACCGGATCGTCGGCGCAGTGGGCGTCATCGGCCCCACGCGGCTCAACTATTCGCGCATCGTGCCCATGGTCGACTACACCGCACAGCTCATGGCCAGGCTGTCACGCGGCAGCCGTTAGGCGGATTTGCCGCCAACCCTTGATTTTTTCACACCAAACCCTGATATCGGGCACGAATTCGACACCGAGAGTTCGAACACTTAAAACCATTCGGAGAACGTCATGACCGAAGAAACCAACAAGAACGGACCTGACGCGGCCGCCCATGAGGCGCACGCAACCGAAGCGGCTGAACAGCAGGCTGCAGACGAAGGAGAGGGCACATCGGAACGGCAGGGCGATCCCATCGAAGCCCTGAAGGCCGAGAATGCCGATCTGAGGGACCGCTTCCTGCGCCTGGCCGCCGAGATGGACAATCTGCGTCGCCGCACCGATCGTGAAGTGAAGGACGCCAAGTCCTATGCGGTCACCGGCTTCGCCCGTGACATGCTGTCGGTATCCGACAACCTGCGCCGTGCCATCGAAACGCTGCCGGAGGAATCCCGCGCCGCCGCCGATGCCACGATGACGGCATTGATCGAGGGCGTGGAAATGACCGAGCGCGGCATGCTTGCAACGCTTGAGCGCCATGGTGTGCGCAAGATCGAAGCTGAAGGTCAGAAGTTCGATCCCAACTTCCACCAGGCCATGTTTGAGGTTCCGAACCCGAATGTCGCCAACAACACGGTCGTCCAGGTCGTGCAGGCAGGCTACGCCATCGGCGACCGTGTGCTGCGTCCGGCCATGGTCGGCGTCGCCAAGGGTGGCCCGAAGACGGATGCCGCCTCAGAGGATGCCTCAAAGGCGTGATCGGCCGTGATCATGGTTGAATAAAAAAAAGCGCCTCTCGGGGCGCTTTTTTCTTGGGCTGATTGGGAGGCGCAAGGCCTTCAGGCAGCGTTCGAAGCCTGTTCCTCGTTGAGGAAGGTGTAGATCGCCGATGCCGATTCGGTCGCGCGCAGCTTGGCCACGAGATCGTGGTCGCGCAGCACGCGTGCAATCCGCGACAGGGCCTTAAGATGGTCGGCGCCTGCACCTTCCGGCGCCAGCAGCAGGAACACGAGATCCACCGGTTGGTCGTCCAGGGCCTCGAAGTCCACGGGCGTTTCCAGACGGGCGAAAATGCCGGTGATCTTGCTGATTTTGTTGAGCTTGCCATGCGGGATGGCGATGCCGTTACCCACGCCGGTCGAGCCGAGACGCTCGCGCTGCAGGATCACGTCGAAAATTTCCCGTTCCGGAATGTCGGTAAGCTTTGAGGCTTTGGCCGCAAGTTCCTGAAGCAGCTGCTTCTTGGAGTTCACCCGGAGGGCCGGTACGACAGCATCCTGCTGCAGCAAATCTGCCAATGCCATATCAATGTCCTTCATGCCTCGGGTCGAGGAGCGGGCGACCGCCTGACGGAGGTCGCCCAAGTCGATCGTCAGCCTTTGATGTTGGCGGAATCGATCCACCCGATATTACCGTCATTCCGACGATAAACGATATTCAATTGTTCTTTTCCCGGGCTTCTGAACAGAAGAACGGGTTCGTCGGTCATGTCGAGCGCCATGACGGCAGATGCTACGGACATGGTCCGAAGCTGTTTGGTGCTTTCAGCAACGATCGTCGGAGCGTAGTCGTCCGGCACTTCGTCATTTTCTTCTGCCAGAGAATCCATGACCGTGTAGGCGACCTCGATCGACGGGTTCGCAGCTTCACCGGCGTGATGATCCTTCAGCTTGCGCTTGTAGCGACGCAGACGCTTTTCGACGCGCTCAAAAGCAGTGTCGAAAGCCACCTGCGGATCATTCGCTTCCCCTGCGGCATGCAGGTTGGCCCCGGTATCCAGATGCACCAGGCAATCAGCGGAATATCGCGACTGGGACTTCGCGACGACCACCTGCCCGGAATACCCTCCGTCGAAGTATTTGGTAACCGCATCCTGGATTCGATCCTCGATCCGTTTCCGGAACGTTTCACCGATTTCCATCTGCTTGCCGGATACACGCACACTCATGGAGTTTCCCTTCTTATGATTGGTTGCGTATCCATTTTACGCCAAGCGACGTCCGCGTCCAAGCTTTTCGAGCGGTTCGGTCAGTCTGTGCCTTCGTTTGTCGGGCGTAGTCGAGGGATCCGGCCCTCGGTCAACAGTGTGCGCTGTCGATTGCGGCGCGCTTCTAGCCGCCCTCAGGGGAAGAGTCAATCTCCCGTTAATCTTTGCGGCAAAAAGGCGCCGGTCAGAGGGCCGTGACTTTGGCCATGGCGCGCTTCTCCCTGCGCCTCTGAACAGAGGAGGGGATGTTCATCGCTTCCCGATATTTGGCAACCGTGCGGCGGGCAAGGTCGACACCGCCACTCTTGAGTTGGTCAACGATATCGTCGTCGGAAAGCACGGCATCCGGGCTCTCTTTCTCGATCAGAGCGCGGATCCTGTGGCGCACGGCTTCTGCCGAGTGGCTGTCTCCGCCTTCCGCCGATGCGATGGAAACGCTGAAGAAGTACTTGAGCTCGAAGAGTCCCCGCGGCGTCATCATGTACTTGTTCGTTGTCACGCGGCTGACGGTCGATTCGTGCATCTTGATCGCATCGGCCACCGTCTTGAGGTTCAGCGGGCGCAGATGGTCCACCCCGTGATCCAGGAAGGCGGACTGCTGGCGCACGATTTCTGCCGCCACCTTGGTGATCGTCTTCGCCCGCTGGTCAAGGCTGCGGGTCAGCCAGTTGGCGTTCTGCAGGCATTCCGACATGAAAGCCTGGTCGGGTGCATCCTTTGCGGCGCCTGGCCGTCCGACTGCGACCATGTAGCTGTGGTTCACCAGCACCCGCGGGAGCGCATCCGGGTTGAGTTCGACCCGCCAGCCGCCGATCCCGTCTGGCCTGACGACAATATCGGGCGTGACGGATTCGCTTGCCTCGTGTTCGAAGCTGCTGCCTGGCTTTGGGTTGAGCTTGCGGATCTCCGACAGCATGTCGAGCAGGTCTTCCTCGTCGACACCGCAGATCTTCTTGAGTGTCGCGAAGTCCCGTTTTGCCAGGAGTTCGAGATTGTCGACGAGCACGGCCATCGCCGGATCGCAGCGATCGCGCTGGCGCAGTTGGATCGCCAGGCATTCGCTCAGGGTCCGGGCGAAGACGCCGGCCGGTTCCAGCGTTTGCAGCGTTTGAATGACGCCCTCGATATGTGCGGGCGCAAGGCCCAGACGAGCGGCTATGTCATCGAGATCCGCGCGCAGATAGCCCGCCTCATCGAGATGGTCGACCAGCACGGAGGCCAGAAGCTGATCGGAGGCCGAGGTCAGTGCGAAAGGGATCTGCTGGTTCAGGTGGTCGCGCAGGCTGATCTGTCCGGCAACGAAATCGTCGAGATCGAAGCCTTCGCTGCCCTCGCCGCCATGCCCCGGCATCGACTTCCACTGGCCAAGCAATTCCGGCGCATCAGGCCGCTGGGCGGAGCCTTCATCGGCAAAGGCGCTGTCGAAATTGGTATCGAGCCGGTCGTTCAGTCGTTCGCTGGCGTCCTTTTCGTACCAGTCGCTGTCGAGCGAGGGCGCGTTTGCCAGGTCCTCCGCCCCATTGTTGGAGTCCGTTTGCCCGATATCGCCCGCCGAGCTGGAATCTTCGCCAAGCCCGCCGCCCAAATCGCCATCATCTGCCGCCATTTCGAGCAGGGGGTTACGTTCGACTTCCTGCGCGATGAACTGCATCAGTTCGAGGTGGGTCATCTGCAGCAGCTGAATCGACTGCATCAGCTGGGGTGTCATCACCAGAGACTGGCTTTGCCGCAGGAATAGGTTGGCGGATAAGGCCATAACGGACGCTCGACTCCCCTACATTCCCCTCATTCTCACCGTTGATGGCGAGAAAATCCACTTGGCCCAAAAATTGCTTTTTATTTCACTTTGGTCAAGCCACGGGAGAGGGCGGGGCGGCGTTTTCTTCGTCGCCGCTTAGAGGCTGAACTTGTCGCCCAGATAGAGGCGTCGGACATCGGCATTGTTGACGATGTCGTTGGCGCGGCCATGGGTCAGCACTTCGCCGGCATGGATGATGTAGGCCCGGTCGATGAGGCCAAGCGTTTCGCGCACATTGTGGTCGGTGATGAGAACGCCGATGCCACGCGCCGTCAAGTGGCGCACGAGGTTCTGGATGTCGGAGACCGAGATCGGGTCAACGCCCGCGAAGGGCTCGTCGAGAAGCATGAAGGTGGGGTCTGTCGCCAGGGCGCGGGCGATTTCGAGGCGTCGTCGTTCACCGCCGGACAAGGCAACAGCCGGAGACTTGCGAAGTCTCTCGATGTGAAACTCGGTCAGCAGTTCGTCGAGCTTGGCTTCCCGCTGGCGTTTGTCAGAGACATGCACCTCCAGCACGGCGCGGATGTTTTCCTCCACCGTCAGTCCACGGAAAATCGAGGCTTCCTGTGGCAGGTAGCCCACGCCGAGGCGAGCTCTTCGATACATCGGCATCGACGTCACGTCGTTGCCATTGATCGAGATCGTGCCGGCATCGACCGGAACGAGGCCTGTGATCATGTAGAAGCATGTCGTCTTGCCGGCGCCGTTGGGGCCGAGCAGGCCGACAGCTTCGCCCCGGCGCACCACGAGCGATGCCCCGTTGACTACCCGGCGGGAATTGTAGGTTTTCGTCAGTCCATGGGCGATCAGCGTACCGTCATAACGCGACTTGTCGCCAGGCAAGCCGGCCGGTGTCGCGGCCTTGTTGGCCTGCTTCGTCCTGGAGAGGAAGGGAATGTGCACGTTCACGCCGATCTGTCAGTTCTTCTGGGACTTGGGATCGAGCTGGATCTTCACGCGGCCTCCACAGCTGTCGAGCTTGGCCTGTCCGGATGCCATCTGGACCGTCAGCTTGCAGCCTACGAACACATTCTGCCCCTCGGACAGAACGACACGCTCGCCTTCGAGGACGAAGAGCTGCTGCGTCATGTCGAAATAACCCTTGTCGGCCGTCGCCTGCTGCGTGCCAGACGAGAGAAACACCTTCTGGGCCACGTCGATTTTCTCGATGTCTGCATTGCCCTGCGTCACGGTTGAACCTTCACCGCGATAATGCACGACCATGCTGCCGGCCTGTAGTGTCGTCGTTCCCTGAACGACCTTCACATTGCCGGAGAAGAAGGCCTTCTTCTCCTGTTCGCGAATTTCCAGCTGGTCGCTTTCGATCTGGATCGGCTGATCGTTCGACAGCTTCAATCCGTTCATCTGGCTGCTAGTCGTCTGCGCCGATGCGGTGGAGGTCAGCACGCTTGCCGAAACGAACAGGAAGCCAGCGAGGATGGACTTGGTGGAGGGGCGATAAATCATGGCTGGACGGCTTCCATAGACCGATTGCTGCGGAGGGCGGACGGCTCGATGTTCAACTTGACGCTGCCCGTAAATATCATTGTTC
>CALSAF010000097.1:0-18220 GCA_943372805.1 Rhizobium sp. Q54
TCAGTAAACGGTGTGCCGCTGGCACCTTGACTAGCTTGCTCAAAATTGGACGTGATCATTTGCCAGTCGCTGACGCTGGTGATAAAGATGCACCATGGAATTTGTTCGCGCTTTCACTGTGATTATTATCACCATTCATCGAGTGGTGGGCTAAGCACGTCATATTTCCAGACAAAGCAACCCGCCGCGAGGCGGGTTTTGTTTTTCCGCTCGCGGCCATTTTGGAGTCCAGAATGTCCGACCATCCCTTGAAAGCCCTTATCGAATCTGCAGACCGTTCCATATCGGCCAAAGACTTCGACGGCTTGATGCGATTTTACACCGATGATGCCACCTTAGTGGTCAAAGCAGGCATGTACGCCAAAGGCAAAGACCAGATCAGGAAAGCGTTCGAAGCAATCTCTGCTCATTTCCAAGGTAAATTGAAAGTCCGCCAAGGGCGGATGGAGGTGATCGAGGGCGGAGACACAGCGTTGGTCATCATGGAAACGTGGTTGGATGCCGTCGACGAAAGCGGCATTGCGACGTCGACGGTACGACGTGCCACCTATGTGTTTCGTAGAGACTCGTCTGGCACCTGGTTATGCGCTGTAGACAATTCCTACGGCACGGCTCTCCTCGATAGTTGAGAATGCCCCCGGCCCAGTGCCCACATTGGGTCGGGGACAGCGTTCCGGTTGGCGCAAATTACGTCGCCGCATACTTCCACGGCAGAAGCTCATCAATCCGGTTCTGCCTGTGGCCGTTGACAATGGCGGTGAGCGTGGCGGTCAGGTAGGCCTGCGGATCAACCGAATTGAGCTTACACGTCTCGATGAGCGAGGCGATGGTCGCCCAGTTCTCAGCACCAGTGTCGTGCCCGGCAAAGAGCGCATTCTTGCGATTGAGGGCTATCGGCCGGATGGTCCGCTCGACACTGTTGTTGTCGATCTCGATGCGGCCGTCGGTCAGGAAGAGCTTCAGACCATCCCAGTATTTGGCAATGTAGGCCAAGGCCTCGCCGAGTGGGGACTTAGTTGAGACACGGGCACGGTGATGGACAAGCCAGGTTTGCATGTCGGCGACGAGTGGCGCTGACCGCTCCTGCCGTCCAGCGAGACGAACCTGCGGATCACGGCCGCGCAGTTCGGCCTCGATGCGATACAGTTCACCGATCCGTTTGACGCCGTCCTCGGCAATCGGTGCTATTCCGTTGCGGGTGATCTCCACCAACTTGCGACGGGCGTGGGCCCAACAATAGGCAAGCCGAATGTCCGGGCCAACGCGCTCTGGTGCGATCAGCCTGTTGTATCCGGTATAGCCATCGACCTGCAGGATACCGGAGAAGCCCTGCAATATTCGTTCTGCATGAATGCCTCCTCGACCCGGCGCATAGGTGAAGGCCACGCCCGGTGGAGCGCCGCCGCCCCATGGGCGATCATCCCGCGCGAGCGCCCAAAAGTATCCGGTCTTGGTTTTGCGGGAGCCAGGATCAAGCACCGGAGCACGGGTTTCGTCCATGAACAGCTTGGCCGAGCGCTTCAGGTCGCCAATCAGTACATCGAAGACGGGCCGCAGTTCATAGGCTGCCCGACCGACCCAGTCTGCGAGCGTGGAGCGGTCGAGATCGACACCCTGGCGGCTCATGATCTGGGCCTGGCGGTAAAGCGGAAGGTGATCGGCATATTTGGAGACCAGAACATGCGCGACGCTCGCTTCGGTCGGTAGGCCTGCCTGGATCAGCCGTGCTGGAGCTGGGGCCTGAAGGACGCCGTCGGTGCATGCACGGCACGCATATTTGGGGCGACGCGTGACGATGACGCGGAATTGCGCCGGGACCACGTCCAAACGCTCCGAGACATCCTCGCCAATGCAATGCAGGCATTCACCGCAGGCGCAGATTAGGCTTTCCGGCTCGATCACCTCTTCGACACGGGGAAGGTGCTTTGGAAGGGAGCCGCGATTGATCGCGCGTGCTTTGGCAATCCTGTTTCCAGCAGGAACGTCCGCCTCATCCTCGGCATGGATCGCTGCAATGGCCGTTTCCAGGTCTTCCAGTGCCAGATCAAACTGGCAGGGATCGGTCTTCTCAGACTTGCGCCCGAAGGCTGCCTGCTTGAACGCTGCGACCAGCTTCTCAAGCCGTTCGATCCGCTCATCCTTACGGGCTATCTGGGCGTCTTTGCCTGCCTCGCGTGCCTGGGCTGCGAGCAGCATCGCCTTCAGGGCGGCAACATCATCGGGAAGGTCGGCGGCGTCCAGCATGGCTAGAACCTACCAAAATCCATCCCGTTTTGCCTTTGGAATTTATAGTCCTGAGTCATCGTGCCGCAGCTATTCGATGACCTCCGGGGTTCTCGGCTGGACGGCATGAACCCGCCGCCAATCGAGGCCCGCAAACAGAGCTTCGAACTGGGCGTGGGTGAGCGTCATCAATCCATCCTTGATGCCTGGCCAAGTGAACGTCTGCTCTTCCAGCCTTTTGTAGGCCATGACGATCCCGGAGCCATCCCAGTAGATCAGCTTCAGCCGATCTGCCTTGCGTGACCGGAACACGAAGACCGTTCCGGTGAACGGGTCCTTGTGCAGTTCGTTCTTCACCAGCGCCGCCAATCCGTCATGCCCCTTGCGGAAGTCTACGGGTTTGGTGGCCACCATGATCCTGACGCGGTTTGACGGAAAGATCATGTCGCCGCCGCCAGGGCGCGAGCGATTGCAGCGATCCGGGTCGCAGATGCGCCTTCCTCCAGGCGGATCGTGACCGGACCAACGACGATCTCGGCACGGGAAATGGCTTTGACCTTCGACGGCACAGGCAACGGCGGCTCGACAACCATGGCCGCGAACTCGACGACGTCTTCTGGCTCTGGCAACACCAGCTTGCCCTGCCGCGCCATCGTCCGCCAGGTGGAAAGGCTGTTGGCTCGCAATCCATAGCGCTGCGCAACTTCATTGACTGTCGTGTCAGGCCTCAAGCTTTCCGAAACAATCTTCGCCTTGACCTCGTCCGGCCAATGTCGGTGAACCTCACGTCCAGGCTTCCTGGTTGTGAGAAACTCCAATGTAGTCTCCATGGAGAAACTCCCGTTCTTCATCCATGGAAAGCCGATCACAGATTAGACGGCAGCGAGCAATGTGGGAGTGGAACAGCGGTTACGCATTTCATGTCGGACGGTGCGATTGTAGCGCTCGACATAGGCATTCTGCTGCGGCTTTCCGGGCTGGCTGTGGCTTAAGGCATTGCCTTGCATTGCTGCCCATTCCATCAATTTGCCACTGCCCTACTCCGGTCCGTAATCCACACGAATGGCGAACGGTAAGGCCGTGCTGCGACTTCAGGCGGAGGAAAGGATCAATGCCCTATGGGACGCCGTCGGCACCTTGATGCAGCTCGGTTCACGCCTACGGAATGGAAAATCTACTGCAGGGCTTCTGGATATGACCAAGATTGAACAGGACCCGCTCTAGCGTCCTAGATGCCGAAGGTACTGCATGAGGAGGGCACGGTGCTCCACCTTCACCACAAACGCGAACGTCAGTACGGACCACATGGACATGATAACCATGTCGCCGATGAGCCGATTGGTCCAATTGTCCCCAAGATAGCGGGGCGAGACCACAACCAAAGTGAGTGTAAACGCGCCAATGAGAAACGCGCGCCCCCACATATGAACGTAGACTTTGAAAATTGACGCGGAAAAGTATTGCGCCAGAGCAGGAACAACCCTCCCTATTATGCGCACCAAGTAGGTGGCACCTACGCCCACCGCCATCCCCCAGGTCTCCGCGTCGAAATAAAACACCAACAGCATTCCAACTGTCATTCCAAACAACACGCAAGTAACTTCACTAATAGCAGCTTGCCAGTGTTGACCTACAGAAGACATTACACTGCGGCCCAGTAAGGCTGGTATACTTAGACAGAAGCTTCCAAGAACGAATAGAGTATTATCATATATTATAAAAACCTGATCAAGCGATAGGTTTTTCTTACCGAGCCAAATCAGTAAGAATGATTTTCCGACAGCTGCGAATACGCATAACAAACCAAAAGCACCCGAAAGTGCATATTGAGACGAGAAGGAAACTATGTTGAACAGTCTTTCACGTTGATGAGTGGCATCAGCATGGCTCGCTATGGGTGCAATGAGTTTGTTTGTAATATTGACGAATGGGCCAATCGTTGTGACGATCATAAGAGGTAGCGCAAGCAGCGGCACCGCCTCGACACCGAACTGAACGCCAACGAACATCGGAGCTCCTTGGCGAAGTACAACCGCGGCCGCGGAGATAATGAGAGTAGATGCGCTAATGCTAAGCAACGCCTTCGCTGAACCCCACGTAACGAATGAGAGGGCAATGCGGCTATCAGGGAGCGTCCGAAGACTCTCAAAAAACAACAGAAAGCCGCATAGAAGCATGGAGCCAAAGACCCCTACGCTGAGCCAAACGAGCCCATCCTCGCGGAGACCGAAGCACACCAGGAGCACGATGAACAACTTCAGCGCAACTACGACCAACTCCCACTTGGAAATGATGTCAAATCGGTGGCGACTAGCCAAGACGCCGAGGCCGACCCTAAGGGGCAGCATTAATCCAGTAGCCACCCCTGCGAACAAGGCCATCCAAAAAGCCTGAGCGCCATAACTCGAAGTTATGTCAAATATATCCGCCAGGTGGGCGCTGATGAAGGCCGTCGAAAGCAGCACAATAAGGCATGCGCCACTGAGTATGATGAATGCAGCTGACAGATACGCATTATGCTTTTGCATATCTGACTGGGCCAGGAAGCGAGACAAGTATCGACCAAGGCTTGTATTTATTCCGATCTCGAACAGCTGAAGGTGCCCGCTGACCTGCTGTATGATCAGCCAGATCCCCAGCCCTTCGAATCCAAAGGCACGCGTAATCAATGGTACAGTGACGAAAGCGTACAGAACCCCAGCGAGCTGGACGATCCAACCTGCAACGAGATTCTTTGCCGCTCTACCAGCCCCTGGAATATCTGCCTTTTTTTTCAACCGCTGGTCTTGCTCCCTGCAACGTCCGATATGCGCGTTACTACGTAGCGCGAAAGCTGGTCATAATCTGTCCGGCGCTTTTCTTCTTCAGACATTGTTGTTCGACCCTCGTTTACCCTGCCCTGTTTACGCAGGAGCACGCTATAGAGGTCGATGGGGACGGAACCTTGGATATGCGCGCCAACGAACTCCTCCAAGTTAGTCTCATCGGACACGTAGCGCGATAGCAAGTCACGGATATCGGAGCCAAGCGAATGGAGATTTGAAACCCTGCAGATCATTCGGTCGGACAGAGCGTTGTAGGTCGGCGTCCCGAAAACAAGGACTGGCTTACCGCATATAGCAGCTTCAAGTCCCGTACTTCCGGATATCACGGCGACAAGCGACGAACCGCGGGTGACGACATGTGTTGGAATTTGAGGATCAACCAGCCTTACATTCGGAATATCCAGAAGCTTGCGATAGTATCCGAGCGGCCGGAAGCCGACCGAGCGGGGATGCTCCTTGACCACCAGTAACATTCCAGCGGGAAGCGCCAGTGCAAGGTTTCGGACAAGTTCTATCTGGTTTTGAAACGGCCTGCCGAAGACCTGGATCGATACTTCCGGTTCGAAATGCAGCGGAAAGAATGCGTATCCAGCAACGGTTTCCAGATCCTTGACTTGGAGCATTGCCCCCCTCAGCCGATAGCGGATGAAGGCTGCACTGAGAGGCTGTCGAAAGTTCGCGTGCCATGCATGGGCAAGTGTGCTGTCGACATGGTTGTCGCTCCTGACCACAGGATCCAATGCGGTTTTGAGCTCGCGCACCAAACCTGCGGCGAGCCCTCGAGCCCCTGACACGAACCTAACCTTTGCTGCGGATTTTAATGCCCCCTCATAACGCACGCCGCGCTCGCGGATGCTTCTGATATGACGGCGGGCTTCATCCAAGGTGGCCGGGTCCAAATGCTGGCGACCGTCTAAGACGTCCTTGATATGAGCGGAGAGTGCAACTGCGTCATCGTTCAATGAGACATAGTTTCCAATCTTCGTGGATTTCAGCAGAAGGTATGGAATGCCCCGGACCTTTGCGATTCTGTACAGAAGGTAATCGCCGAACGTGGCCGTTCCGAATCCGATCACGACGTCCGGTCTGAAATCATCCACAAATGCTTGAATTTGCCGAAGAGCCACCGTGAGTATGGCACCCATCTGCTCATGGTCGAAACGGGGGCGATAATCCTGGCGAAACTTGCACGCTCGACCGAAAAAAATCCGCCGGTCAGCCAACAATACGTTCCACAGGACGGGATCACCTAAACTTTGCTCTTGCTCGCGCAGGTAGTCCCAGTCGGGCTCCGTATGCTTCGAGGCGGAAGTGATGTCCCATTCAAACAAGAGCTTCAAACGGCCGTCGCGCAGACTCGGCTCCCGCGGTTCAATGGACCGGTATGCAAGCGAGTCAGAAACATAAGCCGCCCCCTCGAATGTCGGAAACTCGCGAGCGAGCATTTCGACCAATCGGAGGTAGACAGTTAGTCCCGCCCCTTGGGTAACGCCAAGTATCTTCATTGCCGGCCCTCCAACAAACCCAACTTCCTCAGCTCCGGCTCGTAGAATTCGGCCATGGCCCTTGCGACGGCCAGATCTATAGGCTCATCAATATCGATCTCCAGGTCCGGCCTGCTGATCGGGAAACCAAGGATATGGTGGCCGAAGAACACACCTCTGTCGATCGTCCGGGCGACATTCAAGATGTAGAAATTCCCCGTATTTACGAACCTTCGCTCCTCCTTGTCCCGAACTCTGGGCAAGGCGACATCGGGCACAAAAAGCTCACCAGACATCCGCCCAAACAGAGCATTGTCTTGTCGCACAGCGAAAACGCTGTCGGCATCCGGATCTCGGCATAGAGCGGCAACTGCGTCATCGATGTCAGCCGGCACACGAAATGGATGCGTCGGCTGCAACAAAACAACAAGATCGGCACTCCAACCTTCGCAGGCCCTCATCTGCTCAACAACATGACCGATTACAGCCTGATTTGTAACACGCTCACCGGAGAGCTCGGCAGGACGAAGGACAGTCTGAGCACCATACCTGCCAGCGAGTTCAAGCAGTTCGGTGCTCTCGCTGCTTACGACCACACGATCGACGCTGGCTGCGAGTTGTGCAGCACGAACTGAAAAAAGGAATAGCTCTAATTCCAGTAGCTTTTCGAGATTTTTTCTGGGAATTCGTACAGATGTGAGTTTCGCAGGAATAACCGCCAAAACCTTTCGCAACTGGCATCCCCCATCAGTCACGGGCCCATTCATGGCCATGAGCCAGAAGAGCCTCGCGCACTTTGGCCTTCTCAGCATCGGTCAAGGTGCGGTAAAGTGGATTGACCCATTCATCGCATATCCCGCGAAGCTGAAGCATGTACTTCTCCTCGGCGCAATACTCACCGTTCTCATTCCTGGGCAAGGACTTGGAGAAGCGAATGATGTTGAATTGCAGTTCTCGCGCCTTGGAGAATTCTCCTTGCTTGAACGCTTCGATGACTTCGATAAATCGCTCTGGGAACACGGAAGCTTCGCTGGTGGTATGCGCCTCTGCCCCTAGCGACAACATCTGATACAGCTGCCCGCCGCCAGCACCGACGACATCAAAATCCGCGGATTTATGCATCATGGTCCGTGTCAACTCAGTCAGATTGTAGCCGCCAATCTTGATTCCACCGACATTGGGATGACCCTTCACGCGGCCGATGATGTCGTCAGTAAAAGGACGCCCCCTTTTCGGATTATGGTACGTCCACAGCGGCCACGGCAGCTTGTCTGCCAGCGTTTCGATTAGATGGACAAGACGAGCGTCTCCCATCTTGAGGTCATATGGCAAGACATGAAGTCCATGAAACTCAAGATCAGACAGTTGTTCCGCGTAATCGAGTATATCCCCGATCGATGTCAAACCAGAACCCATCACGACGGGCACGCGACCTCGCACAGCTTCGGCAGTAGCTCTTGCGACCTTAAGGCGCTGCTTCACCGACATGTTGATGTCTTCGCTGGCGGACCCGAGCGCCCACATTCCACCAACACCTGCGGAGATCAAAAATTCGATATGGCGGTGAATACCCTCAACGTCTGGCTCACCTCCGCGAGTCATTGGGACGACAACGACGGGAACAATGCCTTTCAGTGGCGCACGATTCATTACTATTTCTCCTGTCATGTCATATGTCTTCCGACGACTAAAAAATCAGTTCTAGACGGATCTCTGGACCGGCAGCGAGCCGCCAGAGGCTGATAGGAAATCCATAAGCTTTTTGACGACATGGATCTCTGCATTCTTCATCGACTCGGCAGTCGCTCCGCCAATGTGGGGCGTTATAACGAGATTTTCGTTCAGACGGGAGTACCTGACCAGGGGATGGTCGTGGAACCACGCATGAGACTTGCCAGCCTCTGCGTCAAGCACATCCAAGGCGGCGCCAGCGATTCGATTTTGCTCAAGCGCATGCAGCAAAGCCTGTTCATCAACGAGTTCACCACGCGCCGTATTGATAAAAAATGCCGTGCTCTTCATCCGAGAAAAGCAGTCGGCGTTGACAATACGGTGATTGCTCTCGGAAAACGAGGCGTGGACCGAGACCACATCACTCATCTCGAAGAGATCGAGCATTTCGACTTTTCGCCCTCCGTCCACCTCGCCATGCACGTGAGGGTCACAAAAGAGAACGTTCATTCGGAATGCACGGGCATATTCCGCGACCATCCGACCGAGCCGACCGAGACCTAGAATACCTATAGTCTTGCCTGACAGTTGCGTGCCCTTGAAACGATCCCGATCCCACTCCCCCTCGACAACACTTCTGCTTGAAGCAAGCTGGTGGCGTGCGAGCGACAGCAAAAGCCCCCAGGCGTGTTCTGCCGTGGCTGTTACAGACTCCAGAAAGGCAAGATCGCCCTTGAGACTGATAACGACAATACCGCGACGCGACGCCTCTTCCACGTCAATGTGGTTGAGGCCAGTAGTGGCAGACACGATTACCCGCAGTTTTTTACAGGCCGAAAGAACTTCCTTGTCGATTTGATTGCCCAGCCGAACAATCAAAATGTCCGCATCTGATGCCTCATGTATCAACAAACTCCTCTCGCCATCGAGTTCAACCACCTCGCCGAGAGACGCCAGCAAAGAGCGCGCCTCAGCCGGATAAGCCAGCGACTCGGCATTAACGACTTTCATTCGTTGTCGCCGCCCTTCTGAAAAGCAATCAGGAACGCCTGGCCATTTTTCTCGTCACAAATCCAACCGTGACGACCGAGTAACTTCTGGCGGACAGCAAGCGCAAACTCAAACGTTCGCGTTAAGACCAGTTCCAGTGGTTTCGGCAGCAAGGAAAAAGGAAATTCTGGACTGTGGCTAATCATCGGCATCGGATACATGCCGAACACAGTCAGATTCTTAAACTGGACATTATTCAACGCGGCCACATAATGGCTGGATTGGAAATCGCTCCGGTAAATGTCTGGCTTCGCAGCAGTTGACTTCTTGTCTGCTCCGCCAAAAGACGCAAAGAACTTGAGTATCCTATTGACCCAATTGAAATATCTCTGGACGTTGTCTGGACGTTCTGGGACGACATACCCTAGGAACCAGCCACCGGGCTTCAATACTCTCGCCTGCTCCTCCATGACACGACCGACATTCTCGAAATGCTCAAGCAGACCGATGCTGCATGTGACGTCGAATGAGCCGTCGGGAAACGGCAGTGCATTCGCATCGCCCGGAACGTATTCAGCGTTGTGACCGTTTCTGGAAAAGACGGCCTTAGCCGTCTCTAGCACGGCTGGACTGTAGTCAAGCAGGGTACAGTCCCATCCATCCTGGGCAAAATAGCTGGAAAGACTCCCCCTCCCACAGCCGACTTCAAGCACCTTTCCCTTTGCCGAAGCCAAGGGTCCAATGAGTTCTCGAAACACTTCCCAGTGAGATCGAAACGCAAGCTGAATCTGATTGTTGGGGCGCCCCGCTGTCCAGTGATTGTAGAGCGCCTCCTTACGAGTACGCCAGCTCTTGTCAAAGTTCTCGATATCCCCAGAAGTCCGCTCAGACATTATCGATCCGATCAATAAGCTAGAGTTTTTTGGATGGGCGCCTCAACTTCTGCCAGAAGCTTGGCAATGCGGACGCCGCTCTTGCCGTCTCCATACA
Organism: Rhizobium sp. Q54; assembly: GCA_943372805.1. Lineage (GTDB taxonomy): Bacteria > Pseudomonadota > Alphaproteobacteria > Rhizobiales > Rhizobiaceae > Allorhizobium. The sequence goes on from CALSAF010000097.1 coordinate 10,184, forward strand.
GATGATCAGCTTCATAGCGACCATGCGCCACCTGCTTGATGATTGCGTCTTTGATCGCTGTCGCCGAGTAGGGAACATCAGTCACGTTTGCCGCTCGTTCTCGCGCATGCTGCCGAGAACCGACATTCACTGTTGGAACGCCAAGATAGGCTGACTCGCGGATCCCGCTAGAAGAATTGCCCACCAGGCACGCAGCGTTGTTGATAACGCGTGCGTAATCCTCAACCGCAAAATTGCGGAAGAAACGAATTGGCGCGTCCCGATTACGCTCGCGGTACATGCGCAGTCCCTTCGAGACATCGTCAGACCCCGCATCGACATTCGGCCATAGCCAAACGGCCTGCATCCCGGTTCCCGCGACAGCCGCCAATGTTTGATTGATTTGATCGAGACCAGATCCAAACTCAGTCGTGACGGGATGCTGCAAGACCACGAGATATGGCTTCGACATGTCAATCTCATGTCCGGCACCGCCGTGGCTTAAGAAGAAGTCCTTGGGCAAGGTCAAATCAAGTTCGGCAATGGCGTCTATCGAAGGGCAGCCGGTATTGAAGACATAGTCTTCATTCTCGCCCATTCGCAGAACACGCTCTCGCGCCAAATCGGTGGAAACGAAGTGGAGATGGGAGAGCTTTGTGATCGAGTGCCGTACGCTTTCATCGATTGAGCCGGTAAGCTCCCCGCCTTGCGTGTGGGCCACTCGAATATTCATGTAGGCTGCCGCAATCGCGGTCGCCATTGTTTCAAATCGGTCAGCGACAGTCAGAACAATGTCGGGTTGAAGATTCTCGAACTGGGTGGTGAGTTCCATAATGCCAAGGCCAACCGATTTGGCCATTGTGGTCAGGTTCTCACCTTCGACGATGGAGTATATTCTCGAAGTAACTTCGAAACCGTCCTGCTTGATGATATCAATTACGTTCCCGAACCGATATAAAAGAGCAGAAGCGCTGACAATTAGCTGCAACTCAAGATCTGGATGATCCTGCACTGCTCGCATGACGGACTTGATTCGACCGTAGTTCGCGCGGCTGGCAACTACGATACAGACCTTCTTTTTCATTCAATGTCGCCTTCCGTCAAAAAACTTCCCCTAGTCAGGGATCGTTTCAACCGTTTGCCAAGCACGAGTTCATACTCGCGAGGTTCAATTCCATATCCACCCGGCTTCGCGGCCTCCAAGTCGGAGAAGGTCAATACAGAGCCCTGCTGCAAATCTTTTGCGACCATCAAGGAGCGGCCAAAAAGGCGCCTCATGTTCGAAAACTCACTGACGTCGTTTTTGGACCCATGGGTGGCCAGAGCTGTAGCAATATCCCCGACCCCCTTCACCAACTGCCCAAGCTCGGACATTGACAGAGACGAAGTCGCGTCAGGACCAAACATCTGCTTGTCGAAGACGGCATGCACCTCAATGAGTGACGCCCCAAGCGCCACAGCAGCCAACCCAGGAAAGATGGTTCCCGAATGATCGGAAAGGCCAGTCGGCAAGCCGTAACGTGACCGAAGTTCACCGATGTGATTCAGCCCCCAGCGCTCAGGCTTCACAGGATATTGCGAAGTGCATTGCATCACTGCCAAGCCTCCGCAGCGGCCCCGCAACAGTTCAACCGCACGGTCCAGCTCGTCGAGAGTGCTCATTCCGCTGGACAGTATTGCGGGCTTGCCCGTTCGAGCGATTGCTTCCAGCAGAAGCAGATTGTTGACGTCCCCCGAGCCAACCTTGTAACGCGCGACGCCGAGATCTTCTAAGAGGTTCACTGCACGCACAGAAAAGGGTGTGCAAAAAAACTCACACCCCAGACTTTCGCAATGAGACTTGACCTCGGCCCATTGCTCGGGCGTCAACTCCATCCGCTTCCAATAGTCATAGCGCGTCGCATCGACCCGAGAAAATCTGACGCGAAATTCGTCGTGAACACTGCTTTCGGCTTCGGCGATATGCATCTGGAATTTGATGACCCGAGCGCCTGTCGCCGCTATCGCGTCAATCATCGAATGCAACATGCCCAAGCTGCCGTCATGAGCCTGGCCGATTTCGGCAATGACTTGAGGTGGGAGCATCGAAGCTCAAACCTTTCATTTTGTAGGGAACGCCGGCATTTTTCCGGTCAAGCTAAGCTAGAGCCGCCAGCACGCAATACCGGAAAAAGGCTCCGAGTCAATCTTGTAGGCCGACTTCACATCGACAAACACACCACCTGGTTTCAGTAGTGAAGTCAGCTCTCCGACTGGCATTTCGAGATACTCCTGATGGGCCACCGCAGCCACAACCGCGTCGGCGCCCGACAGTTGATCCCAGCCGCCAAGGGTGATCCCATACTCCATCAATGCCTCCTCTCTAGAGGCCCGCGGATCGTGAACAACGACATGGCATCCGTACTCCTGAAGCTCCTTCACAAGATCGGCGACTTTGGAATTGCGAAGATCGGGGCAATTTTCTTTGAACGTGAGACCCAGGACCGAAACCTTGGCATTCTTCACGTAACTGCCTCCGTTGATCATCAATTTGACAGTCTGCTGAGCAATGAAACTCGGCATACTGTCGTTGATGCGCCGGCCCGCGAGTATCACTTCTGGATGATAGCCCAACATCTCAGCCTTATGCGTGAGATAGTAGGGATCGACACCGATACAGTGGCCACCGACCAAGCCAGGCCTGAAGTTCAAAAAATTCCATTTCGTACCGGCGGCCGCCAGCACTTCGGAGCTGTCAATCCCCAGCTTGTCGAATATGATGGCGAGTTCGTTCATGAGTGCGATATTGAGGTCGCGCTGGGTGTTCTCGATGACCTTGGCCGCTTCGGCCACCTTGATTGACGAAGCACGATAGACACCTGCCGTAATAACTGAGCTGTACAGTTCGCTTAGCGTTTCCAGAGTCTTTGCATCATCTGCAGACACGACCTTGACGATCTTCGTAATCGTGCGCTCCTTGTCCCCCGGATTGACGCGCTCGGGCGAATAGCCAACGTGGAAACCTTCTTTCCAGCGCATACCGGAGTGCATTTCGAGAAGCGGGATACAGACCTCCTCAGTCGCTCCGGGATAAACCGTCGACTCATACACGACGATAGAACCATGCTTTAGGTTTCGGCCAACGGTCACAGATGCGCTGCGCAACGGGCCAAAATCCGGAACATGTGCCTCACCGACTGGAGTAGGCACAGCAACAATGATTATGTCGGCCTGCTTCAAGAAAGATGAATCGGTGGTTACCATCAATCGGCTTGCCTTGGCGAAATCTTCTGGCGACACCTCGCCCGTCGGGTCACAATTCCGACGGAAGCTCTCGATCTTGGCCTCGGATAAATCGAATCCAATTGTGCGGTAGGACTTTCCCAGTTCGATGGCCAGAGGCAAACCGACATAGCCGAGGCCCACAACCGCCACGGTAGATTCGGCCAAAATGTTCATTGCTTCACTCCGAAGTAGTCGAGATACCAGTGCACGAAACTTGCAACCCCCTCGGCCACAGTCGTGGTCGGGCGATAGCCAAAGTCGTTTGCGAGATCGGTAACGTCGGCATAGGTATCCGGAACATCGCCAGGCTGCAGAGGGAGATACTCTATATCAGCCTTCTTGCCTAAGGCCACTTCAAGCGCGCTGATGTAATCCATGAGATGGACCGGGGAACTGTTGCCGATGTTGTAGACCCGCCAGGGAGCAGCACTTGTCCCAGGGTCTGGGGAAGCTCCGTCCCAATCCTCGTTTGGGCAAGCCGGGCTATCCAGCACTCGAACGATACCTTCAACAATGTCATCTATGTAGGTGAAGTCTCGTCGATGTTGACCGTGGTTGAACACTTGGATTGGCCTGCCCTCCACAATCGCCTGGGTGAATTTGAAAAGCGCCATGTCCGGACGCCCCCATGGTCCATAAACGGTGAAGAAGCGCAGTCCCGTCGTCGGAAGATGATACAAATGGCTGTAGCAATGCGCCATCAACTCATTCGCCTTCTTGCTGGCCGCATATAGCGACAACGGATGGTCGACGTTGTCGTGAACAGAAAAAGGCATCGAAGTATTCGCGCCGTACACGCTCGAGCTTGAGGCGTAGACGAGATTATCCACTTCGCCGTGTCGGCAAGCCTCTAGGACATGCAGAAAACCTGTAATGTTGCTCTGGGCATACACTAGGGGGTTGTCAATCGAATACCTGACCCCCGCTTGGGCGGCGAGATTTACTACACGGCTAGGCCGATATTCGGTAAAACAGGAGTCTACTGCTGCCTTGTCCGCGAGATCAGCCCTTACATGAACGTAATTTCCGTGCTTCAGATTTCGACTGACCCTCGCATCTTTGATTAAGGGATCATAGTAGTCGTTATGATTGTCGAAACCGATAACCGTATCGCCGCGCTCTAGCAATCTTTGCGACAGCGCTGAGCCGATGAAGCCTGCTGCGCCGGTGACCAATACCTTCATAAATCACTCCTGGGAACCGTATCTGCGGTTCGCGCTGGGTATAGCGTCCAATCGAGACCTGAAGCAAGCGCCCTACCTGGGCGCTAGGAACATTAGGGTAGATTTTCAGAGGACGTAGAATGGGCGACGTATTCAGAAAAGGACGGCGCACACGCATCTTTCTCAGACACATTCGGGAGCAGCCGGTCCGGCCACTGAATGGCGAGGTCTCTGTCGTCCCAACGAATCGAGCGCTCGTGGTGCGGCGAATAGAAGTCTGTTGCCTTGTAAAACACGTCGGCCACATCGCTTAGCACCTGAAAGCCATGAGCGAAACCAGCGGGGATCCACAGTTGCTTTCTGTTTTCAGAGGACAGCACTTCGCCGACCCACGATCCGAAGCTGGATGAATCGCGACGAAGGTCAACCGCGACATCAAAGATCTCGCCGGACAGCACCCGGACAAGCTTGCCTTGCGCTTTCGGCGCCACCTGAAAGTGAAGGCCTCGCAACACCCCTCTCCCGCTTCGGGATTGGTTGTCCTGAACGAAAGCAATTGATTCGCCAGTAGCCTCTTTGAACCGTTGCTCGTTGAAGCTCTCGAAGAAGTATCCGCGCCCATCCTCAAAAACGGTGGGCTCGAATACCATGACGTCGTGAATGCGGGTGCGATAAGCTCTCATCAGAACACCGGCTCGTTCAGAATTTTGAGCAGATACTCGCCGTAAGATGTCTTGTGCAAAGACGACGCCAATTGCTCCAGTTCGGGGGCACTGATCCACCCCATTCGGAATGCTATTTCCTCAGGACAAGCGATTTTCAAACCCTGGCGCTTTTCTATAGTTGCAATAAACTGGCTGGCATCCAGCAGACTGTCGTGAGTGCCGGTATCAAGCCAGGCGTGGCCACGGCCCAAAACTTGCACATGAAGCTGGCCCAGCTCTAGGTACCTTTTATTCAGATCCGTGATTTCGAGTTCGCCGCGCGCCGAGGGTTGCAACGTCATGGCGATGTCGGGCGCTTGACCATCATAGAAGTATAATCCGGTAACCGCATAATTTGATTTCGGCTTCAGAGGCTTCTCTTCCAAACTCATGGCTTGTCCATCCGGCCCGAATTCGACCACACCATACCGTGCAGGGTCGTGGACGTGATAGGCGAAAATCCGGGCTCCCTCATTCGATCGTTCCGCGACACGAAGCTCCCTCGCGAGGTCGTGACCATAGAAGATGTTGTCCCCCAGGATCAGAACCGAATGGGATCCCCCGAGGAATTCACGCCCGATAGTGAAAGCCTGCGCAAGTCCACCAGGACTGGGCTGCACGGCATATTCAAAGCGCACCCCCCATTGACGACCATCTCCCAACAGTTGCCGGAAGCGCGGCGTGTCTTGCGGAGTCGAGATTATCAGTATTTCCCTGATCCCAGCGAGCATAAGCGTCGACAGAGGATAATATATCATCGGCTTGTCATATACAGGCAAAAGCTGCTTGGACACAGCAATGGTAGCCGGGTGAAGTCGGGTGCCAGATCCTCCGGCAAGTACTATACCTTTACGCTGTGACATGATCACCGATGAACTGCTCGAGGAAATAATCGACACCATCTGTCCAGGCCGGAAGCCTGAACTGGAAAGCTTGACAAAGCTTGCTCGTATCCAGGAGCGAATTCGCCGGCCTACGCGCAACCGTCGCATATTCAAGAGAGGACACACTGCGGATTCCGCCGACGTCAACGCGGAGAGGCAGCCCTGCCGTACGCGCCTTTTCAACAAGGCGACAGGCGTAAGCATGCCAATTCGTAGACCCACTTGCTGTCAGGTGATAAAGTCCTTGCAGCGACGGTCGCGCTTTGGTCCGGAGAAGAGCGTGGGCTGTCACATCAGCGATAAGGCACGCCGACGTGGGGGCGCCGAACTGGTCCGAGACGACGCTCAATTCTTCTCTTTCGCGGGCCAACTTGAGAATGGTCTTTGCAAAATTGCCCCCGTGCAGACCATAGACCCAACTCGTTCTGAAGATGAGATGCTGAGCCCCACTTTCGGCCAAGCGCCGCTCGCCCTCAAGCTTGCTCTTGCCATAGGTTCCCTGAGGATTGGCCGCTGAGTTTTCCCTATATGCCTCGGTTGATAGACCATCGAAAACATAGTCGGTCGAATAGTGGACTACAAGCGCTCCAATTTGCGCTGCTTCACGGCCGATAAGGCTGACAGCTTCCGAATTTATGGCATAGGCCCGCTGCGTTTCACGCTCAGCAAGGTCAACCTTGGTGAACGCAGCCGCATTGACGATAACGTTAGGACCTACAGCGTTGATTGTGCGCTTGATGTCCTCCTCATTCTCGAAGTCACAGGTAAGTCGCCCGACTGCCACCACGTCGCCCAAAGGCGCCAGAGCCCGTCGCAATTCGAATCCGACCTGACCGTCTCGTCCAAGCAGCAGGATCTTCATTCGCCCGACCCATATTGTCGCCTGATCCAGTCCCTATATGCACCGCTCGTAATCCCCGACACCCAATCCTCATTGTCCAGATACCATTCTATCGTTTGCCGGAGCCCGTCTCTGAAAGCAACGCGAGGATACCAGCCCAGCTGTGACTCGATCTTTGATGCATCAATCGCATAGCGGCGGTCGTGTCCGGGGCGATCTTTCACGAACGTGATGAGACGCCGGTATGAGCCAGATAAGGTATCAGGGCGCAATTCATCGAGGATGTCACAGATCATTTGCACAACCTCAAGGTTTGTGAATTCCGCCTTTCCGCCGATATTGTAGGTTTCTCCTGGAATCCCCCTCTCGAGCACGACCCTCAAGGCGGCGCAATGATCCCGGACGAAGAGCCAATCCCGGACCTGGCGACCGTCTCCATAGAGAGGCAAAGGAAGGCCAGCCAGCGCATTGTTGATGCAAAGCGGAATCAACTTTTCAGGAAAATGGAACGCACCATAATTGTTTGAGCAATTGGTGGTAACTGTCGGCAAGCCATAGGTATGCCAGTAGGCCCGTGCAAGATGATCCGCGGCCGCTTTGGACGCTGAATAAGGACTGTTGGGCTCAAATCGGTTCGCTTCCGAGAACGCAGGCGCCGAAGGAGTGAGGCTGCCATAGACCTCATCAGTCGACACTTGCACGAATCTGAAACTCGACATCCACGCGCCAGAGAATCCAGTGGATGCTTTTCGGACAGCCTCCAAGAGCCGAAAACATCCGACCACATTGGTTTGGATAAACTCTTCCGGGCCCGCAATCGACCGATCTACATGAGACTCTGCCGCAAAATTGATGACAGCCCTTGGTCTGTGTGTGGCGATGATATCCAGCATCCGTGAACCATCGCATATATCCTCACGCAGAAAGAAGTGCCGCGCGTCCCCCTCAAGTGCACTGAGGTTCCGAAGATTACCGGCATAGGTAAGCTTGTCAACATTGACCACCGGCTCATCGGTGTGGGCGAGCCAGTCCAGAACAAAATTGCTCCCAATGAAGCCGGCACCGCCGGTCACCAATATCGTCATACCGCAAATCCTGACAAGCTGCTTGAGTTCTCCCTGCTCCAGCCTTTGCTATTGAACCTGACTTCTGTCGTCAATCTGCAGTCACGAACGCAAGGCAACTCAAGAAATTTCACCCAG
>CALSAF010000098.1:0-17900 GCA_943372805.1 Rhizobium sp. Q54
TCGGCAAAGCGCCGGGCGACCGGCTGGCGGTCAATGGCACGACCTATCAGATGGCGCAGCACGGCATCGCGCGGCGCCGAGAGTTTTCGCTCGTCGAGCAGACGGAAACCGCCTGCCGCCACGAACTCGTCTCGACGCCGGAAACGCGAGAGGTCTATCCCTTCGACTTCCGCCTGTCGCTGGAGCACCGCCTGGACGAAGGCCGCCTGACGGTCACGGCAAGCGTCGGCAACACCGGCAACACCCTCCTGCCCTTCGGCATCGGCTTCCACCCCGCCTTCCGCTGGCCACTGCCAGGCGCGGAAGGCAAGCCGCATGCCGTCACCCTCGACAATGGCGCAGAACCGGGCGTCGTGCAGCTCGAAGACGGCCTGATCGGCAGGACACTGCCGACCTCTCCCTTCACGGCGGGGCGACTGGAACTGGCCCATGCGCTGTTCGACAACGACGCCCTGATTTTCCCCGAAGGTGCGGGCACCGGCCTCTCCTTCGCCGCCGACGGTGGGCCATCGCTGCATTTTACCTTCGAAAACCTGCCCAACATCGCGCTCTGGCAAAAGCCAGGCGCGCCCTTCCTTTGCGTGGAGCCTTGGCACGGCATGGCGGCTCATGCAGGCGGCACGGCGGAACTGGTCGAGCGGCCCTATACGGTGGCGCTGGCGGCAGGCGACGCGATGCGGTTCGGGTTTGTGGTCGAGATCAAGGGCTAAGCGGCCATTTCCCCGCAGGCAGCAAGGCGATAGACTACTGCACTGCACACAGAATCGGAGCACGCCATGACCGACCTTGAACGCCGCATCGACCAGGGGACCGGTCGCGAGCCAGCCGACATCGTTCTGAAGGGTGGGCGCTTCTTCGATCTCGTCACCGGCGAACTTGTTGCCTCCGACATCGCCATTTGCGGCGAGACGATCGTAGGCACGGTCGAGGGTTATGAGGGCCGCGAGGTGATCGATATCTCGGGCAAAATCGTCGTACCCGGCTTCATCGACACCCATCTGCATATCGAAAGCTCGCTCGTCACCCCGCATGAATTCGACCGTTGCGTGCTGCCCTATGGCGTAACGACCGTGATCTGCGACCCGCACGAGATCGCCAATGTACTCGGCACCGAGGGTATCCAGTTCTTCCTGGATTCATCCGAACAGACGATCATGGACATCCGCGTTCAGCTCTCGTCCTGCGTGCCTGCGACGCATCTGGAAACCTCCGGCGCCGATCTGCCGATCGAGCGGTTGCTGCCCTTCCGTCACCATCCCAAGGTCATCGGCCTGGCCGAATTCATGAACTTTCCCGGGGTGATCCACAAGGATCCGATCTGCATGGCGAAGCTCGAAGCCTTCCAGGATGGCCACATCGACGGCCATTCGCCGCTTCTCTCGGGCCGGGATCTGAACGGCTATCTCTCGGCACGCATCCGCACCGACCACGAATGCACGAGTGCCGCCGAAGCCATGGAGAAGATCCGCAAGGGCATGCATATCCTGGTGCGCGAAGGCTCGGTGTCGAAGGACCTCCACGCCCTGATGCCGATCCTGACCGAGCGACTGTCGCCCTTCCTCGCGCTCTGCACCGATGACCGAAACCCGCTGGATATCGCCGAGCAGGGCCATCTCGACTATCTCATCCGTGAGGCAATCCGGAACGGCGTCGAGCCCATCGCTGTCTACCGCGCCGCCTCGATTTCGGCCGCCCGCGCCTTCGGGCTGAGGGACCGCGGCCTCGTCGCCCCCGGCTGGCGGGCCGATCTCGTCGTCGTCGACAGCCTTGAAAACTGCAAGACCGAGATGGTCTTCGCCGCCGGCCGCCGCGTGACCGACGCGCTCTTCGCCACCCGCAAGCCGGTCGCCCCCGTTGGCCTCGACAGCGTCAAGGCGCGGTTGGTGAAGGCCGCAGATTTCGGCGTACCGGTGGCTGAAGGCGAAACGCCTGTCATCGGCGTCATGCCCGGCAAGATCATCACCGAGCACCGCCGCTACCGCCTGCCGACCTCCGGCAACCAGACCGCAGTCGATCTCGCAAACGACGTGATCAAGGTCGCCGTCATCGAGCGGCACGGCAAGAACGGCAACCATGCCAACGGCTTCGTCCAGGGGTTCGGCCTGAAGAAGGGCGCGATCGCCTCGACCGTCGGCCATGACAGCCACAATATCTGCGTCGTCGGCGTCTCCGAGGAAGACATGGCGCTCGCCGCCAACCGGCTTGGGGAAATCAAGGGCGGTTTCGTGGTGGTCGAAGACGGCAAGGTGACCGGCGAGATCCCGCTTCCCGTCGCCGGGCTGATGAGCCTTGAACCCTATGAAAGCGTGCGCGACACACTGCACCACTTGAGAAAAGCGGCCTATGCCCTTGGAACGCAACTCGAAGAACCCTTCCTGCAGGTCGCCTTCCTGCCGCTTCCCGTGATCCCGCACTTGAAGATTTCGGACAAGGGCATGGTGGATGTCGACAAGTTCCGGCTGATTGGGTGAGGATTGCGGCGTCGTGTGCACCCGGGCAGAATTCAGTGCGAGGCGTGTCACAATGCCGAATGCCCAGCTTCTCCACAGGGAACATACCAACAAGGCCGCTCCTTTTTCGTCTATCTCGCTGAATTTCATCTCGTTGGCAAAAAGAATTCCGAATCGAATGCGGTCGCACTGAACGCATGCAGGCAAGCCTCAAGATCAAGTCCAGTTACAAAGCTGGAGGAAAGCCATGCCAGAAGTCTTTCGAAAGGACGGATATCGATTTCACTTCTATTCCAATGAAGGCTCACCGCGCGAGCCGATCCACATACATGTTCGTAGAAAAGGCCCCGATGCAAAGATCTGGTTAGAGCCACAGATTGCGCTCGCCGAGAGCAACGGGTTCAACAGTCGGGAACTCTCTGATATCATGCGCCTTGTGAAGGAGAACCGTTCCGAGATCGAAAGGGCGTGGCATGAACATTGCGGCGACTGATGTCAGGTTCGACGATGCCACCATGTGGGTTTCGCTGTCGGACGGACGTGTCTTGGGCGTGCCGCTCGCGTGGTTTCCAAGGCTTTTGTCCGTATCCCCTGGAGAATTGTTGAAATACGAACTCAGCTCCACTGGCATTCACTGGGAAGAGCTTGACGAAGACATATCGGTAGCAGGGCTCCTTGCTGGACGCGGAGACCAGACGAGGTCGACGGCCCTCGCTGCGGAATAGCTTCCTCCGGTATGAACATTTCATCCGAACAATCCAAGACGCTCCGCCAGCATCTCGCCCGGCTCTACTACGGTCGCGACACGGCGGCGATCCGCTTCCAGTTCGCGCTGATGATGATCGATCTGGCGATCATCGCCTTCTTCCTGGCCGGCCCCTATCTGCGCGACCGGCCGAGTTACCTGATCCTTGATTATGCCATTGCCGCCTGGATTGCGGTCGAGATGCTCGCCCAATGGGGCGCTTCGCGCACGACGAAGGGCTTTCTGCTGCGGCCCATGACCTGGGTGGATCTCTTCGTGCTCGGCACGTTGCTCTTCCCGCATCTTCTCTTCAACTTCGCCTTCCTGCGCGTCGCCCGCATCTGGGCGGTGGCGCAGCGTCCGGTCTTCAAGCTGATGCTCAATCGGCTGGGGCTGAAGGAACAGACGGATGTCGTCACCGCCTTCATCAACCTCTTCGTCTTCCTCTTTCTGGTGACAGGCTTTGTCTACACCTTCTTCTTCTATGCCGAAGACGCCGGCACAGGCTTCATCGATGCGCTCTATTTCACCGTGGCGACGGTGACGACAACAGGCTTCGGCGACATCACGCTGCCCGGCATCTCAGGCAAGCTGACCTCGATCGTCACCATGATCATCGGCATCTCGCTCTTCGTGCGACTGGCCCAAGCGATCGCCCGCCCCTACAAGGTGAACTTCCCCTGCCCCGAATGCGGATTGCAGCGGCACGATGCGGATGCCGTGCACTGCAAGGCCTGCGGCCATGTGCTGAACATTCCCGATGAGGGGATGTGACAGGTCAGAGCGGCCTTCGGAAATAGACGACCCGCTGCGTCTCCTCGAAACCCAGTGCCGCATGCATGGCGTGCGACACCGTGTTGTCGACATCCGCATCCGAGGCGAGCTCGCTCAAGCCTTTTGACCGGGCCCAGTCGCTGACGGCGGCAACCAGCAAACCGGCAATGCCCTGCCGCCGCCTTGCGGGATCAACGATGATGCCTTCGAGAAAGGCGACCGGCGAGGTTTCGCAACCATTGACATAGTCGGAGCGGATACTGGCCTCCGCAAGACCGACCGCAGTGCCGTCTGGTACCACACACAGGAAGGCGATGAGCCTCTCCGACTGCGCCAGCGCTTCCACAATCTCGGCCTGGTGCTTTTCCAGAGAGAGATGGGGCCAGAGCTGGTGGCGCAACCCCGCCCAGGCGCTGAGATCGTCCGCCGTTGCAGTCCTCGCAGCCAGCGCCGTCATCAGGTCACAGCCTCGCGCAGAAGCCATCAAGCGGCCCGAGATGGATTTCCGTCTCCACCTGCCGCCCGGACAAGCCCGGGACGACAACCGCCTCTTTGACCGTGAGGCCAGCGGGAATGCCAATTTCCTGCGGGCCGCGACGGAGATTGAAGACGAAGAGCAGCCGCTCCTCGCCCTTGGACCGGGTAAAGGCCAGCACGTCCTCGTTGGTCGCCAGGAACTGCATGTCGCCATCGATCAGCGCCGGATGGCTTTTCCGGAAGGCCAGTGTCGCCCGGTAGTGGGCAAGGACCGAAGCCGCGTCGCTTTCCTGCGTATTCACAGCCAGCGCCTGATGCTCCGCCGATACCGGAAGCCAGGGCTTTGCGGTCGAGAAACCGGCCTGCGTCTTGGCGCTTTCCCAGACCATCGGCGTCCGGCATCCGTCACGCCCCTTGAAGGCTGGCCAGAAGCGGATGCCATAGGGGTCGCGCAGATCCTCGAAGGAAAGCTCAGCCTCGGGCAGACCGAGTTCCTCGCCCTGATAAAGGCAGATCGAGCCGCGCAGCGTAGCGAGAACAGAGGCAGCGATCTTCGCCACGGCGGATCGCTCATCAGGATCCTGCACAAAGCGGCTGACATGCCGCGTCACGTCATGATTGGAAAAGGCCCAGCACACCCAGCCATCCTTCACCTGTTTCTGGAAACTCTCGACGCAGTGGCGGATATGGCTCGGGGTGAAATCCGGCCCGAGCAGGTCGAACGTGTAGCACATATGCAGCTTGTCACCGCCAGAGGTATAGGCCGCCACCGTCTTCAGCGAGCGTGCACCGTCGCCGACTTCGCCCACGGTCGTCCGGTCCGGATACTGGTCAAGCAGCGCCCGGAAACGCTTGAGAAACTCGATGTTTTCGGGCTGGGTCTTGTCGTAGAGATGGCTCTGCATGCCGTAAGGATTGACGTCGGGCGCATCAAGTCCGGCCTCCTCGCTGTCGGGCGCATGGGGCGGGTTGTCCCTCAGCTCCTTGTCGTGGAAGTAGTAGTTCACGGTATCCAAGCGGAAGCCGTCGACGCCCCGGTCGAGCCAGAACTTCACGGCATCCAGCACGACATCCTGGACTTCGCGATTGTGGAAGTTGAGATCCGGCTGCGAGGCGAGGAAGTTGTGCATGTAATACTGCTTGCGCACCCCGTCCCATTCCCAGGCCGGCCCGCCGAACACCGACAGCCAGTTGTTCGGCGCAGTCCCATCGGGTTTGGCGGCGGCCCAGACGAACCAGTCGGCCTTGGGGTTGTCGCGGCTTGCCCGGCTTTCCTTGAACCACGGATGCTGGTCTGACGTGTGCGAGATCACCTGGTCGATGATCACCTTGAGCCCGAGGCGCTTGGCCTCCGTCATCATCGCGTCGAAATCGGCAAGCGAGCCAAACATCGGGTCGACGTCGCAATAGTCAGACACGTCATAGCCCATGTCCGCCTGCGGCGAGGTGAAGAAGGGCGAGAGCCAGATCGCATCCACGCCGAGGGCTGCGATGTAAGGCAGCCGCTGGATGATGCCCTTGATGTCGCCGATGCCATCGCCATCCGTGTCCTGGAAGGAGCGCGGATAGACCTGGTAGATCACCGCGCCGCGCCACCAGTCGGCGGAATTGGAACGGGCGGCCTTGGCGGGAGACTTGGTCATGGGCAGGTCCTTCGGCAGGAATCGACGGGTCGCCCCTCAAGCAATCGGGTTCGGCGCCCAATGTCAAACGACGCGTCTCAGGGCTGACATCAAGCTGTAATGTTCCCCTCCCATAAGGCGTGGCAGAGCTTGTGAAGCAGAATCGCCGCTTTCGCGGCCGTTCGGATGAGGGCGGGCGCGCCATGCCGAAACTGACCATCGTGACCGATGCCTGGCACCCGCAGGTGAACGGCGTTGTCCGCTCGATCGAAACAACCAATCGAGAACTCAAGAAGCTGGGCGTCGAGGTCTCGATGATCACGCCCGAGCCCTTCCGCAGCATTCCCATGCCGACCTATCCGGAAATCAGGCTGTCGCTCGCGACCCCGGCACGCATAGGCCGGTTGATCGAGGCGCAGCAGCCGGACTACGTGCATATTGCGACGGAAGGCCCGCTCGGCCTGATGGCGCGCCGATGGTGCATCCGAAACAAGCGCCCCTTCTCCACGACCTATCACACCCGCTTCCCGGAATATGTCGCCGCCCGCCTGCCCGTGCCGCTGGCCTGGCTCTATGGATATGTGCGCTGGTTCCACAATCGCGGTGGTGCCTGCATGGTGGCGACCGAAAGCCTCCGGCGCGAGCTTGCGACACAAGGCATCAACAATCTCTGCCTCTGGAGCCGCGGGATCGATACAGCCCTGTTCCACCCGCGCCAAAAGTCTGAAAAGCCCTTCGGCCTGCCCCGTCCGATCTTCATGACAGTCGGTCGTGTGGCGGTCGAAAAGAACCTGCCGGCCTTCCTCGATCTTGATCTGCCCGGCTCGAAAGTTGTGGTCGGCGATGGCCCGGCCCGTGCCGATCTTCAGGCGCGTTATCCGGACGTGCTGTTCACCGGCGTGAAGCATGGCGAGGACCTCGCACGCACCTATGCCGAGGCCGATGTCTTCGTCTTCCCGTCAAAGACCGACACCTTCGGCAACACGATTCTGGAGGCACTTGCTTCCGGCATACCTGTGGCTGGCTACCCTGTCACCGGCCCCATCGACATTATCCCTGCCGGGTCAAATGCGGGCGCGCTGGATCACGATCTGCAGATCGCATGCGTAGCAGCGCTTCAGGCATCACCAGCCTCCGCCCGCAGGCTGGCTGAAACCTATTCCTGGGAAGCGGCCACACAGCAGTTCTTTGATAATGTCGTGGAAGCCAAGGAGCAGCGCCGCAAGCGCGGCCTCAGGCAGCGTTTCGGGGCCCGCCCGGCAGAGATCGACACCCGCGGGCGCCCCGCCACCGAGTGAGCAGCCCGGATCAGCGGCGCCGCTTGCGGCCCTCGAACGGATTCTCGCCCGCCTTGAAATGGATGCGGATCGGCACGCCCGGCATGTCGAAATCGGCACGCAGACCGTTGGTCAGGTAACGCACATAGCTCTCCGGCAGAGCATCGGGACGCGTGCAGGAGATCATGAAGGCCGGCGGGCGGGCCTTGACCTGTGTCATGTATTTGAGCTTCAGGCGGCGACCGGAGACGGCCGGTGGCGGATGTTGCGTCGTCACCGCATCGAGCCAGCGGTTGAGCTTGGCGGTCGAGATGCGCTTGTTCCACACCTTGTCGGTGTCGATGATGTTCTGCATGAGCTTTTCCAGCCCATATCCGGTATGGCCCGAGATCGGTACCGCCCGGATGCCGCGCGCCTGCGGCAGAAGCCGTTCGGTCTTTTCGCGAAGGTCGGTCAGGAAAGCCTGCGGGTCCTCGACCAGGTCCCACTTGTTGAAGGCGAGCACGGCGGCGCGGCCCTCGCGGATGACGAGATCGACGATCTGCAGATCCTGCTTCTCGAACGGGATCGTCGCGTCGAAGATGATGACGACCGTCTCGGCAAAGCGGATGGCGCGCAGGGTGTCGGCGACGGAGAGCTTTTCCAGCTTTTCCTGCACGCGGGCCTTGCGGCGCATGCCGGCGGTATCGAACATCTTGATCGTCCGGCCGCGCCAGTCCCATTCGACCGAGATCGAATCGCGGGTGATGCCGGCCTCTGGACCCGTCAGCAGACGGTCTTCGCCGAGGAAGCGGTTGATCAGAGTCGACTTGCCGGCATTCGGACGTCCAACAATCGCGACGCGCAGCGGCTTGCTGTCGTCATATTCGGGCTCCGCCTCGTCGTCCTCACCCTCGAAGTCGCCGTCCTGCGACAGGACGACGTCGGTCTCGGCCTCGTCTTCCGGCTCCGGAAAGGCACGATCTTCGCCAATCGCTTCGACGATCGCGTCGCGCAGGTCGATCATGCCCTGGCCGTGTTCGGCCGAGATCGGCACGGGCTCACCGAGGCCAAGTGTATAGGCATCGTAGAAACCGCCATCCGAGCCCTTGGCTTCCGATTTGTTGGCCACCAGCACGACGGGCTTGCCGCGCCGGCGCAGCATTTCACCGAGCGTCTTGTCGAGTGGCGTCAGGCCGAACTTCGCATCGACGACGAAGAGCGACAGGTCTGCCTCGTCGATCGCCGCTTCTGTCTGGGCGCGCATGCGGCCCTCGAGCGTATCGGGGCCTGCCTCTTCAAGGCCGGCGGTATCGATGATGGTAAAGCGCAGGTCCACGAGCTTGGCATCGCCCGGCCGACGGTCGCGGGTAACCCCCGGGGTATCGTCGACGAGCGCCAGCTTCTTTCCCACCAGACGGTTGAAAAGTGTGGACTTGCCGACATTCGGGCGCCCGACGATGGCGACTGTGAAACTCATGGGAACGCTAGCTTTCCGGCCTTGGTGGCCTTGTTGTTCAGGGCGCCTTGCCCGAGGCCGTGATGTTGTCGAGCATCATCTGGGCCCGGTTGGCGACGTTGCGCGGGGCTTCCGCGTCTTCGTTGATCTGTTCAAACCATTCACGCGCACGCGTCATGTCACCCGCCTTGTAGGCGGCAAGCCCCAGCGCTTCGCGGGCGGCATGGCGCATCGCATTGGTCGGTGTCGCCATGGCCTCGACCATGGCCGAAACCTCCTCGTAACTGCCGGTATCGACCAGCAGCCAGGCGGCGCGCACCTTGGCAGTGTTGCGCACGGCATCCGGGATCGACGCATCATCGCCGATCGTCTTGAACGATGCAACGGCGCCAGCCGGATCACCCTTTTCGGCGAGAACCGAGGCGGCACGGAAACGAGCCAGAATGCCATAGGCACCATAACCGTCCTGTTCGAGCGCCTGGAGAGCCGCTTCCGCCTCATCCCGCTTGCCCTGATCGGCCAGCGTCAGCGCCGCAAGGAACTTGTCACCGGCATCCGAGGCCTGGGTGGAGTCCCAATGGGTCCAGAGGCGATGGCCAGCCGTGCCGAGGACGATGACCACGGCAGCACCTATGATGATGCTGCTGTAGCGCTTCCAGGCGTTGCGCACCTGGTCGGAGCGGAGCTCCTCGTTCACTTCGCGGATAAAGCTGTCGTTCTGATCAACCATTCATATCCCCGGACGATGCCGGCCTTTCGATGCAGTCTCATGCGTGAGCGGCCTTCTAGCCGATTTTTGCCCGCTTGTAAGGGGAAAACCGCGAAAAGCCCTGAGTGCTCACATGGCGAGCGGTGCAACCCCGATCAACAGTTTGTGCAGCCACATGGTGATGACGGCCCAAACGACGATACCGCCGACGACGCCAATCGCATCGAAGCGTGCCGACACGAACGGCTTGAGCACAAGCTCACCCGCCCGAACACGGCGCTTGTAACTGATGCGCAGGACCACACCCCAGGCCAGAAGCGCCACGAACAGCAGCACCGAGGCGAGGTCGCCATTGGCGAGCAGGTGCGCGGCGGCCCAGATCTTGATCGACAGCACGATCGGATGCTTGGTCTTGGTGGCGATATGCCCGGCCGGCAGGAAGCCGGCGACCAGACAGATCATGGCAAACAGCATCAAGGTCGTCGTCAGATGGTTCATGCCCATGGGCGGGAACCAGAGATTGATAACAGGTGCCGTGGCATAGCCCCAGATCAGGACCACCAGCGACACGAGGCTCATCACCGAATTGATGACCCGCCAGCCGGTCTCGCCGAAGCGGCCGATCATCGAGACCCGAAAACCGGGCGCGACGACGCGGATCAGATGGGTGGCCAGAAACAGGACGATGCCGAGAATGAGAAGTGTCATGAGTGAGAACCTTTCGGGTCGAGTTGCCCAAAGCCTTACTGGCCTGACGTTCGAATATCCAGCCTGTTCAAAGCTTCGCCGCATTTGAATGGGAGGCAACACACCAAATTGATTGCCGGGTGTGTGCTGATGTTTCGTTCTTTGATTGCCTTTTCCCTTGCCCTTTCCGCCACGGCTGCTTCCGCGCAGGAGCCCGCCCCTGCGGCAAAAGGCGCTGGCGGCACTAAGCCGAGCCAGATCCTGATGATCTCCTTCGATGGTGCGCATGATGTGAGGCTCTGGGCGCGAAGCCGGGACATTGCCAAGCGTGCAGACGCGCATTTCACCTATTTCCTCTCCTGCACCACGCTGATCCCGCGTGCCCGCGCCGGTGACTACAAGGCGCCGGGCATCAAGGCCGGCCGCTCGAACATCGGTTTTGCGACAGATGCGAACGAGGTGGCTGCCAGGCTCGACCACATCTGGAACGCCAGAAGCGAAGGCCACGAGATCGCCAGCCACACCTGTGGCCACTTCGACGGCAAGGACTGGACGAAGGCCGAGTGGCTGACGGAATTCGAGACCTTCGACCGGGTTCTCCTGAACGCCTGGAAAGACAATGGACTTAGCGATCGCGAGCCAAAGGACTGGGCGAACTTCGTCAGGAACGACATCACAGGCTTTCGCGCGCCTTATCTCTCCGCCCCCGACAGCCTGTTCCAGGCCGAGCGCGAGCATGGCTTCCGCTACGATGCGAGCGTGGTGACCCATGACCCTGCCCTGCCAGTCCGGAAAGGCGGGCTTGCCCGCTTCGGCCTGCCGCTGATCCCGGAGGGGCCGAAATCGCGGCGGATCATCGCCATGGACTACAATCTTTTCATCCGCCATTCGGCCGGCATGGACCATCCGTCAAAGGGCGATGAATTCGCCGAGCGCAGCTACAAGGCTTTCAAGTCAGCCTTCGAGGCACAATACAACGGCGACCGCATCCCTTTGCAGATCGGCCTGCACTTCGTCACCATGAACGGCGGCGCCTATTGGGCAGCGATGGAGCGGCTGGTGGCGGAAGTCTGCCCCCGCCCCGATGTCGCCTGCGTCACATATTCGGAAGCGCTCGACATGCTGGAAGACAGGGGTGATGCATCGGCCGGAACGCCCGGCGCGATGTGATCGCATGACGCATTTACTTGAGACCCGCGACACCCGATATGGGCTGAGAAAACCTCGGGGTAATCCATGAAGATCCTTTTCCTCCTCGCCTGCGCCTGCGTGATCGCCGCCACCATCGGCGCCGTTGCCATCGGGCTGTCGCTCTTCACCCAGCCGGAGGCCTACGCGGCGATGCGTGTAAGCTTTGGCGTGCCTGGACAGATGGTCGCTGATCTCGCCTGACGAGACCTCAATGCATCAATGAGAAAGGCCGCGCTGGTTTCCCGGCGCGGCCTCGCTTTATTTGTTGCAGCCTGCTGTCCTTAGTAAGGACGATCCGCCGCAATCTCTCCTTCGGCAGCTTCACGCTCAAGGTAACGCTGGTCGATCGCCGGCAGCGGCTCGCCATCGATCGCAGCTTCGAAGGCAGCAAGACGCTTGTGGATCGACAAAAGCTCGATGATCGTCGACCAGTAGCTGACGAGATACTGGAAGCTGTCCGTCACCTGACCGAAGGCGGTGGCGATCTGCTGCCAGAGACCCATCGTGATCTTGCCGGCAACGATGGTCGGGATGAGGATGAAGGTCAAGAAGATCGCGTCGAGCTGGCCATAGGTATACCGGGCGACGTTGAAATAGGTGTAGTGCCAGTACATGCGGAAATAGTTGCGGCGCACGTTCGAGAAGAGCTCACGCACGGTGACAGGCTCTGCCCGATCCGCATTGTCTTCGCCGTAGACGAGTTCCTTGCGGAAGGCGGCTTCGACGCGCTGGTTGCGGAATTGCAGACCCGGCAGCTTGATACCGGCAACCATCAAGAGGATCGTACCGAAGGCAGACCAGAAGATTGCCAGCCAGAAGAGCGCATGCGGCACAGCGCCGATGATCGGCAGTTCACTGACATTTTCCGACATGCGGAAGAGAATCGGCAGGAAGACGACCAGCGTCATGACCGAGTTGATCAACGCAACGCCAAGGCCTTCGAGGATGTTGGCAAAGCGCATCGTGTCTTCCTGAACACGCTGTGAGGCCCCTTCGATATGGCGAAGCTTGTCCCACTTCGACATGTAGAAGTCGTTCATCGCATTGCGCCAGCGGAAGACGTAGTGGTTGGTGAAGAAGGCCGTGAGCACCGACAGCGTCACGCCGACCATACCGATTTCGAGGAAGCGCAGCTGAAGCTCGTAAAGCTGGCCGGCCGTCACCGTTCCATCCCCGTTCAGCGCCTTCTGGAAGAGGTCGAAGAAGGGACCGCGCCAGTTGTTGACCGCCACCGAGATCTGCACACTGAAATAGGCGATGAAGATGATGAAGGCAGAGCCCCAGATCGACCAGTTGGTCCAGGGATGATCCTTGGCGATCATCTGCCAGACAGCACCGAAGATCAGCACGAAGATCGTGAAATAGAGGTAGAACCAGAGATTGTCCGGCGTGAAGAAGAAGGCCAGCCCGACCGGCGGCGTCTGCCCTTCGGCCAGCGGCGGCATGCCGAGGGCTGCACCGATGTCGGGGCCAACGGTATACCAGACGATGATACAGACGAGTGACCACAAGGCCGCCGAGGTGAAGAACAGCTTGGGGCGGGGGAAGAAGGAATGAAACACGCGGGAAACCTTCGTGTGGGAGAAGTCCTGTAGAACTTGGCGAAACCTAGGGCAGAAGGTTCCGTCCAGCAATGGCATCGCCAAATTGTGGCAGAATTACCCCCGCGAAAATTAAGGGTCTGTAAGGTTAGACCCATGAGCTCGGCCTGCCCCATGCACCTTGCCTCCTGCCCAAAATTCGCTAGGGAAGTCCCAAAGCTTTTTCAGGAGTGCCAAATGAGCGACCTCAGCCTTCAGCAGGCCATCGACAACATCTACACCTCGATCAACAACGACAACGAAGAGATCGACCTCCATATTGCCGCCCTGAAGGCCGCGATGGTGAAGGAAGGCGTCAAGGAAGCCGTGTTCGAGCCGTCAAAGCTCGCCCAGTCGAACCGCCAGGGCCGCAAGATCATGCAGTCCTATTTCAAGAAGAAGGGCGTCGCCGTCGCCTTTTCGAAGGCCGATTAAGACGAAACAGAAGCCAAGGCGCTCGCCCTAATTGGCGAGCGTCAGGACAAGCGGGCCATTCTTAGTGACCACGATCGTGTGCTCGAACTGCACGGTCGGCGCGCGCGGCTCGCTATAGAGCGTCCAGTTGTCCTTGTCGCCATCCTCGGCCCATTGGCCGCCGAGCGACAGGAACGGCTCGACGGTAAAGACAAGCCCCTCCTCCATGATCCGCGTCTCATCCGGATCCGGCCAGGTCGAAAGCTCCGTCGGTTCCTCGTGCAGGGAGCGGCCGACGCCGTGGCTGGCAAGATTGGTGATCAGCGTATAGCGGTTCTTCCTGGCGAACGCCCCGATTGCATTGCCGATATCGGCGAGCGGCCGGCCGGTCTTGACCTGATTGAGGCCAACCCAGAGCGCACGCTTGCCGTCGCGCAACAGCCGTTCGAGTTTGGCCGTGCCCGGCGGTACGATGAAGGACGAGCCGGTATCGCCGAAATAGCCGAGCTTTTCGGCCGAGACATCGATATTGACGAGATCACCCGCCCGGATCACCCGGTCGCCGGGAATTCCATGGGCGATCTCTTCATTGACCGAGATGCAGGTGGCGCCCGGAAACTGGTAGCAGAGCTCCGGCGCAGACTGTGCGCCATTGTCCTCGAGCACCTTGCGCCCGATCAGGTCGAGTTCGCGCGTCGTGATACCGGGTTCGAGCGCTGCCGCCATGGTCTTCACCGCCGTCGCGCAGATGCGTCCGATGTCTTTCAGACGCGTGAGGTCCTCTTCGGTTTCGACGATCATGGCATTCCTTCAACGGCTTTGCGGCGGGGATAAGCGCTGCCTTAGGCGGCAGACGCTGTCTCCGTCAACGCTTTCCGAACCAGCGGCGCGACTTTTGTGCCGTAGAGTTCGATGCCGCGCATGATCTCGATATGCGGCATCGGGCCGATTGCCATCTGCAACAGGAAGCGGTCGTTCTTGAAGATGCCATGCATGGCGACGATCTTTTCGGCGACCGTTTCCGGATCGCCGACGAAAAGCGCGCCGCGCGGGGCGCGTGAGGCATCGAACTGCGCCCGGTTGGTCGGGCCCCAGCCACGCTCGCGACCAATGCGGTTCATCACCACGGCCTGCGGCTCGTAGAAGATGTCGGCTGCCGACTGCACCGTGTCATGGATGAAGCCATGCACGTTGATGCTGGTCTTCAACTGCTTCGGGTCGACGCCGGCCTTGGCGGCGCTCTGGCGGTAGAGATCGAAGAACGGTGCAAACCGATGCGGCTCGCCGCCGATGATAGCAAGCGCCAGCGGCAGGCCGAGATAACCGGCCCGCGCCGCGGACTGTGGCGTACCGCCGATGGCAATCCACAACGGCAGCAGATCCTGCAGCGGACGGGGATAGACGCCCCGCGCTTTAATAGGCTTGCGCGTCTCACCTTCCCAGGTCACTACCTCGTTCTCACGGATCTCCATGAGCAGTTGCAGCTTTTCGGCAAACAGCAGGTCATAGTCTTCAAGATCATAGCCGAACAGCGGGAAGCTCTCGATGAACGAGCCGCGGCCAACCATCAGCTCGGTTCGTCCGCCGGAAAGCAGATCAACCGTCGCATATTGCTGGAAAACGCGGACCGGATCGTCGGACGAGAGAACCGAAACGGCGCTGGTCAGCCGGATATTCTTCGTCTGCACGGCTGCGGCCGCCAGAATCGTCGCGGGAGAAGAGGCCATATAGTCAGGGCGGTGATGTTCGCCGAGGCCGAAGACATCGAGACCGACCTCATCGGCGAGCTTGATCTCGGCGAGCAGCTCGTCCACGCGGCGCTTGGCTTCCGCGCCCTTGTTGGCGGCATTGGGGTCGACATCGGCAAAGGTGTAAAGTCCGAGTTCCATGGGTCTCTCTCGCTGTATCGTTGCGCCAGAGATAGAGGTTTGCCATCGCAGTCGCAAACCGTGCCGGGGTGACGGACTGTTTCGAACTGGCGAACAGATTGAATGCGACACGCGATTTTATGCATTTCGGCGAAGCAGTCTTGCGCCAAAATCGCGATTGCCAGTGCTCCGCCTTTGGGCATAACCTTCAACAGTGTGTTGCGTCGCAACAGGCCTGGGAAAAGGAAAAATCAGATGACCAGAACCGTCGTTGTTACCGGATCGACCAGCGGGATCGGGCTCGGCATCGCGAAAGCCTTTGCCGCCGAAGGCGCAAACCTCGTGATCAACGGCTTCGGTCCCGCAGACGAGATCGAAGCGAACCGCAAGGCACTCGAAGCCCATGGCGGCAAGGCCATCTATCACGGCGCGGACATGACCAAACCGGCCGAGATCGCCGATATGATCGCCACCGCCGAAAAGACCTTCGGTGGCGTTGATGTCCTCGTCAACAATGCCGGCATCCAGCATGTCTCCCCGGTCGAGGATTTCCCGATCGACAAATGGGACCAGATCATCGCGATCAACCTGACGAGCTCCTTCCACACGATCCGAGCCGCAGTACCCGGCATGAAGGCAAAGAAGAAAGGCCGCATCATCAATGTCGCCTCGGCCCATGCGCTGGTGGCCTCACCCTACAAGTCGGCCTATGTCGCCGCCAAACACGGGATCATGGGCCTCACCAAGTCGGTCGCCCTGGAACTGGCGGAATTCGGCATTACCATCAACGCGATCTGCCCCGGCTATGTGCTGACACCGCTCGTGGAGAAGCAGATCCCCGACACGGCCAAGGCCCGTGGCATTTCCGAGGAACAGGTGAAGACGGACGTGATGCTGCGCCTGCAGGCGACGAAGGAATTCGTCGCCATCGAGGAGGTCGCGGGAACCGCCATCTTCCTCGCCAGCGACGCGGCCAAGCAGATCACCGGCACCTCCATTTCGATCGATGGCGGCTGGACCGCGCAGTAACGCGCCCCGCAGAAAAAGGCAGTTCATGACCAGCATTCGTTTCATCCTGAACGGCGAAGATGTCGCCCTTTCCAGCCTCGATCCGACCGAGACGCTGCTCGACTTCCTGCGCCTGAAGCGGCGGTTGACCGGCTCGAAGGAAGGCTGCGCCGAGGGCGATTGCGGCGCCTGCACGGTGCTGGTCGGGCGGCTCGTCGGTGGCAAGCTGAGTTATGAAACGGTCAATGCCTGCATCCGCTTCGTCGGCTCGCTGAATGCCACCCATGTGGTGACCGTCGAGCATCTGGCGGCCAAAGACGGCACCCTCCATCCAGTACAGCAGGCCATGGTCGACTGTCATGGCTCGCAATGCGGCTTCTGCACGCCTGGCTTCGTCATGTCGCTTTACGGGCTTTGGCTGACCTCGGAGAACCCCAGCCGTGCCGAGATCGAGCGCGCGCTGCAGGGCAATCTCTGTCGTTGCACGGGTTACGAGCCGATCGTCAAAGCCGCCGAACAGGTCGGCCATGTCAGGCCGTCCGCCCTCTTCGATCCACTGGAACGCGAGCGCGCCAACATCATCGCGCGGCTGGAAGAAATCTCAACCCGCGAAACCATCGCCATCACAGGCCCCGATGGCCGCCGCCTCGTCGTGCCCGGCAGCGTCGAGGGACTGGCCGAAACACTCGCCGCCCATCCCAAGGCAACCGTGGTTGCCGGCGCGACCGATGTCGGCCTCTGGGTCACCAAGCAGATGCGGGTGCTCGACCCGGTCGTCTTCATCAACCATCTGCAAGACCTGCAGAAGATCACCGTGACGCCTGACGGCATCACGCTCGGCGCCGGTGTCAGCTACACCAATGCCTTTGAAGCGCTACGCCGTGAAATCCCCGCCTTCGGTCGCCTGATCGAACGCATCGGCGGCCAGCAGGTCCGCAACATGGGCACGATCGGCGGCAATGTCGCCAACGGCTCGCCGATCGGCGACTCACCCCCGGCCCTGATCGCGCTCTCCGCCAGCGTCACCCTGCGCTCCGCCTCGGGCATCCGCACCATGCCGCTCGAGGACTTCTTCATCGACTACGGCAAGCAGGACCGCCAGCCGGGCGAATTCGTCGAAAGCCTGTTCGTGCCCCGCCCGAAAGCGGGAAGCCACGTCGCCGTCTACAAGATCTCCAAGCGCCGCGACGAGGATATCTCTGCGCTCTGCGGCGCCTTCCACCTCGAAACCGATGCGGCTGGTATCGTCACCCATATCCGCATCGCCTTCGGCGGCATGGCGGGGACGCCGAAGCGTGCGCGGTCGGTCGAGGCGGCGCTTTACGGCAAGCCGTTCACGCAAGGCACGGTCGAAGCCGCCCGCGACGCCTTCGACCTCGACTACAAGCCGCTCACCGACTGGCGCGCCACGGCGGAATACCGCCAACTGACGGCGAAGAACCTGCTGACGCGGTTTTTTCTGGAAGTCTCGGGCATGCCGCAGGAATTGCAGCGCTTTGCGGTGGAGGAGGCGTGATGGTCGTGTCCGCTCTTGTGCCAACATACCCCCCTCTGTCGGCTGCGCCGACATCTCCCCCACACGGGGGGAGAGTGGCCGCTGGCCGACTGCCCACCTCCCGTTCCAGGACCATCGCGGCGGACGCCGCGCTCCCCACCTCCC
>CALSAF010000099.1:0-17873 GCA_943372805.1 Rhizobium sp. Q54
AACGATTCGCGCGACCTCGGTATTCTGCGCATCACGGATTTCGCCCGCGATCATATAGGGCTCGGGGCGGCGGTTGGGGTCGTTCACCAGAGCGAGAACCGACTTGATGACCTGGGAATCGGGATCCTCGCTCTCGGGCGACAAGACGATGATCGAGCGGGACGTGTGCGGATTGACGATCGACAGATCGAACAGGTCGGTCGGATCGCCGCTGCGGCAGATGATCCTGGTGTTCTTGAGATCGCCCACCTTGTCGGCGATCTCCTCCTCCATCTCGACCTTGTCCTTGTTCGCCATGATGACAATGCGCGGACGGTGGCGGCTCTGGTTGGCGATGACGAGTTCGGAAATGACGTCGAAAATCGAGGTCGACCAGTTGAGAATGATCGTGTGGTCGCTTTCGAGGACGCGCGAGCGGCCCTTGCGCAATTCGTCGAGCTTGTTTTCGAGGCCTGAGCTGATGACACCGATCAAGGCTGAGAAGACGAAGATGCCGGCCAGCGTCACGACAAGTGCAACGAGGCGGAAGCCCCAACCCTGGTCGCCGCCCATGGTGCCTGCATCGAAGGTTCGCATCAGCGATTCCCAGGTGCCTTCGATGAAGCTCACCGGTTCGCCGCCTTCGGGCGCAATGCCGGTGAGCGCGAGGAATGCGCCGGCCAGGCTGATGACCACCAGCGAGATCAGCGCCAGCCAGCCAATCAGCGCGATAGCGCCGCCGGCCATGCTCTTGTCGAACTCATAGCGCAACCGCGCGCGCCAGCTTGCACTCGTCTTCTTCGTCATATTTCGACCCCCTGATGGAACGTAGAAAGCCGGGATCGCAGGCGGGCCGTTAACATTCAGTGAGAATGGGAAGCAGGGTGGCCGATGGACCCTGAAAAAGTCACAGGGCCGTGAGTTGCTGGTGATCGACGGGCTGTCGGCGGATGCGGGCACCACGCAAAAGACCCGCAGACTTGCCTCTGCGGGTCCCGAGTTTTCGCAGACTGTCAGGCCTTACTTGCCGCCGATCGGGCGGGTCGCAGCGGCCTTTTCGACCATGGTAGTGACTTCCGCACGGCGGGCGCCCTGAAGCGGCATGCGGGGCATGCGGACGCGTTCGGAGCCGCGGCCCATGATCTGTTCGGCGAGCTTGATCGACTGGACGAGGTCATGTTCGGCATCGAGATGCAGAAGCGGCATGAACCAGCGGTAGATGCGGCGGGCTTCCATCCAGTCGCCACGGTCGGCGGCAGCGACCAAGGCCACCGATTCGGCCGGGAAGGCGCTGGTAAGGCCGGAGACCCAGCCCTTGGCGCCGAGCATCAGGCCTTCGAGTGCCACGTCGTCGAGGCCGGCGAAGATGTCGTAGCGGTCACCGAAGGCGTTGATCAGGTCGGTGAAGCGGCGCGGATCGGGGGCGCTTTCCTTGACGGCCTTGATGTTCTTCACGCCGTCGAGCGCTTCCAGGACTTCCGCGCCGATGTTGACGCGGTAGGCTGGCGGGTTGTTGTAGAGCATGATCGGCAGGCCGGTCGCGTCTGCCACCTTCTTGAAATGGGCGACCAGTTCATGCGGCTTCGGCACATAGACCATGGCCGGCAGCAGCATCAGGCCATCGGCGCCGATCTTTTCCGCATCGCGGGCATAGGCGGATGCGCGGCGGGTGTCGAATTCCGACACGCCTGTCACGATCGGCACGCGGCCATTCACCACCTCGACGGCGGCCTTCAGGATGGTGCGCTTTTCTTCCGGATCGAGCGAATTGTTTTCGCCGCAGGTGCCCATGACGATCAGGCCGTTGACGCCATCGTTGACGAGGGCATCGAGCACGCGCTGCGTGGCGTCGATATCGACCGAGAGATCTTCATGGAATTGAGTCGTTGCGGCGGGGAATACGCCGTGCCAGCCAGTGGTCATGGGAAGCTCCTGTTGATGAGGTGAAGTCACCGTATACAGTTTGTCGACAAAAACAAGAGGCGTGTTTCAGTGACTGCTGAAACGGGTGTTTTTAAGGGTCAGAGGTTCGGGAGTTTGGCGGCAGCAGTGATGTTGCGCGCCACGTAATCCTGGATCTGGCGGACGATCTGGTCGGCATGGGCAATCGACAGCCTGTCCGCCTCCTCCACATCCCCTGATCGGATCGCCTCGATGATCTTTTCGTGCTCCTCGACATAGCGGCGCGGCAGACGGTCATCGAAGGTCTGGTAGTAGAGGCGCAGGATCCGCCGCCCCTCGTCCAGCAGGCGGGCGAAGAAGGTTGTGTAATAGGGATTGCCGGCACGTTCCGCGATGGCGACGTGGAACTCTCGGTTAGCCTCGATCATGGCGAAGGCATCCTGCGCCTCGACCGCCTGGGCGAAGGCTTCCTGGTGGCGGACGATCTCTGCCATCCAGGCCTCGCCGGAGCGCTGGGCAGCACCGCGCGTCGTCACCCGGTACATCAGGCAGAGCGCCTCGAAATAGGTCGGCAGGCTGGAGAAATCGATGACGGCCACGATCGTGTTACGATTTGGGAGGCTCGTGACCAGCCCTTCGGAGGTCAGCCGGAGCAGCGCCTCGCGAATCGGTGTGCGCGACATGCCGAAATGTTCGGAGAGGCGCGTTTCGTCGAGCGGACTGCCCGGTGGGCGCTCCATGGTCAGGATTTCGTGGCGCAGCGCCTTGTAGACCGATTCGGTGCCGGAGCCACGGGCGCGCGGCCCCTCGCCCTTCATGGTCTCGGTGTCTGCGCTGCCTGCCTCGTCCATGCCTGTCGTCCTGCTCTATCGGCAACCGCCGCAGCCTACCGTTCGGCGCCAGAACAGCGGCGAACGGCGGGTAAAGTCAAGGCTCAGACGATCGGCGAGGTCACGGCACTCACCCCTGCAATTCGCGCCGGGCTTCGAGATACCATTCGACGAAGGCCTTCACGCCGTCTTCGAGCCTGGTGCTCGGGGTGTAGCCGGTCAGCGCCTGCAGCAGATCGGGGGCGGCATAGGTGCGCGGGACGTCACCCTTCTGCATCGGCAACATCTTACGGATCGCCGGCTGGCCGAGCGCCTTCTCCACCATTTCGACGAAGTCCATCAGGTTTTCCGGCTGGCCGCCGCCGATATTGACCAGGCGGAACGGCGCCTGGCGGGAGAGCGTTTCGATCCCATCATCGGCAACGCGATTCGATTCGTCCGGAATGACATGCGAGATGCGCACGATCGCCTCGACGAGATCGTCGATATAGGTGAAGTCGCGGCTCATCTGGCCTTCGCCATAGATCTCGATCGGCTGGTCGTTGAGCATCAGATCGACGAACTTGAACAGCGCCATGTCCGGCCGGCCCCAGGGGCCGTAGACGGTGAAGAAGCGGAAGGCCGTGGTCGGCGTCTTGTAGAGATGGGCATGGGCATGCGCCATCAGCTCCATCGACTTCTTGGTGGCGGCATAGATCGTCAGCGGTTCGTCGGCTCGGTCGGTTTCGCGGAAGGGCACCGTCGGATTGGCGCCGTAGATCGAGGAAGTGGAGGCCAGCATCAGGTGCTTGACCTTGTGGCGCTCGGCAAGCTCGATGATGTTGTAGGAGCCGGTGACGTTTGAGGTCAGATAGGATTGCGGGTTTTCCAAGCTGTAGCGCACGCCCGCCTGGGCCGCGAGATGAATCACCACATCCGGCTTCGCCGTCGCCATGGCCTCTTCGACGGCGCTGCGATCCTCCAGCATCGCGATCACGGGCCGGAAGGCGGGATACTGCGCAAGGGCGGCATGGCGCATCTGCTTGAGCTTGACGTTGTAATAGGGCGTCAGGCCATCGAAGCCGGTCACTTCGTGCCCATCGGCCAGCAGGCGGCGGGCGAGATGGAAACCGATGAAGCCGGCTGTGCCGGTGATGAGGTAATGCATGCTCAGATCTTTGCCTTGCGCTTGCCGATCGGGAAATGGCTGAAGCCGTATTTGGCCATTTCGTCGGGCTTGTAAATGTTGCGCAGGTCGACGATCACGGGCGACTTCATCTCCTGCTTCAGGCGGCGGAAATCGAGCGCGCGGAACTCGTCCCATTCGGTGACGACGACGATCGCCTCGGCACCGGTCGCGATCTCATAAGGGTTCTTGCCATAGGTCACGGGCCCGAGCACGGCCTTGGCCGCCTCCATGCCTTCAGGGTCGAAGACGTGGACTTCGGCTCCGCCATCGAGAAGCGCCTGGATGATGGTGATGGCCGGCGCATCACGCATGTCATCGGTATTCGGCTTGAAGGTCAGACCGAGCACGGCGATCTTCTTGCCGCGGACGGAGCCGTCACAGGCGGCGATCACCTTGCGGCCCATGGCACGCTTGCGGGTATCGTTGATCGCAACCGTCGTCTCGATCAGCCGCATCGGGCTGCCAAAGTCCTGCGCCGTCTTGACCAGCGCCAGCGTGTCCTTCGGGAAGCAGGAGCCGCCATAGCCGGGACCGGCATGCAGGAACTTGTCGCCGATGCGCTTGTCCATGCCGATGCCCTTGGCCACCTTCTGGACGTCGGCGCCGATGTGTTCGCAGAGATCGGCAATCTCGTTGATGAAGGTGATCTTCATCGCAAGAAAAGCGTTGGCGGCATATTTGATGAGTTCGGAGGTGCGGCGTTCGCAGAAATAGAGCGGCGCTTCATTGAGATAGAGCGGACGGTAGACTTCGCGCATCAGTTCGGTGGCGCGTTCGTCGCCAGTGCCGATGACGATGCGGTCGGGACGCTTGAAGTCCGAGATGGCAGCACCTTCGCGGAGGAATTCGGGGTTCGAGACGACGGCGATGTCCTTCTCGGAGAATTCCTCACGGAAGATGCGCTCGATCTCGTCACCGGTGCCGACCGGCACGGTGGACTTGGTGACGACGACCGTGAAGCCGGTGACGGCAGCGGCAATCTCGCGGGCAGCGGCGTAGACGTAAGTGAGGTCGGCATGGCCGTCACCACGGCGGGACGGCGTGCCGACGGCGATGAAGACGACATCGGCATTGGCGACAGGGCCTGCGAGGTCGAGCGAGAAGCTCAGGCGTCCGGAGGCGCGGTTATGCGCAATGATCGCATCGAGACCCGGTTCGAAGATCGGCACTTCTCCGCGCTCCAGCGCCTCGACCTTCTCGGTCGACTTGTCGACACAGATCACCTCGTGACCGAAGTCCGCCAGACAGGCTCCCGACACGAGGCCGACATAACCCGAACCGATCATCACAATGCGCATTCAACACCTATATCGACCAAATACTGCACCCGAGCCCACGGCTTTGCCGGTTGTGGAGCATAAAACACGACACAGAGATGACAAACCGTGAACGCCCACAGCGTTCTGCGACGAAACTGAACAAAGCCGTCAGTTTGCCGCGCCCCGAGTGCTCCACGTGCCGATCTAACGGCCGGTTACAGATCTGTCAAAGATGCTGGAGCGCTCAAGTCTTACCTTCTCTTACCTTCAACGCTCGAACGCAGCCTCTGATGGGCTGCCTCATCGAGGGAAAAATTCCACATCAGGGCGATGGCGACGAGCTTGGGCAGGATCGGCAGGAAGGCATAGAGAGCCGTGAGTGCGCTCAGCGCTTCCGGCGTCTGGGCTGCCGTCTGGTCACCAATGAATCCGGCGAGATCAAGCAGCGGGAAGACGACGCCGGCGGAGAGCGCGACGGCAAGTTTGGTGATGAAGCTCCAGGCGGCGAAATAGAGGCCGGAGCGCTGTTCGCCCGATGAAACCGTGTCGTTGTCGATGACATCGGCCTGGATGGCCGGGGGCAGCGTCAGATCGAAGCCGAGCAGCAAGCCGGTGACGACGCAGACGATGGTGAAGGCGAGAACATCGCCCTCCCCTAGGAAGCCGGCGACCGAGAAGACGGCGCAGGCGAGGATCATGGCGAAGCACCAGGCGCGGTGTTTGCCGAGGCGTTTGGCAGTTTCCACGGCCAGGGGGACGCCGGCGATGGCGCAGAGGAAATAGGTGAAAAGCAGAGGGCCCTGCATGGCAGGGGCACCGAGGCGCTGGCCGACGAAATAGATGAAGAGTGATGCGGGGATCGCATTGGCAAAGCTGTTCAGCAGGAAGGCTGAGGCGAGCCGCAGGAAGGGGCCGTTGGCGCGCAGATGGCGAAAGCCCTCGCGCAAGGACAGCTTGCGCCGGGAGAAGTCCACCGGCTCGGGCACATTCGCCACGGCAAGCAGGCCGGCGAGAGGCAGGGCGACGGCGATGAAAACGGCGATCCAGGCAAGGCCATGGAAACCGACCGCCGTGTCCAGGCCGCCGACGAAGGGCAGCGTGATGGCAATCAGCGAGCCGACGAGCGTCGCCCCTTCCCGCCAGGCGGAGAGCTTGACGCGGGCCTGGTAGCCGGTCGCAAGTTCCGCCCCCCAGGCCGTGTAGGGCAGCAGCGACCAGGTGGCGCCGATGGAAAGGGCCACGCCCCAGAAGGCGAGATAACCGACACCGGCATCCTGAGGCGGCCAGAACAGCATGAAGGCCGCGAGCGCCGTCAGCGGCGTCGAAATCAGAAAGAAGAAGCGGCGGCGACCGAAGCGGGAGCGGACCCGGTCGGAAAGCCAGCCGAACAGGGGATCGGTGACTGCATCGATCAGGCGGATGCCGAGAAGTACGGCCCCAATCGTCGCCAGCGACATGGCGAAGTGGTCGGCATAGAACGTGGGCAGCACGATGTAGAAGGGAAGCGCGATCGCAGCCATGGGGATCGCCGGAAGCGCGTAAAATGCGAGGCGCGCGGAGGCCGGTGCTTGGTCTGTCATGGGTGTCCGATCACTGGTGTGTCTGGAGTGGTCTACGACTTGCCGGCGCTTCCGGTTTTGCCGGTCCGGCGGCAGCGGTCGGAGCAATAGATCACATTCTCCCAGTCCCGCTCCCATTTCTTGCGCCAGGCAAATGGTTTGCGGCAGACGGGACAGGTTTTCTGGGGCAGATCGCCCTTGCGGATCATCTTGGGCATGCGAGGCTCTTGGCTGATTTCACTCCCCATTTCGCAGGAGCGGGGACGGTGGATCACTTCACGCGATCAGAGCGGTTGAAGCTTGCCACCCCCTGCCCCACTTGCTAGCTCGAAACCGCAATCACGGGAGAGACATCACGATGCGAGAACATTCCTTCGGCCGGACGGAATTCACTGTCAGCGATATCGGCTTCGGCGCCTGGCAGATCGGCGGATCCTGGGGCGAGGTGTCGGAAGAAGACGGCCGTGCAGCGCTCAACGCAGCGCTCGATGCCGGCATGACTTTCATCGACACGGCCGACGTCTATGGCGACGGTCGTTCGGAGAAGATCATCGCCGAGGTCCTTAAGGCGCGTGGCGGCAAGCGGCCTATGGTGGCGTCCAAGGCCGGTCGGAGGCTCAACCCGCATGTGGCGGATGGCTACACAAAGGCCAATATCGAGGCCTTCATCGACCGGTCGCTGAAGAACCTCGAAATCGACAGCCTCGATCTCGTGCAGCTGCACTGCCCGCCGACCGACGTCTACTACCGTCAGGAGATGTTCGAGGGGCTCGAAGAGATCCGCAAGGCCGGCAAGATCAAGCATTACGGCGTGTCGGTCGAAAAGGTCGAGGAAGCGCTGAAGGCAATCGAATATCCGGGCGTCGTCTCGGTGCAGATCATCTTCAACATGTTCCGCCAGCGCCCGGCGGGTCTATTCTTCCAGGAAGCCAAGCGTCGGAATGTTGCGGTCATCGCGCGTGTGCCGCTGGCAAGCGGGTTGCTGTCGGGCAAGATCACGGCTGCCACGCAGTTTGCCGCAGAAGACCACCGCAACTTCAACCGCAATGGCGAGGCCTTCGACGTTGGCGAGACCTTTGCTGGCGTGCCCTTCGAGACAGGACTTGCCGCTGTGGAAGAGGTTCGCAAGCTGGTGCCGGAAGGTGCCTCCATGGCGCAATTCGCTCTGCGCTGGATCCTGATGCATGAAGCCATCACGGTGGTGATCCCCGGCGCCCGCAACGGCGAGCAGGCCAAGGCAAATGCTGCGGCTTCCGATCTGGCGGCCCTGTCTGCCGACGTCATGGCAGCGTCGCGCGAGGTCTATGAGCGGTTAATCGCACCGCATGTGCATCACCGCTGGTAAGACGCTAAAGCGTTCAAAGAAAGAGGCCGGGTGAGCGATCACCCGGCCTCTTTTGTTTGGGGAGCTCCGATCTTTCGATCAGTTGGTGCCCTGCAGGTTCACTTCCCAGAACAGTGTCTCGCCCGAGGAGTCATCCACACCGTCGTTGTCGGTCACGGCGAAGGCCTTGCCCGAGGCGTCGAAAGCAAAGCCCTCAAGCTTATCGACGACGTAGCCATTGGTGGCGGCCTTCAGGTCCGGGATGAAGTCATGGACTTCTTCCTTGGTAACCGTCGGGAGCTCTTCACCGATCTTGGCAGGCTTCAGATCGGCGATCGCGACGCGGTAGAGCTTCTTGAGCTTGGCGTTTTCACCGATCTGGTTGTCCCGCTCGACGATGTAGACATAGTCGCCATGGGCGGTGATTTCCGACAGGCCGACCCAGCCTTCACCAGCCGCTTCCAGCGGATAACGAACGGCACCCCATTCCTTGGACTTCGGGTTGTAGGAGAGGAGCTTCACCGAGCCCTTCTCGTCATCGCCCCATCCGCGCTGAACGGCCATCCAGAGCGTCATGTCGTCGCCGGTGCCGACAGAGGTGATGCCTTCGAGACCGAAGCGGGTCTGGCCGGCCAGGAGTTCGACCGGGAAGCCGATCTCGGCCTTGATCTCGCCCTTGGCGTCGACATTGTAGAGGCCATGGCCGACCAGCTTGGCCGCGTCACCTTCGGAGGCCAGCCAGAAGCCGCCCTTGCCATCCAGCGTGATGCCTTCGAGGTCGAGCTTCTGAGCAGCGGCACCGGCGCGGGTAACCGGCAGCGCCGAGGTGATGACAGCCGGCTTCTGCGTCGCATCGATCGTGTAGATGGTCGGCTGCATCGCATAGAAGCTGTCGTTGACGGCGTAGAGCGTCCCTGCCTTTTCGGCATCGCCGACGAGACCCGAGAGAGCGCCCCAGCCGATCGGTGCGCCATCGACCATGGCCGACTGGATCATCGGATAGGCCGGCGTGCCTTCAGCCAGTTCATAGAGCATGACATGCGAGCGCGGGCCGCCGTCTTCACCGAGATCAACTTCGTTGGCGGTGACCAGCAGGTTGCGCGATGGGATGGCGACCGCGCCTTCCGGCGAAACGCCCGACGGCAGGAGCTGGGTGAGTTCCGGCTCGGCGCCCGTGTCCTTGTAGACGGCGGCGATCGAGGAACGCTCGGCGAGAACGAAGAAGTAGTTCTGATCGCCGAAAGTTGCGGCTTCCAGGCCTTCCGGCTCTACGCCCTTGGACTTGGCGCGCTTGTCGGGGAAGTGGCCGATCTGGGCGATCGCCATTTCGAGCGAAGCGCCGGCTTCGTAAGCGACCTTGCCGGTCTTGTCGAAGATGGTGAAGCCGCGGGAACCGCCGTTCCAGTCACCTTCATTGGCGATAACCAGCCTGCCGTCGTCGAGCCACTTCACAGCGTCAGGCTCGCGCGGAACGCCTTCCTTGGTGCCCGTGAACTTGAGCGCGCCATCCGACTTGGTATCGATTCCAGCCAGATCGACCGTGCCAGCGGAGAAATGGGCCTTCACTTCGCCAGTCTTGCCGTCGACGATGGCGATGTGGTTGTTCTCCTGCAGCGTCACGGCGATTTCGCCGAGGCTATTGATCGCGACGAATTCCGGCTCCGGATCTTCTGGGGCGACTTCGGCGAGACCGGTCAGAGCGACGCGCTTCATGGTGCCGCAATCGGCAACGCCGTCCTTCAGGGAGATGATCACGAGGTCGCCGGCCGGCATCTGCGGCAGGGCGCCGTCGTTGACGTCTTCGTCACGCTCGTTCTCGATCGCGATCGCGACGAAAGAGCCGTCCTTGGCAACGGTGACAGAGTCAGGCTGGCCACCGATGTCGCAGGTGGCTTCGACAGCCTTGGAGGCAATGTCGACAACAGCGAGCTTGCCCGACGGGCTGGTAAAGCTCTCGGACGTGTTCACGCCGACGAGAACCTTGCTGCCGGCCACGGAAACCGATGTCGGCTCGCCGTCCATCATCAGCGCGCCGGCAGCCTTGGGAGCTTTGGCGTCCGTGATGTCGATGAAGCCGATACCGCCGAGCGGACTGTCGGAATAGATCAGGGTATTGCCGTCTTCGCTCGCCGTGATGATCTCGGCAGAGGTTTCGGTCAGCTTTTCCTTGTCGGCCGGCAGGTTGGCGGCGACCGGGAATGTGGCGATGCGGTTGAAGACCTGTTCGGCAGCGGCCGGCAGGGCCACGGATGCAAAGAGCGCCGCCGTCAGGGCGACGCGGGAGAGACCATGGGTCATCGGGAAACCTCCAGTATCCAGAAATGGAACAGGAGGTTTTTGGGGCAGTCTGGTGACAGTCGGATGACAGAGCGATGACGATCCCAAGAATCACCCGGTCAGGCGGTCGGCGAGGCTTCCTTTCCGGCTTCGCGCAGCATAAGGAAGAGCGAGGCACCCAGAATGAGCAGCGCACCCAGCCAGAGATAGCCGCTCGGTGCGTAGCCGAAAACCAGCCAGCCTGCGAAGACGTTGAGCGGCAGCTTCAGGTCATCGAAGGGCTGCACATAGGCCGCATCGGCGGCATTATAGGCCAGCGTCAGGAGATACTGGCCGAGGGCTGTCAGGAGACCCGCGCCCAGAAGCAGCCAGAGCGCCAGCCCCTCCGGCACGACGAAGCCAGCGGCCACGGCGAGCCCCGCATTGATGGGGGTCAGCAGCACGAGAAGCCAGACGGTCACCGTTTCCGGCGCCTCGTAGTGGGTGAGGTTCTTCATGATCAGCGACGAGCCACCCCAGAGCAGAGCGGAGAGCACCGGCAGCAAGGCTGCGAGTGTGAAGCTGTCGGCCCACGGCTGGAGGATGATCATCGCACCGACAAAACCAGTCAGCGTGGCCAGCCAGCGATCGCGACCAACCGTCTCGCCGAGAAACAGACGTGCGCCGATGATAATGAAGAAGGGCGACGTCATCACAAGAGCGATGGCCTGCCAGATCGGCACGGTGGCAAGCCCCGTCACCCAGGCCTGGACGCCGAAAGCGGCGAGCAGCACCCGAAGGATGTGACGGACGGGATAGGCTGTCTTCATGGCGCGGAGGCCAAGCCGGAAGAGCAGCGGGAGAGAGAGGACGAGCGCAAAGCCATATTGCCAGAAAGCCGTCGAGGCCGGCGGAAAGCCGAGCGTCATCGAGAGCCACTGGGTGACGACATTGAGCAAGGCAAAGGCAATGCCCGCCAGAACCATGAAACCGGCGCCAAGAACGGCCCGGGAGCGCAAGAGCGATACGGAGCTCTGATTCATGTCATGTTTCCTTTTCCAAAGGACCAACATAAATCAGGACAGATGAGGACGACGAAAACCGCACCCGGGCGGGCACGGCACTGCGCAGCAACGCCCAACAGATCCGCGTGACGCGGATGCAAGGCATAGCCTGACCTCATTCTCTTTCATCCGGACTTTAACCGTCGGCTCCGGAATCGCACCGGATCTGCTGACCCCGCCTCCCAAGGGAGAGCAGGCGCTCGCGGGCTTGGGGTCTCCCCCTTACCGCCGGTGGGGAATTACACCCCGCCCTGAGAACGAATGCCGGACGAGCCGGCCAGACAGAAATATGACAGGTCATGCTGCAGCGCAAGACCAGCAAAAAGAAAGCCCGGCACGGGGCCGGGCTCACCAGGGATGTCAGCTGACCATCGGCACCGAAGGGTGGCGACGGTCACGACGGATCAGCTGTTGACAGCGTCCTTCAGGCCCTTGCCGGCCGTGAACTTCGGAACGTTGCGAGCCGGGATATCGACTTCAGCGCCGGTGGACGGGTTGCGGCCCTTGGAGGCTTCGCGACGGGCGACGGTGAAGGCGCCGAAGCCAGCGAGACGGATGTCGCCGCCGTTCTTCAGTTCAGCCTGGACCGTTTCAAAAACGGCATCAACGGCAGAGGCTGCGTCAGCCTTGGTGAGGCCAGCCTTCTCGGCGACCGCGGATACGAGTTCGTTCTTGTTCATGTTTCCACCCTTTCTGATTGGTATGAAACGACTCAAATGATTAAGTCGGGCGGAGAATACGAAAGCATCTGCCCTACGCAACTCAAAAGCACCTGAAAGCCCCGGAAAACAAGCCTTTTAAGCGGCTTTTCACAAAAAAGGCTGGCAAAAATGCCAGCCTTTTTGTCGGTTTTGGAGCTTTGTGGCTCACGTATGGCACAATTGCCTCAGTGAGCGACTGTTGCACCGGTTTCGTCGGTTCCCTCAACCACGCCAATTGCCGGCGTCTCGACGGTTCCGTCCCATTCAATCGGTTCAGGCACGCGAACCAGCGCGTGACGGATCACCTCGCCCATACGGGACACTGGGATGATCTCCATGTTGTTCTTCACGTTATCCGGGATGTCCGCCAGATCCTTGGCGTTCTCTTCCGGGATCAGAACCTTCTTGATGCCACCACGCAGCGCCGCAAGCAGTTTTTCCTTGAGGCCACCGATCGGCAGGACGCGGCCACGCAGGGTGACTTCGCCTGTCATTGCGACATCCTTCGAGACCGGAATGCCGGTCATGATGGAGACGATGGCGGTTGCCATGGCGATACCGGCGGACGGACCATCCTTCGGGGTTGCCCCTTCCGGCACGTGGACGTGGATGTCCGACTTGTCGAAGCGCGGAGGCTCGATGCCGAAATCGACGGCGCGCGCACGGACATAGGACGCCGCAGCGGAAATCGATTCCTTCATCACTTCCTTCAGGTTGCCCGTGACCGTCATGCGGCCCTTGCCGGGCATCATGACGCCTTCGATCGTCAGCAGCTCGCCGCCGACTTCCGTCCAGGCGAGACCCGTGACAACACCGACCTGGTCTTCGCCCTCGGCTTCGCCGTGGCGGAAGCGCGGAACGCCCAGATAATCGTTGATGTTCTCACCGGTCACGGCAACCGACTTCACCTTACCCTTGATGATTTCGGTGACGGCCTTGCGAGCGAGCTTCATCAGCTCACGCTCGAAGGAGCGCACGCCGGCTTCGCGGGTGTATTGCTGGATGATCGCTAGGATCGCCGAGTCGGCGACGGAGAATTCCTCCGGACGCAGGGCGTGTTCCTTGATCGCCTTGGGCAGCAGGTGCCGCTTGGCGATCTCGAGCTTCTCATCCTCCGTGTAACCGGCAATACGGATGATCTCCATACGGTCCATCAGCGGACCCGGGATGTTCAGCGTGTTGGCAGTCGTCACGAACATGACGTTCGACAGGTCATATTCCACTTCGAGATAGTGGTCCATGAAGGTCGAGTTCTGTTCCGGATCCAGCACCTCCAGAAGGGCCGAAGACGGATCGCCACGGAAGTCCATGCCCATCTTGTCGATCTCGTCGAGCAGGAAGAGCGGGTTGGATTTCTTGGCCTTCTTCATCGACTGCACGATCTTGCCGGGCATCGAACCGATATAGGTCCGGCGGTGACCGCGGATCTCGGCTTCGTCACGCACGCCACCGAGCGCCATGCGCACGTATTCGCGGCCGGTCGCCTTGGCGATCGACTTGGCAAGCGAGGTCTTGCCGACGCCCGGAGGGCCGACAAGGCACAGGATCGGACCTTTAAGCTTCGTCGCACGTGCCTGAACGGCGAGATATTCGACGATGCGTTCCTTGACCTTGTCGAGACCGAAATGGTCCTCGTCGAGGGTCTTTTCAGCGGCGTTCAGGTCGATCTTGACCTTGGACTTCTTGCCCCAGGGCAGGCCAAGCAGCCAATCGAGATAGTTGCGCACAACGGTGGCTTCCGCCGACATCGGGCTCATGTGGCGCAGCTTCTTCAGCTCGGCATCGGCCTTTTCCTTGGCTTCCTTGGAAAGCTTGGTCTTGGCGATGCGCTCTTCCAGTTCGGCCATCTCGTCACGGCCGTCTTCGCCGTCGCCGAGTTCCTTCTGGATCGCCTTCATCTGTTCGTTGAGGTAATATTCGCGCTGGGTCTTCTCCATCTGGCGCTTGACGCGCGAGCGGATGCGCTTCTCGACCTGGAGAACCGAGATCTCGCCTTCCATGAAGCCGAGCGCCTTTTCCAGACGCGTCTTGACGCTCACCGTTTCCAGCATTTCCTGCTTTTCGGTGATCTTGATGGAGAGATGCGAAGCGACCGTATCGGCGAGCTTCGAGTAGTCCTCGATCTGGCTTGCGGCACCGACGACCTCGGGGGAGATCTTCTTGTTCAGCTTGACGTAGTTCTCGAACTCCGAGACGACCGAGCGGGACAGGGCTTCGATCTCGACGGCATCTTCTTCCGGTTCGGCGAGGATACGAGCTGTCGCCTCGTAATAATCTTCACGGGCCGTGTAAGCCTCGACCTTGGCGCGCGCGCGCCCTTCGATCAGCACCTTGACGGTGCCATCGGGCAGCTTCAGGAGCTGGAGGACATTGGCAACGGTGCCGACTTCGTAGATGGCGTCCGGGGCCGGATCGTCGTCGCTCGCATTGATCTGCGTTGCCAGCATGATCTGCTTGTCGGAACCCATTACCTCTTCGAGAGCGCGAATGGATTTCTCACGACCGACAAACAAGGGAACGATCATGTGCGGGAACACAACGATGTCGCGCAGAGGAAGCACCGGATAGGTGTTCACCTCGTTTGCTGATGACGTATTCGTCATTTCACTTCCTTTCCAACGTCCCGGGAAAACGGGACTTCATGCCGACCCATGAGGCATCAGGCATATTTCTTGCTGCTCCAACAAGTGGAGTGGCGTTCCCGCCAATTCAAGCCTGCTGCCGCGGTCGCTGCCGAAACTGTGACGCCAGCATGACAAACCTCGCCAACCTCTACAGTAGCGATCGGACCTGATGCGAAGCATGCGCACCGCTTCGTCACCTGCAAGGCGGCCGGGCGGCACGTGGTTCGATCGGAAACGCGATTACGCTAGGCAACGACGCAGAACACAGGCGTTAACTATCGGTCAAGTTCTAGCCCAATCCCCGAGCCTGACAACAGCCGATTACCGTAAATTAGGCTATCCGGACGGGAAAACCACCGTGAACCACAAAAAGAAAGAGCCCGCCGATTGGGCGGGCTCTCCAGCTCTTTGATGCAGAAGGGCTCACGCCGAGGCGTTGGCCTTCTCTTCCTGGCGATCGGCATAGATGTAGAGCGGGCGGGAATTGCCGTTGACGACGTCGTCGGAGATGACGACTTCGCGAACGCCTTCCAGTTCCGGCAGTTCAAACATCGTGTCGAGCAGGATCTTTTCCATGATCGAGCGCAGGCCGCGGGCACCGGTCTTGCGGGTGATTGCCTTGCGGGCAATCTCGCGCAATGCGTCCTCGTGGAAGGACAGCTCGACGTCTTCCATCTCGAACAGGCGCTGGTACTGCTTGACGAGCGCGTTCTTCGGTTCCGAAAGGATCTGGATCAGGGCATCCTCATCCAGGTCTTCGAGCGTTGCCAGCACCGGCAGACGACCGATGAATTCCGGAATCAGGCCAAACTTGACCAGGTCTTCCGGCTCCAGCTCGCGCAGAACTTCGCCGACGCGGCGATCTTCCGGCGAGGTAACCGTCGCACCAAAGCCGATCGAGGTCTTTTCGCCACGGGCAGAGATGATCTTGTCGAGACCGGCAAAGGCGCCACCGCAGATGAACAGGATGTTCGTCGTGTCGACCTGCAGGAATTCCTGCTGCGGATGCTTGCGACCACCCTGCGGCGGAACCGACGCGACCGTGCCTTCCATGATCTTCAGAAGCGCCTGCTGAACACCCTCGCCCGATACGTCGCGGGTAATCGAAGGGTTGTCCGACTTGCGGCTGATCTTGTCGACTTCGTCGATATATACGATGCCGCGCTGGGCGCGCTCGACGTTGTAGTCGGCAGCCTGCAGGAGCTTCAGGATGATGTTTTCGACGTCTTCACCGACATAACCGGCTTCGGTCAGTGTCGTGGCATCCGCCATGGTGAAGGGCACATCGATGATGCGGGCGAGCGTCTGGGCAAGATAGGTCTTGCCGCAACCGGTCGGACCGACGAGCAGGATGTTCGACTTCGCCAGCTCCACATCGCCGCCCTTGGAGGCATGCGAGAGACGCTTGTAATGGTTGTGGACCGCCACCGACAGGATCTTCTTCGCCTGCTTCTGGCCGATGACGTATTCGTCGAGGATCTTGATGATGTCCTGCGGCGTGGGAACGCCATCGCGGGACTTGACCATCGAAGACTTGTTCTCCTCGCGGATGATATCCATGCAGAGTTCGACGCATTCATCGCAGATGAACACAGTCGGTCCGGCAATCAGCTTGCGGACCTCGTGCTGGCTCTTGCCGCAGAAGGAACAATAAAGGGTATTCTTGGAGTCACCGCCGTTGCTTCCGCTGACTTTGCTCATGTCTTTATCCTTCCAGCACGCCGCGCCACCGCAGTCACGGCAGGGCGGTCACTCACACTGTTCGGCTCCTGCCACCGCCGTTTGCGGGAACCTCTTCCGATCGGGAGCTACTAGCCGATCCGGACCTGTCCGGAGCGGCGGCAACGAAAACTCCCAGTCTCGTCAGACTATGTCACAAAGATTCAACATAGCCTTAATCTTACTATTAGCGCTTTCGCGACGACTTGAAACCCCAGATGCCATCACAAGCTGCGGCGCCGCATGGCGCCGCGCCCGCCGGCACCGGCTCAAGCCGACGGCGCCACGCCTTCCATTTCGGCGCGCGAGGTCAGGATACGGTCGATCAGACCCCAGTCCTTGGCTTCGCTCGATTCCATGAAGTGGTCACGATCAAGCGTATTCTCGACTTCGTCATAGGTCCGGCCGGTATGCTTGACATAGACCTCGTTCAGACGACGCTTCATCTTAATAATGTCACGAGCGTGGCGCTCGATGTCGGATGCCTGCCCCTGGAAGCCGCCGGACGGCTGATGGACCATGATCCGCGAGTTCGGGGTGGCAAAACGCATGCCCTTCTCACCGGCGGCGAGCAGCAGCGAGCCCATCGACGCAGCCTGGCCGATGCAGAGCGTCGAGACGGCCGGGCGGATGAACTGCATGGTGTCGTAGATCGCCATGCCAGAGGTCACGACGCCGCCGGGCGAATTGATGTAGATCGCGATTTCCTTCTTCGGGTTTTCAGCCTCAAGGAAGAGCAGCTGCGCGCAGACGAGCGAGGCCATGGTGTCTTCGACCGGGCCCGTAAGGAAGATGATCCGCTCCTTCAGCAGTCGGGAGAAGATGTCATAGGAGCGCTCGCCACGATTGGTCTGCTCCACGACCATCGGCACCAGAGCGAGGGCGGTATCAACGGGATTTCTCATGTCGGTCCTTTTTCAGCCTCTCCCCGGCACACCGGGTGGCGGGAATCACACAATTCTCTGTCAATCCCTACATAGAGTGTCCGCACCATGACATTCAAGACGCGAGCAAGGGATATCCTTAATGCTCGGAAGCCGAGCCGGAGCCGAAGACGCAAAGGATTCCGGCCAAAGCGCGGCAACGACGACCGAACGGCGCAACACTATTCACAAGAAGATCCTAAGATGGTGAAGTTTCGGTAATGATCCGCCGGTCCAGAACGAAAGATCCCAAGAAGCGCAAGGCGATCCTAGGGACTGATTAACCTGTCTGGAGCATTCTGGCACGATACTTTATGACTTTGATTCAGGAATTTGCATAGTGATCGACGTGAGAACGGCGTTTTTGCTCTGGGTCATCCAGGCTGGCACGCTGGCCATCCTCCTCCTGGCCATCTGGCTCCATGCGCGTGAGCAGAGGTATCACCTGTGGTTCGGGCTCGGCTTTGCCGTGCAGGCCATCGGGCTCGGCATGGTCGGGTTACGGGACCAGATCCCAGATTTCCTCTCGATCCAGATCGGCAACGTGCTCTCGCTTCTGGGATTC
>CALSAF010000100.1:0-17819 GCA_943372805.1 Rhizobium sp. Q54
TCCGACTACTCATACGATTACTCATATGACTACTCGCCCGTTCGCTTGCTGAATCCTCGATCTCGTCCGACACCCGCCACCTCGCTAAAAGAGCGGCAATCATCCCGGCGAATGGGCACCGCGCAAGGCGGCCCTCAGGCCCCGCTTACATCGATCCCGCCGGGAACAATGTAGAGGCCGTGTATCAGGAAGTGCCTTGATCCGCCGGCATCGATGCCAAGGGAGGACTGGTTTCGGCGAGCGGCCGTTCACCCCCCGCCCGCAGAAAGGCTTGGGTTTGCGCTTTCCGAAACCTGCCGTTTGTTCATTTTGCCCGTGGCTGAGACCGGGATGACTGATATTGCATCTCTCACCTCAATCGGCTTTCGGCGTGCAGGTTGCTAGCTCAACCCCCCGCGTGCCGCTTCGGCAACCAGACGATCGACGATAAAGCGTACACGGGGACTGAGATGCGATCGCCGTGGCCAAACGGCGTGAACCTCGACCGGGATCG
Source organism: Rhizobium sp. Q54 (assembly GCA_943372805.1). Lineage (GTDB taxonomy): Bacteria > Pseudomonadota > Alphaproteobacteria > Rhizobiales > Rhizobiaceae > Allorhizobium. The sequence goes on from CALSAF010000100.1 coordinate 494, forward strand.
CGCAAAATTCCGCCAGCACTGGCTCGAGCGATCCTGCGGCGAGGAGATCGCGCACCATCGAAATCGGCACCTGGCATAAGCCAAGGCCTGCTGCCGCCGCATCGACCATGGCCTCGCCGTCACTTAGCTGATGTGTGGTCGGCGGAGCGATGCGCCTGACCTCCCCGTTCGCGCGAACGACCCATGCCAACGGGGGGCCCTTCGGTGAGCCAACGATGCAGCGATGGCCGGAGATGTCGGCCAGAGAGACTGGCCGACCATGGTGCTTGAAGTAGGCTGGAGCGCCGCAGATCACGCGTTCCTGGTCGATCAGATGGCGAGCGATCAGGTGGTTGCTGTCCGTCAACGTGCCGAACCGGACGGCGAGATCGACATCGTCCTGAAGAAGGTCACTCGTTGCGTCGGTGACGATAGCCAGAAGGTTGGCCAGTGATCGGCCGAGGCGGTCGAGTTTCCAAACGACCAGCGTGTCACCCTGCTTCAGGTATTCCAGGCAGGCCCTCAGACCCGGGCGATCATCCCGTGCGCCCGATGCCTTGTCGGAATAGAGATGACGCTCATCGACGCCGGCGGCGAGCAGAGCGTCGCGCTGCAGATCGACCGACTGCCGGTCGTCGACCGATGAGACACGCATGTACCCGACGAGCATGTACGACAAACCTCTAAATCAAAGTTGTCGCACATTATATCAAAGCTACAGGGTTTGTCGTTCCTAATCGACCGTCGTCCTGGAGGTGCAGCTCGATAGCATCAGTGCCCTGTCGGAAAACATGTGTTTTACGTTAGGAAGTCGCGGGAGATTGTGAACTGATCTATTGCTTGCTAGCTCCGGCAAGAAGAAGGTCGCGCAGTTGCTCGCCGACGCCTGTGGCTGACTGCGGGTTCTGTCCGGTGATAAGCCGCCCGTCGACCACGACCTTGGCAGTCCAGTTGGCTGCGGGCTGGTGGAGAGCGCCCCTGGCAGTCAAGTTGGTCGCAAGCAGGAAAGGTACGGTATCTTGCAAACCGACGGCCCGCTCCTCGTCATCCGTGAACGCCGCCACCCGCTTTCCGGCAACCAGATACTTACCGTCGCTAAGCCTGACATCGACGAGAGCGGCGGGGCCGTGGCACACCGCCGAGACTATGCCGCCTTGCTCGTAGACTGCTCTCGCAACTCTCTCGACCGCAGGGTTCGTCGGGAAATCCCACATGGCGCCATGGCCGCCCGCGAAAAACACTGCTGAATACCTGGCCGGATCGACCGCATCCAATCGCAGCGTGGTGCGCATGGATGCGCGGAAGGAGGCGTTGGACCAGTACCGAGCGTTGACTGGGTCTTCGAGCTCAAGCCCGTCAACCGGTGGCTCACCCCCTTTGATCGAGGCGAACTCGACTGGGATCTTCGCTGCTTCGAGAACCGCGAGTGGATGCGAAACTTCCCCGAGATAGTAGCCTGTCGGTTCGCCGCTCGTGCCTTTCTCGCCGTGGCTGGTGACGACGATGAGGACCGGCTTCACGGTGGGGGTCTGGCTAGTCGTGGCGGACAGGCCAAGCGCCGCGGCCGCGATGAGAATACTCATGGACAATTCCTTTGCTCATGTGGTTCAGGGTCGAGAGCCCGCGCCGGCAAAGGCGGGCGCGGGCGAGGCGGGTTCAGCGAGCCGGAGACCTTGGCGCCGTAACTCCGACATCTTCGATCGAGGGGCCGCCGTTGAGCCAGTTCACCAGCCAACCGCTCTCCTCGATGTTGACGGTGACCGACCCGGCGGGAAGCCACGCTTCATGCACCACCTTGCCGGGCATCCGGAGATAACCGCCCTTTTCGATTGCATAGCGCTCCCCCTCGGCCGCAAAGACGTGAGTCCCGCCCTTCAGGACGACGTGTGTTTCGGCCCGGTCATGGGTGTGCGGCTTGATGTAGACCGGAACCGGGGTGCGGAACATCAGCGTCGTCAATCCGCTCACCTTGTCCTCGTGCAGGATCGCATACTCGGGAGAGCGCTCGCCTGCATCGGGAATGGTCTTCACCCACTTCAGCCCTTCGGCATTGATCAGAAGCGGAGCCTCCGGAGTGCGGGCATGATCCGGTTCAGCGGCAAGGGCCGGGAACGCGGCAAAGCTCAGGGCCGCCATAGCCACGGTGAAAAGTCTCGATTTCATATAAGTCTCCTGGGTAGACTGGCTCACGCTCCGCCAGCGACGCGGCGGGTTCGGAACAGGGTGAAGTCCGTGATCAAGCGTGCTGCGCCGGTCGCGTGGAAGCGTTGCACAGCTGCGCCTTGCATGTGCGCCCGCCATTCACTCTCGCTCGCCCACGCTTCCGTGAAGATCAGGACGCGGGGATCATCGAGAGACTGGTTGAGCTCATAGCGAATGCAGCCGGGCTCCCTCAGGGTTTCGGCAACCAGGCGCTCCTGCGCTTCGCGCACCCTGGCTTCCTGGCCTTCGGCGGCCACGGCGACGGCGATGATACTGATGGGATCGGTCATGGGAGCCTCACGCCAGTGAATTGATGAGCCCGCCTTCGACGCGGATCGCCGCACCATTGGTCGCAGCCGAGACAGGGCTGGCGAGATAGGCCACGAGGTTGGCAATCTCTTCAGCTTCGATCATCCGCTGCAGCAGCGAGCCCGAGCGCGCGCCGGCAAAGAACTCGGCCTCGGCTTCCTCGGTCGTAGCGTCCGGATTGCTCGCTACGCTCTTGAGGAAGTCGATGATGCCTTCGGACCGCGTTGGCCCCGGCATGACCGAGTTCACGGTGACTGCCGTGCCGCGCGTGAGGCCTGCCATGCCGCGGGCGATCGACAGCTGCGCGGTTTTGGTCATCGCATAGTGGATCATCGCCGGATCCACCGCGAGGCCGGTCTCGCTCGACACGAACACCACACGGCCCGACTTCTTCTCAAGCATGCGTGGGAAATAATGGCGGCTGAGCCGAACCCCGCTCATGACGTTGATGTCGAAGTAGCGCAGCCAGTCATCGTCGGTGATTTCCGCGAAGGGCTTGCTCTCGTAAATGCCCAGATTGTTGACGAGGATGTCGACTTCGGCGTGCTGCGCGATCACTTCCGCAGCGCCTTCGGCAGTGGTCACGTCGGCGAGTACGCCGGCGACCTTCGTGCCTGATACGCCGCCGATGTCGGCAACTGCAGCGTCAAGTTTGATGCGGTCCCGCCCGGTGAGAACGACATCGGCGCCCTCGTGTGCAAGTTTGCGCGCGATCTCCAGACCGATTCCGGCGGTGGATCCCGATACAAGGGCTTTCTTGTTGGTGAGTTTAAGGTCCATTGGGGTTCTCCAGTTGCTGTGCGCTCCAATTAGACGCTGGCGAACCGGCCGACTATGTCCTAAACAGGAACAATACCTGTGAACGGACGGACTAAATGGCGCGCATATTGATGGAACGCTCCGGGGAAATGGAGGTCTTCGCGCGCGTGGTGCTCGAAGGCAGTTTCTCGGCAGCCGCTCGCAATCTCGAGCTGACGCCATCCGCCGTTTCCAAGCTCATCGCGCGCTTGGAGCAGCGCCTCGGCACCCGACTCCTGGTCCGGACAACCCGCGCCCTCACACTCACCGAGGAGGGGGAGGCTTATTTCGACGCGGTGCAGCGCATCCTGCGGGAGATTTCCGATGCCGACGACGCAGCGACCGGCGGCGCCGTCCGCGGAACCCTATCGGTAAATGCCTCGCTGCCTTTCGGGCGTCTCATGGTGGCGCCGGCGATCCGTTCCTTCCTGAACGAGCATCCGAAGCTCACGATCAGCCTCAGCTTCACCGACGATGTGGTGAACCTGATGGCGCAGAAGGCCGATATCGCCATCCGAATGGGAAACCTGGCGGACAGTTCGCTGATGGCCCGCAAGCTCGGGCAGAGCCGGCGTGTGGTTTGTGCCGCACCGTCCTATCTCGAGCGCAGAGGCACGCCGTCGGCGCCATCGGACCTTCGCGATCACGACTGCGTCGGATTCAATTTCCGGAAGACGCGCGTCAACTGGCCCATGAAGATCGGGCCCGAAATCGTCGAGCAACCCGTCTCGGGGTCGGTCCTCGTCAACAATGGCGAGACCCTACGCCAGATGGCGCTGGAGGGTGTGGGAATCGCGCGGCTTGGGTGGTTCCATATCGCCGACGATCTCGCGCGGGGCGCCCTGGTGCCGCTTCTTGAGCGATTCAATCCGGGCGATGTGGAACTCGTCCATGCAATATATGTGGGCGGCGGGCCAACGCCCCCGCGTGTAAAGGCATTCATCGATCACTTGGCCGCCAGCGTCCGTGCCTCAGGCCTTTTCAGTTAACGCCGTTGAGCGTTTTGAACTGCGGGCAGTTCCATCAAGCCTGTCGCAAGACCGTCGAAGATCGTTCGACATCGCAGGCTGGTACGCAGGTCCTCGTGCATCACGATCCATAGCGGCAGGTCGAGCGAAAAGGCTTCAGGCAGTACCCGGCGAAGGGAAGGTTCCAGGTTGGCGATCCCGACTTGGCATATACCAATGCCGAGTCCGGCACGAATGGCAGCCATTTGCGCCAGTGTGCTGTCGGCCCGGAACGCGAAGCCGGTCCGATCTAGGCTTGGCAGCGCGCGCATCACGGCTTGGGCCGTCGGAGACATCGTATCCATGCCGATTATGTCGTGACCAGTGAGATCAGCAATGGATGCCGGCAGGCCGCGTCTCGCCAAGTAGTCCTCCCGGGCATGGAGGGCGAGCGTCACGGTGCCAGCGCGCCGCGCCACCAAGGCTTGTTGGGTCGGTTCCACCATCCGAATCGCAATGTCCGCGCGCCGCTGCAGCAGGTCGTCCATCGCGTCGGAAGACGTCAGTTCGATCGACACAGCAGGATAGCGTTGCCGGAGCAGGGCGAAGATCGGAGGCAGAATCTCCACGGCAACCACCTCGCTCGCCGTCACCCGCACGGTTCCTGCGGCCTCGCCCGGAGCGGCAGAGGCTGTCCGAAGCAACGCAGCGGAGGTGGCGTCCAGTTGCTCGACGTAGGGCCGTAATGCGAGCGCGCGATCGGTCGGCGACAGTCCCCGTTGCGATCGGACGAACAACACGCCGCCCACCGATCGCTCGAGCGCCTCGATGTGGCGCGCGACAGTGGGCTGCGTGAGCACCAGCGCTCGTGCGGCGGCTGACAGCGATCCCTCGCGCAACACGGCGGCAAAGGTGCGATAGAGATCCCAGCTCGGTTCAGAGTTCATCGGTTTTCGTATAGTAGCTCGCCGAAGATCGTCAATTTCCGTTGGCCTTTCCGACCGCCATCTGTGCCCACAAGCATGGAGGTGCAGATGGAACGTACGGCTTTGGTTCTCGGCGCGACGGGCGGCATAGGTGGTGCGGTAGCGCGCCGGCTGCTCGCGTCAGGCTGGAAGGTGCGGGCGCTGGTTCGCGAGGTGAGCGCACCGCGCCTGCCGGCAGGCGTGGCGCCCGTTATCGGCGACGCATTGATCGGAAGCGATGTTCTCCGAGCAGCACAAGGGGCGGACCTGATTGTGCATGCAGTCAATCCTCCTGGATATCGCGATTGGCAGAGGCTTGTGCTTCCTATGATCGACAACACGATCGCTGCGGCACGCACGAGCGGGGCTCGCATACTGTTGCCTGGCACCGTCTACAACTATGGCGATGACGCCTTTCCGATTATCGATGAGACGGCACCGCAGCATCCCCGTACTCGCAAGGGCGCGATCCGCGTCGAAATGGAGCAGCGGCTGCGCGCCGCTACAGATGCGGGCGAGGCCTCGGTCCTCATCGTCCGCGCCGGAGACTTCTTCGGACCGCAGGCGGGCAATAACTGGTTCAGCCAAGGATTGATTCGTCCGGGCACACGACCGAAGACGATCCACAATCCGGGCCAGCGGGGAGTAGGACACCAATGGGCCTATCTGCCGGATGTTGCCGAGACAATGGTACGCCTCCTCGAACATCCGTTGAACCGCTTCGCGACTTTCCACATGCGGGGCTATTGGGATGTGGACGGCACCCACATGACTAATGCAATCTTGAGGGTTCTCGGAAACCCTGCGGTGTCAGTGAAGCCGTTGCCCTGGCTTGCTTTGCGGATCATGGCGCCGTTCTCCCAGACGCCGCGCGAACTGTTGGAAGTGCGCTATCTCTGGAACATCCCGGTGCGAATGACGAACGACCGCTTGGTAGAGATGATAGGCGAAGAGCCAAGCACGCCGCTTGAGGAGGCGGTGCACGCGACTTTGGTAAGCATGGGAAACCTTGGAACGGCATAGGGAAAGATGATATGCGAATGGTGCTGCAATACTTCTTGCGGCCGCATGCGCATATCGAACGGCAGGAACATCCAGACGCGGTCCTGACGCACGACAAACAGGTGTTTTCCGTCACCCGACGCACTTAGCGTATATCTGTGCCCGTTTTATGTGACGCCCCCCAGTTGAAGATGGAGAGACGCGAGTGCCGCGGGTGCCTGAAGTGACCAGTTTCAGGAAGCGGAGGTTAGGTTAGCCTTGGTAACGCAAATGGATCAACGGATAAGGCCGACCTTGCCCATCGAGCAATGAGCGTCCGATTCGCCTGAAACCCATCCACTCGTAAAAGCCGACAGCCTGACCGTTCTGTTCGTTGACGTCGGTCGTCATGTTGGGTTGACGCGACAGCCCATGCCGCACCAAGGCTGCGCCAACGCCCTGCCCTCGAACCTCGGGATCGACGAAAAGGGCTTCCATATGCCCGTCGTCTATCAACATGAAAGCAATAGGCCGGTTGTTGGCATCGACAGCTAGGCACAATGGAGCGGCCGGTAAAAACCCGCATACCATCTCGTCGATTGCAATTCGATCGTTGGGTGAAAGGAAGTCATGCGTCGCATCGACCGCGCCGCGCCATATTTCGACAACGCGCTCACCATCATCAGGGCTAGAAGGTCGGATCACTACCATGAAGCGGCTTTTCGCACGAAGTGCTAGGGTCCGCTATAGGGCATACCTTCCGGCGACTTCCGGCAGCGCGAACGACGGCTCCTGTCAGATCCTGACGTTTGCACCTTCACAGGGAACGGCAATATCTGGTCGCGTGCCGCCGGAAATAGAGCCCCGCATCGTGGGGACAGAGCCGTCGTCCGCTAATCCCTCGCAAACGACGGCCTTCGACAGAAATGGTCATCCAACGCGCCAACATCCAGACCAGAGCCGGATCAGCGAGGCTGATCCGAGACCGTGATGGTCAGACGAATAATTGTGCGTCGGACGCCGCTCTCCACCTTACTCGATCGTGATGACGACCTTGCCGCTTAAGCGGCCATCCTCCATCCGGCGATGGGCCTCCTGTACGTTCTCAAGCTGAAAAGTGCTGTCAATCCGCGGCTTGAAGGCACCTGAAGCAACGGTAGCGCAGATGTATTCCTGCGCAGCAGCGAACCGCTCCGGGACGTCAGTCAGTTCGAAGAGATCAACGAAGGACATGGAGCGTCGATCGAGTGCCACAAGGGGAACATCAACGCGTGCGGCAGTGATGTCCGGCGACGTCTGAGCGCCGTAGCTGAAGAGGCTTCCCCCTTCTGCAAGGCATGCGACACACTGCGCCAGCAGGGCGCCGCCAACCGTATCCAGGACTACCTTCACGCCCTTGCCGTTGGTTGCGGCCATGACGATGTCGGCCAGCGCCTCCTCATCCGTGGCGATGGCATGGTGCGCGCCAAGATCGAGCAGCTCCTGCTTGCGCGCATTCGTCCGCGTCGTAGCAAGAACGGTCGCCCCCATATCACGTGCGAACTGGATGAGCGCACTGCCGACCGGCGACGTTCCGGCAGTCACCAAAACGAAATCACCGGTGCCGACCGGAACCTTGGTGATGAGATTATAGGCCTGAAGACCCGCCATCCAGACCGCGGATTCCTCGATCGCCGTCGTTCCAGGGATCGACTTTACTAACGCCGATGCCGGCACGTTGGCGTGGGTCGCGTAGATGCCGGATCCAACGAACGGCGTCTGCACAGGGAGAATGGCGACACGGTCGCCGATGTTGTGGCCCACGACCTCAGAGCCCATCTCCATGACTGTGCCGACGCCCTCGACACCCATGACCGAAGGCAGACTGGGGGGAACGACGTAGAAGTTGCGCCGGTACAATGCCTCGAACCGATTGACCCCGATCGCCTCGATGCTGACCCGAACCTCTTGGGGCCCGATCGGCGGCAGATCGAAGGACTCAACCGTTAGGACTTCGGGTCCGCCGATCTCGGAAAATATAACGTGCTGCATGGTATCCTCGCTGTGGCGGCGCGTGGTTCATTTCGAGCGGAGCCCACGCGCACGGATGCATGTGGGCGACCTCTCCGATGACGGAAGCGCCTGTGGGTTCACCTCACCGCAAGGCGAGATAATAGTGATCGCTATAAAGACAATCACTCAACGCCATAAGATAATAGTGATCACTACAACTAGCGCGATGAAAGCGGTCACACCATGGATGCAGACAGGCCAGCCTTGAACATGAAGGCGGCCTGCTCAGCCGTAGCACGGAGCCGATTAGTCTCCATGCCAGTGTAGGCTGCGGCCGAAAGCCCGCGCACCATGGTCACCACCGCGTCGGCAATGGCATCTCCGTTCCGGGGCACGCGTTTCCCGATCTCCTCTCCGATCGCGGACACCATCACGGCGCTGATCTCGGTAGCGATCGCCCGTGCTTCAGGATCGGCCGCGCGGGTGCCTTCTGTGACCAGGCAGCCTCGCGCCGCAGCATCGCTGGAATACTGCTCCGCGGCTGAGATGAAGATCATCGTTACGGCTTCACCGAGATCGCGACCCTCGAAGATCTCTGAGACCGGTAGCGCCTGCTCGGCTGCGTAGCGACGCAGGGCATGCTCGAAGAGCCCCGCCTTGCTGCCATAGGCCGCATAAAGGCTGGGCGGATTGATCTCGAGCGCCTGCGTCAGATCGGCGACGCTCACGCCGTCATAGCCCCTCTGGTGAAACAGGCGCTGTGCCTTCTCGACGCCGAGTTGCCGATCGAACGGCCTCCTAGGCCGCCTCTTGCGGACATTTTCGCTCACTGGGACCTCCTGAAAACAACAGAGATAATAGTGTTCGCTATAAAAGTTTGCAACGCCCCCTTGCGCACTGCTAATAGCGATCACTATTATTCCGGCTGAGCAGGAGGTAGCGATGCCAACAGATATGAAAGTTGCCCTTGTAACGGGCGGTAGCAGCGGGATCGGCTTCGCCATTGCGCGAAAAATGGCCGCCTCAGGGATGCGGGTGATCATCGCGGGTCGGCGGCAGGATGCATTGGATCGCGCGGTGGGCAAGCTGGGCGCGAACGCGTCCGGTATGATCGCAGATGTCTCCGACCCCGCCAGTCTCGCGACACTCTTCTCGCAGATCCGCTCCGACTTCGGCCGTATCGACACCTTGGTCGCAAACGCCGGCGGCGGTGTCCATGCGCCCCTGGGCCAAATCACCGAGGCGGCTTACGACCAGCAGTTCGACACGAACGTGAAGGGCATCGTCTTCACCGTCCAGGGAGCTTTGCCGCTGCTGCAGCAGGGCTCTTCCATCGTAATCGTCGGCTCTACTTCCTCGATCGATCCGGGCCCGTCGATGTGCATCTACGGAGCCACTAAGGCCGCCGTGCGCAACCTGGTCAGGAGCTGGGTCAGTGACCTGAAGGGCTCCGGCATCCGCATCAACATCGTCAGCCCGGGGCCGACGAACACACAGGCGCTGCGGGACGGTTTCGGTGAGCATGCGGAAGAGGGGCTCGCCTTCCTGCGGGAGAAGAGCCCGATGGGCCGCATCGGCGAGCCTGAGGAGATCGCGGAGGTCGCGGCGTTCCTTGCCAGCGACGCCGCAAGCTACATCAACGGTGTCGAGCTTTTCGCCGATGGCGGGGCGTCCCAGGCATGAAGGAAAATCCGACTATGAGTATCATCAACCACATCGAACTGCCCGTGGGCGACGCGGAAGCGTCCCGCCGCTTCTACGATGCGGCGCTGGAGCCGCTTGGGCTGTCGCTGGTCGTCAGCATCGATCCGGCGCGCACCGCGTCTGGGGGCGCGAGACACGGGTTCGGCCAGGAGGGGTATCCGAGCCTGTGGTTCCACGAGGAGACTGGCAACCGACTTCCCGTCCATGTCGCGTTCACCGCTGGCGACAGGGAGGCCGTCGATGCGTTCCACGAGAAGGCGCTGGCCAACGGCGGGAGCGACAACGGCGCGCCCGGCGTCCGCGAACGGTATCACCCGAACTACTACGCTGCCTACGTGCTCGACCCCGATGGCAACAACATCGAGGCCGTCTGCCAGACCGAGTAGGTTGGGTCCGCACCGTCAGGGACCGGCGAACAGCCTCCAAACGATCTCAGTGGGAAGCACCCGGCAGAGCCGCCGCGGCTATCCATCAATAAAGGAACTCATCATGTCATTCGCCGATAAGGTTGTCATCGTGACAGGCGGTACATCCGGCATCGGGCTTGCTGTCGCGCAGGAACTCGCGTCGCAGAAAGCCAGAGTCATCATCACGGGTCGCAACCGTGGGAAGCTGGACGAGGCGGTTGCCGTGCTCGGGAGCGGCGCCGAAGGCGTGCGCGCGGAGGTCTCGAACCTTGCCGATCTCGACAGGCTCTATGCCCATGTGAAGGAGAAGCACGGCCGCCTCGACCTGCTTGTCGCCAATGCCGGCGCCGGCGAAATCGTGCCGCTAGACGCAATCACCGAAGATCATTTCGACCGCGCATTTGATAGCAACGTGAAAGGCGTGACCTTCTCCGTCCAGAAGGCGCTGCCGCTTATGGGCGAAGGCGGCGCGATCGTCATCGTGGGATCGACGTCCTCGATCCAGCCAGGTCCGGGCCTCAGCGTCTACGGCGGCACCAAGGCGGCGCTGCGCGCGATGGTGCGTGGCTGGGTGACGGAGGTCAAGGGATCGGGCGTTCGCATTAACATCGTCAGTCCCGGTCCGGTGGACACCGCCTCACTGCGTTCCTTCCTCGGCGAGCAGGCCGACGAGGCGCTGGCCTACCTCGCCGATCGCAGCACGATCGGCCGTATCGGTCGGCCGGAAGAGATCGCGCGCGCGGTCGCGTTCCTCGGCAGCGATGCCGCCAGCTACATCAACGGCACCGAACTGTTCGCCGATGGGGGTGCTTCGCAGGTCTGATGGACCGTACTCGTCCTGTCCCAATCATCGAGCTGCCGTGATCGCGCTCGCCCCCCTCGCGCGATCATAGCCTGCGTGCCGTCGGCCTACTCCCCCCCGGGCCGGCGGCACAAAAGGCATCTCACCGACCGTGAACGTCACATCAAAATCATCATGAAGGAAAGACCCATGTCCACCAATGCCACCCTCCCCAGCGCGATCGATAAACTCGTCATCGAGAGCGAGGTTCGCCGCCTGCTTGCAGCATATGTCCACAACCTCGACTACGGGAAGGTCGATGCGAATGCCGAGCTGCTGGCGGCTGCCAAGTTCAACATCGCCGGTACGATCGTAGAAGGACGCGACAGCATCGCTCAGTTCCTGCGCAACAACCTCCAGTACCATGTAGATGACACGCCCCGGACCTGGCATTCGGTCTCGAACGTGCTCGTGGACGTTGCCTCTGCGACGGCCGCCAGTTCTATCTGCTACTTCACCGTACACCAGGAGTTGCCTGGCTTCCCGCTGCAGCCGATCGTAACCGGCCGCTACATCGACACTTTCGAGCTTGAAGATGGGGCATGGCGTTTCGCATCGCGTGAGATCGAGCCGCGCCTGTTCGGCGACATCAGCAAGCATGCCGCCGCCCCGGTCGAAGCCGCGGAGGAGTGAGGCAGTGATGACCCATAAGCGCCAGGCGCTGGTGACCGGCGCGAACAAAGGCCTGGGGCTTGCCATTGCCAAAGGGCTAGCTTCTGCGGGGTTGTCGGTATGGATCGGCGCACGCGACCGGTCCAGAGGGGAGGCGGCGGTGAAGTCCCTGCGCGCCGAAGGCTTCGATGTTCGCTTCGTCGAGATCGACGTGACCGACGACGCGAGCGTTCAACGCGCGGCGCAGACGGTCCGACGTGAGATCGACGCCCTTCATGTCCTCGTGAACAACGCCGGGATCGTGCTCGATCTCCAGGCACCGCCAAGCGAACTCGGGATGGATGAAGTGAAGGCCACCTACGAGGTGAACGTCTTCGGTGCGATCCGGGTGACTCAGGCGTTCGCTCCTTTCCTGAAGGCCGCAGAAGACGCGCGAGTAGTGAACATGAGCAGCGGCCTGGGTTCGCTGACCCTCATCACCGATCCAACCTCGCTGTTCTCGACCGTCAACCTTCTCGCCTACACGTCGTCGAAGGCCGCGCTGAACGCCGTGACGGTCTCCTTCGCCAAGGAGTTCGAGCCGTTCGAGATAAAGGTCAATGCGGTCGAGCCAGGAAACGTACGAACCGACCTCAACGGCAACTCGGGCCTTTTGACACCGGAAGAAGGCGCCGAGCTTGCGATTAGAATGGCCCTGATCGACAAGGACGGTCCGACCGGCGGCTTCTTTGGGAGCCACGGCCGCCAGCCATGGTGAGCGACGAGCTGGCTCGGCAGCACTAGGCCACGATCCGCAGAAGAATTTGCTGCTGATCGCCCACGGCAGCGCCCGGATCGTCGATCGGGGGCCGGTCGCGGCAAAACAGATGCTCCGTGCCGTTATATGCATTCAGGATTGGCTCCGGCCGGCGCATCGTGCCGCCCGGAGCTTAGGATCGCACCGACTGCGAAGACGGCCGACGTGTGCTGACGATCAGACGTCGACGATCGTCGTGTCAGCGATCGTCTCGGCGAAGCCGTCGCCGAACAGGCCGGCGGGAGTCTGGAAGCCTGCCCGGGCTTCTCCGCCAACCACGCGTCGCGCCGCCTCGGCCGCAGCCAGCGTCGTGAACGTATAGCCGTTCACCGTATCGAGAATGGAGCGGACGACGGTGCCGTCCCCGCCCGTGACCTCGACCGCCGCATGGTAGCGGTTGGCTTCGCGCTCCTCGAGCGTGGGGCCATCGGGCATGGCTGCGAGATCGCCCTCTGGGAAAGCGCCGTCGGTCACGTGCACGTACGTCTCGATGTTCGGAATATCGGTGGCCCGCCAAATCGTGATCAGTTCCGGCAGGGTGACCGGGAAGGAGGTGGCGGGCCCATTCCCGAAGTCGAATTCGCGGAGTTCGTCGGCCGCACGACTGACAAGCTCCCCGTCCACCCTGTGGAGCGTCTCGGTAGTTACGTTCTCGCTCGCGCTGACGGCCGATCCCCGGGAGAAGCCGCCCGCCACATGGAGAGCGATGCTCAGCTTGCTGGGATTCGTTACCCGCTTGGCCGCATGCCCGGCAAGGCATCCGAGCATCGCCACGCTTCCCCCGCTCCCCGGTAAAAGCATGACGCCGGCGTCCTGCGCGTCCTCATCGTACTGCTCAGCCAGGCGGTAGCTGTCCAGCTCGGCCGCAATGTCGAGATAGTGGGTGCCGGAGGCCAGGCACGCCTGCATCAGCGGCTCCGCCGTTCGCATGAACGGACCTGCGCAGTTGAGCAGGACGGCGATATCGCAGAGCGCTCCTTCGCATCCCGTAACGTCGTCGACCGCGAACAGCCGGTACCCGGCGCCCATCTCCGCAGCCAGCCTGACCAGCTTCGCCTCGTCCTTCGGTCTGCCCGCGAGGACCAGGTCAATCCCCGCAGCCTTGGCGTTCGCGCTCGCCATGCGGCCGGTATAGCCGGCTGCCCCGTAGATCATCAGCCTGTTCATCGTATCGATTGCCTTCTTTTGAATTATTCGAGGTGGGCGTCGATGCGGACGATCAGCCCTGCGGGATCGGTGACGATCTCCAGCAGGCCGATCTCGTGTCCGAAGTCGCCGGTGAAATCGACGCGCAGCCGCGCCCGGTGCTCGTCGATGCGCGTAAACGAAAGCAGCCGCGTGGCCGTCCGGTAGCCGACGAAGAAGCGCTTGATGTAGTCACGCACGCCGGCCTGCCCGTCGAAGCGCTCCCCGGTCGAGGGATCATCGATCACGGCGTCAGCCGTGAACAACCCCAACGCCGGCTCGACGGCGAACGCGTTGGTCGCCGTAATCAGCGCGTCGGCGATCGGTCGCAGGTCGCCCGCGTGACGGGCCTCAGTCCTCATGCTGCCAGCTCTTGAAGACGAATTCGAGACTGTAGCCGTCCGGATCACGAACCTGCGCCGCATAGTAGCGCGGATCGTAGTGGAGCTGTGGACCCGGCGGGTGGATCTGACTGGCTCCTGCTGTCATCGCCGCGGCATGCGCCGCGTTCACCATCGCTTCGGAATCGGCGACCAGGCCGACATGCACTGCGTCCGGCGCGGCAACGCCCTGCCGAAGCCAAAAGAACATGCGGCCCCTGGCGCCGAAGCCCTTCAGGTCGGGATGACCGGGCGGTCCGTCCTTCCCGTCATAGTCGCCGCGTGCAGTGATTCCGAGCACAGACAGCACCCGTTCGTAGAAGGCGATGGAGCGATCCGTGTCGCTCACCGTCAGGAAGATGTGATCGAGCATGTGCTTTTCCTCAGATGATGTAGCCGCCGGCGACTTCGATGTTCTGGGCGTTAATCCAGCGATTATCGTCGGACAGCAGGCTGGCGATCATGCAGCCGATATCGTCGGGCTCGCCGACCCGCCCGAGCGCTGTCTGGCTTGCGAGCATGGCTTCGAACTCGTCGTTGAGGCCACCACCCAGTTCGGTCTTGATCGCGCCTGGAGCGATCGAGTTGGCCCGGATGCGGCGGTCGCCGAACTCCTTGGCCATGTAACGGGTCAGCACCTGCAGTCCGCCCTTGAAGGAAGCGTAAGGTGCAATCCCTGCGGTCGCGACCCGGCTCGTAGCGCTTGCGACATTCACAATGTGGCCCCCGTTCGAGATCAGCGGCAGCAGCGTCTGCGTCAGGAAGAACGGGCCCTTGAGGTGCACGCGGAACAGTCCGTCGAACTCCTCCTCTGTGACCGTAGCGATCGGATTGTAGAGGCCATAGCCGGCGTTGTTGACGAGCGCGTCGAAGTCGCGGCGGTCCCAGATCGCCTGCAGCGCGTCACGCACCTGATCGCGAAACGTGGGAAAGCTGGCGCAGTCGGCGACGTCGAGCTGCAGGGCGACCGCCTTGCCGCCCTTCTCCTCGATCTCGGCGACGACGGTGTTCGCCGCATCCGGGTTGCTGTTGTAGGTGAGGATAACCCCCATACCGCGCGCGGCGCACTGGATGGCGGTGCTCGCGCCCAGGCCGCGGCTGCCTCCTGTGATAATGACGATGCTCATAGCTGCTCCTTCAAACTGTCTGTCAGCGTTGTGCCGTACCTGCGCTCAGTGCGCTCACACGATCCTCCTCTATGATTGCCTATTTCTGTTTTTGTGTTGATGCCGTGCCGCTTGGATGAGACAAGGGCAGCATGGAAATGCAGCTTCAGGAACTCCGCGGTCTCGCAGCCAAGGCAAAGAACCGGCGGACCGAGACCGGCATCCCGCGCGTCGCTATGGTCCAGGGCGAAATCCCGGAGCACCAGCTCGCCGCGGTTTACGAACCGATGGTCAATCTGATCCTGACAGGATCAAAGACGATGACGGTCGCGGACCGAACTTTCCGCTACGACCCTGCAACGTACTTCGTCATGTCCATCGACCTGCCGGCGGTGGGCTCAGTTCACCCATCCGAGGAGGGGGAACCCTACCTCGCTGTTAGCCTTACGCTGGAACCCACGATCGTTGCCAATTTGCTGTCTGATCTGCCTAAACCTGCCGGAGGCGGGCTCTACGCGCCTGGCTTCTCGGTTGCGCCGGTGACATTCGACCTGCTCGACGCCTGGGTCAGGATGCTGCGATTGATGGAGCGGCCGAACGAAATTGCGGCCTTGGCGCCCGCTTACGAGCGCGAGATCCTGTTCCGCGTACTGCAGGGGCCATTAGGTTGGATGCTGCGCGACATCGCCACACCGAACACTGCGCTTTCTCGGGTCGGCGTTGCGATCCAATGGATCAGGGAGAACTTTGCCAAGCCGCTGCGGGTCGAGGCCTTGGCGGAGATGGCGGCCCTGAGCGTCTCCGCCTTCCATCGGCACTTCAAGGCTGTCACTGCGCTCAGCCCCCTTCAGTACCAGAAACATGTTCGGCTCCTGCACGCACGATCGCTGCTGCTAGCCGGCGAGGGCAACGCGACCGCTGTCGCGTTCGGTGTTGGCTATGAGAGCCCCAACCAGTTCAGCCGCGAATACGCCCGCCAGTTTGGCCTCCCGCCTTCGCGCGATGCGGCCCTGTTACGTAGAGTGTACGACAATCGTCTGGGTGAAGTGTCAACGGTGTAGCTTTCCGGTAACTTGCTGCACGAACCGGTTAGCCAAGCCTGAAGGTGACGGCCGTCTCCTGCGAAGGTGGCGGCGGGTTCTGGTGTAAGCTGACGTTTGCCCGTTGACTGTCGAACGACTTGGTTTGGTCGCGAGCTGCCGGAAAGCAGAACGTCCGCAGCTGGGAAGCGAAAATCGGCGGCTGAACGGCTGATTTGGGTCGAGGCTGTGTAAAAACGCCTTTGTATGATAGGGTTTTCTGGCGTCTCGGGAGACTTGGTCATGGGCCGTTTCGTCGAAGGGGAAGATCGCCGGCAAGCCAGTTTTCTGCCTGCATCGCTGGATGATTATATTGCCGAGGATAACCCGGTTCGGGTGGTTGAGGCCTTCATAGATGAGCTGGATTTAGCGGTTCTCAGCTTTGCCGGTATGGAGCCAGCATCGACGGGGCGACCTGCCTATCACCCAGCGACAATGCTGAAGATCTATCTGTATGGCTATCTCAACAGCATCCAGTCGAGCCGCCGTCTCGAAAGGGAAGCTGGTCGTAATATCGAACTTATGTGGCTGACTGGCCGGCTGGCGCCTGACTTCAAGACCATCGCCAACTTCCGCCGCGACAATGGCGCTGCGATCCGAGCGGTGTGTGGACAGTTCGTGATGCTATGCCGCGGCATGGGCCTGTTCATCGGCGCCATGGTGGCGGTGGATGGCAGCAAGTTCAAAGCGGTAAATAACCGGGATCGCAACTTCACGGCACATAAGGCGGCCAAGCGGATCGAGCAGGTCGAGGCGAGCATCGACCGCTATCTGGTCGCCCTGGACCGCGCCGATCGCGAAGACAGCGATGTGCCTGAGGTGCGGACCGACAAAATCCGGGAAAAGATCGCCGGACTGCAGCGTCAGATGCAGTATCTGAAGGATATGGCTGCCCAGGTCGAGGAAGCGCCAGATAACCAGATATCTGCGCGGCGACTGACAGGATGCGAGCGTAGCGACAATCAAGATGAGAATCGGTTGTTGGGGTGTCGGTGAAGGGCGGAGGGCGTAGCCCGAAGCCCGTAGCCGAGACCCCAACAACC
>CALSAF010000101.1:0-17720 GCA_943372805.1 Rhizobium sp. Q54
GGTCGGGGCTGCGCCCCTCCCTACGATCAGACCAGACAACCGATCCTACCGGCCATCATAGTCGCCGCTCAACCGGCCATCGTAGTTGTCGCCGCGCAATCGCCGTCGAATATGGTCCGGGGAGCGGCCGGTTCACCTTTGCCATGCTCGAGCGGATGCGTCCCGGCGCAAGACTTCTTGCGATCGATACTGGCGAGGAATTTGTCAAAAAGCTGCGTTCGGCAATCGCCGATCCACGGCTGATCGTTGTCAAAGGGTCGGCGGGCGATGTGGCACGGCATCTGGCGGAGCGTAATCTGGATGAGGCGGATTTGATCCTGAGCGGGCTGCCCTTCTCGACTCTTAAACCAGGTGAGGCCGAGGCGATCATGGCCGAGACTGCGTCTGCACTTGCGCCGTCCGGCATGTTCGCTGCCTATCAGATGCGCACTGTCATCCGGCCGCTAATTGAACGCCATCTCGTGTTGCTCCGGCGGAACTATGAATGGTGGAACATTCCACCCTGTCACCTTTATTGGGCGACGAACCCACCACGTTAGCCGAGATGCGGGTCGACTGAGAAATATGGGGGCAGGTCAGTGGCGATACTATGAGGGTTGATCTTGATCAGTGGGATTTTCTGGAACGGTTATGAGGCCTTCGGCTTTCTAGATATATCTATCGGAAGGCACCCCCGTGGCGACACAGCTTAAACATCACATCCCGCAGTTTCTTGATCAGCCTTTTCAGGAAGAACTCAGTTATTGGAACAGGCGACGGCTGGCACCGGCATTTCCTCAGAATATGTCTCCCGCTTCATTCGGCGACGATATTGCCATGCAGCGATTACAGCATGCCTTTCTGGAGGAATTGCGGGAAGAGGTGATCGAGGAAGCCGCCGAGGCACCGACCGATGCCGACGGGTTTATTGATTGGTTCGAACAGCTAAAGGCTATCGGACCCGGGCAACAGGATCGCCTTTTCCCCTGGCTTGCTGATGAGGCGAGCCGAGACGAGTTGCGCTGGTTCCTGTCCCAGGAGACAGCCGGGGAGGCGGGGTTCGACGATCTCGTTGCGCTGACGCAGGTGAAGCTGCCCGCGCGCGCTAAGCTGGAATTGGCACGCAATTATTGGGACGAGATGGGACGAGGTAATCCCAAGGGCATGCATGGACCCATGCTTGGGCAACTGGTCGACATCCTTGACCTCGATACACGCATCGAAAATACAGTGTGGGAAAGCCTGGCTTTGGCAAACGCCATGACAGCGATGGCGTCTTTGCGTGCCTATGCCTGGCACAGTGTCGGAGCGCTGGGTGTTATTGAACTGACTGCGCCGGACCGCTCAGCCCATACAGCCCGCGGTCTGCGGAGGATCGGATTGTCTGGCAGCGAGCGGCGCTATTTCGACCTTCACGCCGTTCTCGACGTGAAGCATAGCCGAGACTGGAACGACGAGGCAATACGGCCACTGGTTGCAGAAGATCCCCGGCGCGCTACGGCTATGGCCGAAGGCGCGTTAATTCGCTTGCGATGCGGCGCCCGCTGTTTCGAGCGCTATCGCGGCCATTTTGGACTTGAGTAAGCTACATGACCGATGAATATAGCGGCGACCGCAGAATTCTGCTGGTCGAGGACGATCCGGCAGTTGGAGCAATGATCGCTGAACTCCTGGAAGACGCGCATTATGTCGTTGATGGTCCCCACGCCACTCTGGCCGACGGTATCGCCGCAGTGGCGGATGAGATGCCTGTAGGAGCGGTGCTCGACGTGCGTCTGGGGCGAGGCGATTCCGGTCTTCTGGCAGACGACCTCGATCTCTATGACATCCCCTATGTTTTCTGTGCAGGGGCATTCGATCATCGAGCCGTCCATGCCCATCCTGCCGCGCCCCTGATTTCGAAGCCCGACCTCGTCCGAAGGCTGGTGCCCACATTGCGCCGAATGCTGCACTGAGGTTCCGGTCAAAGATGTCAAGAGCGACGAACTGCCTGGAAAAGCGCCAAAGCAACGCCGGACAGAGTAAGGCCGAGCAGGGCGCCTAGACGTGGGCGTAATATAAGAGAGGTATAAGGGCTTGCAGCCAGACCTGTTTCGTGCGGCGATCGGGCATGTCCATCCGATTGAGGTACCTCCAGCGCATGGAGCATCGTCCTGGGTCGTTTTTTTGTTGACAGCAGCGGGATGACCAACGGCGCCAGCCGTTCGAACAGTGTCGGACAATGGCTCGCCAAAAGGGCCTGAGCGCGGCCAATCCCGCCTACCGTTACCTCGCGCCGGTAATGCTGCGCGCAGAACAGCACGGTATCGGCGACCAGCTGCGGATCATAGGCCGGCGGCGGGACGAGCGCTTCGCCATCCAGATGATTAGCAGCATGCATGCCGATTGGCGTCGCCATTCCTGACGGCTTGATCAATGTGACGGCAATGGGCGCGCCTTGCGCGCGCAATTCGATACGCAGCGACCGGACATAGGCCTTTACCGCATGTTTGGAAGCGGCGTAGGCGCCCAATATCGGGGAAGCCATATCGGATGCTATCGATGCCACCGTGATCAGCGCGCCACCGGTCGCCCGCATATGCCGGACCGCAGCCCGGCAGCCATGAACCGTCCCGAAATAATTGGTAGAGAAGAGCCTCGCATGCTCGTCGTCCGGTGTATCAAGAAGCGGAGCGTAAATCGCTACACCGGCATTGTTGATCCAAGAGTCGATACGACCGAAGCACTCGACGGCTCGATCAGCCGCGGCATCGATCGCACATGCGTCGCCCACATCGGCGACAGAGAAGGCCGCAATGCCGCCGCGCGCACCAATATCGTGAACAATCCTAGCCAGGGCCTCGCCATTGCGCGCAATCAGAAAGACCTTCGCCCCATGGCTCGCTGCGCTATGCGCAATGAGCAGGCCGATGCCGGAACTCGCGCCAGTGATGACCATCACCTGTTCGCCAAGTGGCTTGAGAAACGACTTCAAGCGGGCAGGCCCGCTATCGTGGAATCGTGCAGCGAGGAGCCGTTGAGTTTGCGCAACCCCGCACTATCTTCGTAAGCCTGCTTGCGCATCCTCATGATTGCACGACGCCGATTTTGTACGGGATGGGCCGACGATAGGAGCCGGGTTGCATAGATACCTCCTCAAGGCCGTGAGTCGTCCCGGTCCTTCTTGGGATAATCTTCGGGCGTCACGGTACCGACATTAGGCCGATCCTCGACATCCTCCTGCGGCTGGGCGCCGCCAGTCCGCGGATCTGCCTTCTCACGACCGGGCAGGGTATCGCCGCCCGGACCGCGCGGCGTCTCTGAATCTTCGCGGGGGTCTGTCTTGTCGCTCATTGCTTTTCTCCAGATCCAGGTTCGGCCATCGCGCGATGCTGCTCGGCGAGCACGGCAGCGGGCGTCACATGTGCAGCGGCCGCCTGGAGCTTGTTCTTCCAGCCGGATACGATATGCGCCTTGCCCGCCAGCAGAGCATCCCAACCATCCTTGGCGACCCTGAGCGCATCGTCCTTTTTCTGACTCCCGACGCTGGTGTCGAGCATCTGCGCCCGGTCGAAAAACTCGGTCTCCGTAGGACCGGGCATCAAGGTTGTGACCGTGACGCCTTTGGCTTCCTTGATCTCATTGCGGATTGCGTCGGCGAAACTGTCTATGAACGCCTTCGAACCATTATAGACCGCCTGGAAGCTGCCGGGGATGAAACCCGCAATCGACCCGGTTATCAGCACCTTGCCGTCATCGCGCGCGACCATGGGTTTGAGGACTTTCTGCAGCAGATAGAGGGTGCCTGTGATGTTGGTGTCGATCACTCGGCGCCATTCAGCCACCTCCTGCTCCAGAAAGCCATGGCCCAGCCCCTTGCCGGCATTAGCGCAGAGCAGATCAATCTGCCGACCACCCGCCGCGTCCAGCAGTCGGTCCACGCCCTCCAAGGTGGACAGGTCAGCCTCAAGTGATTGTACATTGACGCCATGACGAAGGAAATCGGTGGCGGCTGCATCGATCAGCGATTCGTTCGCCACTACGAGTAGATCGTAGTCGTCCTGCGCAGCGAGATGCGCAAGCTCGAAGCCAATGCCAGTTGATGCGCCAGTGATGATTGCGAATTTTGCCAAAAGAATTTTCCTTACGACCCCAGCTTGCCGAGTATTTCGACATGGCTGCGAACTACCGGGACAATTTCGGAAGCCGCCTGCTTCAACGGAGCAACTTCGCCGGAAGCGGCATAGCCTTGATGCAGCGCCAGCGCCTCCTGATGCGCACTCTTCTGAGCAGCGAGATATGCTGCATCCACACTGTCGGCAGATGCTGCCTTGATGCGGTCGAGCATGGACTGCTGATCCGGCATCAACATAGGCGGCTGGACTGTGAGCTTCGCCTGCGACGCCGCAGCCTTCAGCTTTGCGGTCGAGCCTTGATGCTGTTTTACCATCATTTGGGCGAAGCCGCGGATCTTGAAATTTCGCGTTTTTTCAAGGACGGCTTTCGACGATTCAATCTCGAACAGGTCGCCTGCGCCGGCCAGCGTCAGATAATCGGGAGCGCTTTGCGGTGAGACGGTAGGCGTCGATGTTGCCGGCGCCATCGCGCTGTCCGATGCAGCGGCATTCGACGTGGCGGGATCGCCGGCCCGGGCAGCGCCCGGCTTGTCGTCGCAGGCCGTAAGCAACAGCGCTGGCACTATGCTTATGGTGAAGAATTTGCTGTATGACATCTTCTATCTCCTCATGCCGCCTGCGCTAGGTCCATACCCGGTTTCAGGACGATCTTCGTCACTTCATTCTGCTTGTCGTGGAACAGCTTGTAGCCCTCGGCCGCCTGCTCGAGCGGCATGCGGTGGCTGATCAGGAAGGTCGTATCGATCTTCTCTTCCATGATCGCGTTCAGGAGCGCAGGCATATAATGCTGCACATGGGTCTGACCGGTCTTGAGCGTCAGCCCCTTCTCCATGAAAGCACCCAGCGGAAATTTATCGGCGAAGCCGCCATAGACCGCCGGCATCGAAACACGTCCGCCCTTGCGGCATGCAAGGATCGCCTGGCGGATCGAATGGGTGCGGTCGGTGCCGGTGAAGGTGGATACCTTGATCTGGTCCCAGACATTGTCGGCAAAGAAGCCATGCGCCTCGAGACCGACAGAATCGATACAGGCGTCAGGACCGATGCCGCCGGTCATTTCCATCAGCGCATCATAGGTTTTGGATTCTTCGAAATTGATGGTTTCAGCGCCAAATTTACGCGCCAGCTCCAGCCGATGCGGGAAATGGTCGATGGCGATGACGCGCTCCGCGCCCATCAGGAACGCGGATTGCACGGCAAACAGGCCGACCGGGCCGCAACCCCAGACCGCGACCGTATCGCCGGGCTCGATCTGCGCATTCTCGGCTGCCATCCAGCCGGTTGGCAGGATGTCGGACAGGAACAGCACTTTATCGTCCTCAATGCCGTTCGGGATCACGATCGGCCCGACGTCAGAAAAGGGGACGCGCACATATTCCGCCTGGCCCCCGGCATAGCCGCCGGTCATGTGACTGTAGCCAAACAAGCCGGACATGGGCTGACCATAGGCGGCCTGGGCAATATCCTGATTGTCGGCAGGCAGCCCATTGTCGCAGGCCGAATATTGATGCTTGGTGCAATGGAAGCAGGAACCGCAGGCGATAGTAAACGGCACCACGACCCGCTGACCTTTTATCAGCGTCGATTTGGGGCCGGTTTCGACGACCTCGCCCATGAACTCATGACCCAAAATGTCGCCGGCCTGCATCGTTGGAATATAGCCGTCGTAAAGATGGAGGTCCGATCCGCAGATGGCAGTCGAAGTGATCTTGATGATCGCGTCGCGTGGATTGAGGATTTCCGGATCGTCTACCGTGTCGACGCGAACGTCGTGCTTCCCGTGCCATGTCAAAGCGCGCATCAGTCCATCTCCTCGGCAAATTGTGCTTGGGTGCGGGTGCCGGTCGCGATCTCGCCGGTTTCCATCAGTTGCTTGAACCGGCGCAGGTCGCGTCGGGCCTGGATTGCGGGTTCGCGCTGGAAGAGCTTCGCGACCAGCTTGCCGATGATGCCGCCCGGCGGATCATAAAGAATGGTCGCCGTCACCCAGGTGCCACGGTCGCCGGGCGCGTCGCGGAAATCGATGCGACCACTATTGGGCACGTCCGCACCATCTTCCGAAGCCCAGGCTATGACTTCGCCGGGTATGTCCTGCGTGATCGCAGCGACCCATTCGACCGTCGTGCCAGCAGGCGCCTTCACCACCCAATGATAGCGGTTTTCGCCCAGAGCCTCGATCCGTTCGACATTTTCCATGAAGGTCGGAAGATTTTCGAGCGCGCGCCAGTAGTCATATAGCTCCTGGCGCGTCCGATTGATGGTGACGGTCTTGCCCGACAGGCTATCACCCTTGGCCTCCACGAGGGAGAGGGTCGCATCCTCGATCCTGTCGGCATGCTTGGATGTGCTCAGCGGCGCGTCATCACGCGCCGACGTCCTGCTGTCGTCCACGTCTATCTCCTTGTCTGGATGCTGTGGTCAACCACGGCGCTTCCAGGCCGTTCCACCGCTTCTGGCCGAAACGCTCAAAAGCGGCGCGCCACTAATCTGTGTAAGTCATCTTGCCCGGCTTAGGCCTCGCTTGCACTGAACTATCATCTGCTAACCATGAGGCGGTCGCGGGTTTACCTCAGGCGCCTCGACGAGAGGCATATCCTCAGGTTCGATTGTAGTGGGATGGCCACTCTTGCCCGAAGTCGACGGGCCTCGATCGGTTTGCGCTGAAAAGGCGTTGCCGGATGCTGGAAGCAGTGCGCCCGCCTGCTCGTCCAGCTGGCGCGCTACCCAGATATCAATTATGGCTGCGCCCCCGACAAAAGCGACAGCGCCCCACAGCGCAGGCCGCTTTGGCGACCTGATCATAGCCAGGCCCAAGGCGCCCAGATCAAGCGCATCCCCCAACACGCGGTTCCACATCCGGGCGGAATGCGCGGGAGCTGCCAGCAGAGCGGCGCCGGCGACGACCTCACGAACGCCGAAGACGCGGAGCACGGCTCGGACTGGCCGATCATTCTGTCCAAGAAGGTTGGCGATGCGCCTGGTAGCAAAGAGCTCCGCCGCTCCAAGGCCTATGGAAAAAATGCCGAGTCCCTGGCTCAATTGCACAGGCTTCATGACGTGGATCTCCGGAAATATGCCTTGCTCGACCAGGTCGTCCGATGTGGTGTGGACAACATGGCGGGTTAGCAGCGGACTTCAGAAACTACGGCCGGACGCCACAAGCGTCCGGCCGGACTGATCAGGCCGCAGCGTCAGCGGCCTTCTCATTCGCCATCTGCTCCGCAAGCGCACTGAGCGCTTCATCAGTGGCGCTCTCTTCCGCAAGCGTCGCTTCAAGCAGGGACACTGCGTCGGTCAGGCCCAGCATCTGCGCCCAGCGACGCAACGTGCCGTACCGCGCGATCTCATAATGTTCGACGGCCTGGGCCGCGGACACCAGCCCGGCGTCAAGCGCGGAGGTGCCCTTATAGTCAGAGGCGATTTCGTCGCCTTCCTCTAATATGCCATCGATCGCCGGACAGGTCTTGCCGCGGGCGCGCTTGCCGATGATGTCGAAAACCTTTTCCAGCCGCTCAACTTGTCCTTCGGTCTCATCATAATGTTTTTCGAAAGCCGCCTTGAGTTCGGGCAACTGCGCCGCGCGGGCCATCTTGGTAAGGCCTTTGAGGATCTTCTTCTCCGCATAGAAGATATCGCGAAGCGTATCGTGGAAAAGGTCGTCGAGTGTCTTGTCAGCCATGATGAAATCCTTTTCTGATAGGGTGAAAAGATGCTCAGCCGCGTTTCGATGGGCTTGGGTGAGCATTGTCGGGTGCTTCGTCATTGCGCGCCCTGATGGGTCGCTCCACACTTCGGGGGCTGCCGGGACCAAGCGGAGGCCGATCGTCGGTGCCCTCTGCGGGATCCTGCTCGGCATGTTCGGTTTTCCGCGTCATCGGTCCTGGCCTCCTCGCAAATCCAGCGCACATAGGCGCGGCATCAAGACAATGCTCGATCCGGCCAGGTTGCTGCGGAGGTGGAGTCACATATGTTAGGCCTATGCCGCTTTATGAGGACGCTTGCTGCAGAAGGTCTCAGTTTGCGGTTTCAGTCACGCTGTTGGAACGGTGTGGAACGGGTTATTCGACCACCTCATCCGCGTGAAAAGCAGCGACTTGGCGCAGCAAATCCGGGTCGGGGATCCGAAGCCATCGTCCATCAAGCTCAATCTGGCCGCGGGTACGCATGCCCTGAATGGTCCGGTTCACATGCACGGATGTAAGACCGGCCAGGTCGGCAATTTCGGTCTGGGTGAGGTTGAAAGCGCATTGCTGGCCATATGCGAAACCGGCGCGACGCATCCGCTCATAAATTTCGAGAAACAGATAGGCTATTCGCTCACCTGCGGAACGACGGCCCAAAGTCAGGAGCCAGCGGCGCTGGCGCCTCTCGATAACGGACAACGCTCGCCAGAATTCACGCCTTTCGGCATCATCGCCATCGATCAGCCGGTTGGACAGGGGCGACGCTTTTATGGCGGTAAGCGTCAGAACCTCCTCGGGCTCATCCGATCCTGTCACCCAGCGCGGGTCGCAGATATCCCCTGGCAGATACAGAGTGATGATCTGTCGACGTCCGTCCGGCAGCAAGGCGTAATGGCAGGCCCACCCCTCCTGGATCCGGAATAACGCCCCTTGCTCCTTTCGGATGATCTGGTGCGGCTTAAATAAAGCTACCGGGCGCGCGGTCTCGAATTGAACAGACATGATATTCCCCTGTTCCCCGACAGGGCCTTTGTGGATGATCTATATGAGAGCGCACTGATGTATGTTGGGAAGGCCTCGATATTGCGATGGATAGCCGCATTGTTCCGATCGGCCCCTTCGATGCGGCGATAGCAAAGTAGATTAGCGCCACGTTCTGTTGTCCGGAACCTAGGCCAGAGTGCTGCCTTCTTTCTTCAGCTTGAACAGGAAAGGAAGGTTTCATGGCTTCGGAAAAGCACGCACCGAATGATCGCGACCTCAAGCCATCCTCAGCGCGCAAGGATGATAAGAACGAGAAGAAGAAGAAGGATGACATGGACAAGGGCGACAACGGCAACCCGCTGGCGCCCCCCGTCAATGTCGAGCCGGGCAGTTGATCGATGGGCACGCATGAGGGCGGATCCGACCTTGATCCTGCGGCCATCCCGGCCGACAGCAAATATGTCTGTATCGATCGCTCCGATGAAACGGACTATTGGCGGAGTCATTTTGGAGCCAGTCGAGACGAACTTGAGCAGGCAGTGGAAGCGGTCGGTCATGGGTATGCTGCGGTAGCTGCCTACCTCAATCAGGACCGCAACAACCATTGAATGTCTCGTAAGGTCTTCAGCCCAGGGCGATATCGAGACAGAGCATGACGGCAAGGCCGGCCAGCAATGCTGCGTGCGCTTGCTGGCCTTCGTCAGCCAGTTCAGGCGCGATCTGCTCCATCACGACACTTAGCATCGCACCTGCCGCCAGGCATAGAGCGAGCGGCAGCACCAGGACGAACTCATGGACCAGGAGCGCGCCAAGGAAGCCAAAGACAGGTTCGACCAGTCCCGACAGAAGCGCACCAATAAAGGCGACCAGGGGCCGGTACCGCATCGCCAGCACACTTGCCACAGCCAGTCCCTCGGGGATATTCTGGATGCCGATACCAAGAGCGGTAGCGAAGCCCTGTCCGCCCGCGTCCCGCGCATAGCTCACGCCTACGGCCAGACCTTCAGGCGCATTATGCAGCGTGATCGCGACGACGAGCATCCAGATCCGGTGCCCGACACGATCGACTTCAGCCCCATGCGTGAAGCTCTCTATCGAATAGCGACCAATCAGCATCATGAATATGCCGCCCGTTAGCACCACGCCAGCGACCGTTATGGCTGCCGACCATGACCCGGCGCCTTGTCGGTTTAAGATGTCGATGGCTGGCACGATAAGAGAAAAAAAGGACGCGGCGAGCATGACGCCCGCCGCAAATCCCAGCATGCTTGCCTGATAGCGGGTAGCGCTGCGGCCTATTCCGAGGATGGGAAGACCGCCGAGCGCAGTGGCTCCGCCCGCCAGAAGACTTGCGATCGTTCCTGCAAGGATTTGCGATTGGCCCCCAGTCAATGGCTGGCCTGCTCCCCTTCACTGCGCAGAGCAAGAAACTTCTCGACAATGAGCGGCAAGGTTTCGTCCAGGAAGGCTACCATCGCAAGCTCCTCGCGGAGGCTTTCCTCTAATTTGGGGATCGCTGCTTCAAAGCCCCCTGTCTTGGCCATGGCGATCAGCGCCTTGTAGGCAGCCGCCTCGTAATTTTCGAAAGCATAGTTGGCGAGGCTGTTCTTGATGATCTCGTCGGGCGCGAGCGCATGAGAGAGGGCTGCGACGCTGCCGCCCAGCTTCAACGCTGCATCTTTCAGCGCCGAGGGACTTTCCCCAAAGTTGTCCAATATCGATTCCAGCCTTTCGATCTGGCGTTCGGTTTCCCCCCTGTGGATGCGAAGTCGAGCTTCGACCTCGGCATATTGTGCGAGATGTTCGATCTGTCGGTCCATGATGCCCAGTGCCTGGTGCTCGACGGCATGTGCATCTCGCAGGCCGACGATAAACATATGGCGGACGGTATCTTCGTTCATGTGCTTTCCTCCTCGAAGATGGATCAGAGCGGGCTTTTGGCCTGGGCCTGCGCTTTCGCATCGGCCATGTCCGCCGCGCCGCCGAGATCCTCGTCGCTGAGCTTGCCGGCACCTGGTCCTGCACCCAGGTCGGCTCCGGTGACGGGACTTAGCGTAGGGTCACTTTGGAGACGTCCGGTCATGGCGGCATAGTCGGCCATCTGCTGGTCGCCCAGGGAGACGGACGCTTGCCCGTCACCACCATCCAGTGGAATATTGCCCTCAACATCCTCGAGGCGATCCCACTGCTCGCCGTCATTCCACGGACCACTTGTGTCCCCTTCGCCCTGCGACGCGTTGACATAGAGGCTGGCGTAAGGGGTGAGGCCCGGCAGCTTTCCGGGCGGAAAATTGTCCTTGATCGAATAGAGCGCTTTCTCGAAGCTTTTCTGATGCGCGATCTCGCGCGTCATCAGGAAGCCCAGCGCGTCCTTGATTCCCGGATCGTCGGAAATATTGATTAGCCGCTCATAGACGATCTTTGCACGGCTTTCGGCTGCAATATTGGAGCGCAGGTCGCATGTGGGATCGCCTCTGCTGTCGATATAGGCCGCCGTCCAGGGCACGCCTGAACTGTTGGTAAGCGAGGGGCCGCCGCCATAAAGAAGCGATTGGGTGTGGCTGTTGCCGCCTGCGTTGAGCGAAAGGTAGAGGTCGGCTTCTTCCATCGAGGCTTCTGAGAGATTGCTCTTGGCGCCCTTGTTCAGCATGGCGACAATCGATCCGATCACCTCGAGGTGGCTCAGTTCCTCTGTGGCGATATCGAGCAGCATGTCCTTTCGGCCGGGATCGTCCTCGGCCAGACCTTGCGTGAAATAGCGCATGGCTGCTGCAAGTTCGCCATCTGGCCCGCCAAATTGTTCGAGCAGCAGCGACGCCAGTGCAGGATTGGGCTCGGCAACCCGTACGGTATATTGCAGCCTTTTATTATGCATGAACATGGTAGGGCTCTCCTGTGAGACGGGGGGAAGGCAATTGGGATATTTCGTTTCAGAGCGCCTGAGTGGGACCGCTCTTGTCTGGCACGTGGCGGACTGAAGAAAGCAGAGCAATTAAGGGTCCTGCAACGCTCCCCAATGCCAATGCGACAATGACAAGAGCTGGGGTTGGAAGCATCCCGACCACCTGCGAAATGAGGATCACGAGTGCCAGCAATAGGCCGGTCGCCATGATCGACACGCCAACCAGCAATTGTGCCCGGTTCTTTCGAAAACTCATGACGGCTCCTTGATCGCTTGCGAGAGAAAGCACGCGACCCTGAAAACGTGTCCGGCAAAAGCGCGTGCTAGATAACCCAGTTTAACGAACGGTCCGTCACATTGAGGCCTGATCTGCGCGGAGTACGCAACTCCGGGACCAAGATTCACATGGATCAGCTTTATGTAGCTTTCGCGATCGTCGAACAGCGCTGCAGACGTTCCTGTAAGGGGGAAATGGATAGGGAACTTACGTTCCGCCAACCGACGAAACGGATCCGAGATGAGCTTTGGAAAGAAATATGCCTATGCGTGGATCACCATTGCCTTCTTCGCGCTGTCGATCGCCGGTCACTGGATATTCGGCTGGTATGCCTATGTGAACGACGCCCAGAGCCATGGTGAGCAAGTCGCATTATCACCCTATCTGGTTGAAATGGGACGAGACACATTCGAAAACTGGCAGTCCGAATTTCTCCAGCTTCTCTGGCAGGTGGTGGGGCTGGCCTATTTTCTTTATGTGGGCTCGCCGGCGTCGAAGGAGAATGACGATCGCCTCGAGGCAAAGATCGATGCGCTTATCCGCTTCAAAGCGGGAGAGGACGCGGAACAGCTAATCGCCGATATCGATGCGCGCTATCTGCGCGGACATGGTCATGCCAAGCCGCATCAGTTCGACAATGAGGACGCGCAGTCCAAGCCATGAGGGCGAACAGGCACCTCGTCGCTGGGTCAGGCCGGCGTTCCTTCGTCAGGGAAGAACCTTCCAGCCGGTGGGACGCAGCCTTTTTGCAAATATCCGCGCCGTTTAGGCAATATGATGCGTTGTACAGGGCGTACGCTCGAATGGGACGAGGCATGGCAACTGCGGCAAATGAAAACTGGCCATTTTCTAGGGCAGACATGGCGAGATATATACGCGAACGCGACTGGTCCGAGACCAGTCTTGGGCCCGCTGGTCATTGGCCTGCGCTCTTGCGTTCAGCGGTAGAAATGTTGCTCAGCCATGGCTTTCCCATGATCATTTTATGGGGCCGGGATCTGCTTCAGATTTACAATGATGGTTACGCTGACCTCATGGTCGATAAGCACCCTTCAGGCCTTGGCATATCCAATCAGATTTGCTGGCCGGAAGTCTGGCACATCAACGAGCCGATTTATGGGCGCGTCTTTGCGGGCGAAACCGTCACGATCGAAAACGGCCTGTATCCTTTGGTTCGCCATGGCGTTCGACAGAACATTTGGCTCAGCCTGACCTACAGCCCGATTATAGAGGCGGACGGTTCCGTAGCCGGTGTTCTGGTCACGATCGTCGATACGACCCGACGCATGCTAGCCGAAGCGGCGCTGGAAGAGCGCGGCAAGCAACTCAATCTGGTGGTGGCCGAATTACAGCACCGTGTGCGTAACATTCTTACGGTCGTGCGATCGATATTCTCGCGAAGCGTCGAGACCGGAACAGATTTTGAGGAGATCGCCGATCATTTCAGAGGTCGGCTCGACGCGCTGGCCCGCGTGCAGGTGATCGTCACGCAGAGCGCGGACGGAACCGCCGATTTCGAGAACCTCCTACGCGACGAGCTGGTCAGCGTCGGCGTTCAGGAAGGACCCAATCTCGAGATCAACGGCCCGGATGTGCGACTACCGTCCGATATGTTCGAGACCATGGGCCTGGCAATCCATGAACTGACGACAAATGCCGTTAAATATGGAGCGTTCAAGGTCGAGACTGGAAAGCTGTCGGTGACGTGGCAGATCGAACGCAACGGTCACGCAGCGCCAATGCTGTCTTTTCTTTGGAGGGAGGAAGGGGTGCCGGCCATAGATATGGCGCCCCGCCATGAAGGCTTTGGACGTGAACTGATCGAGGAGGCCATTCCCTATCGGTTAGGTGGATCAGCCCGCCTCGAATTCCTCCCAGGAGGCGTCCAATGTTCGATCATCGTGCCTTTACCTGACGGGAACCGAAGGAAGCAGCCTTTATCGGAGCACCTGTCATGAAGGACGTGTTGGAAAACAAAAATATCCTGATCGTCGAGGACGAATATTTCATCGCGTCCGACTTAAAGAAGGCTCTTGCGGCCGAGGGCGCTCACATCATCGGCCCGGTTGGCGACTTGGTCGGCGGCTTGCGTCTGGCAGAGAGTGGAAACGTGGACGTTGCAATTCTGGACGTCAATCTAGCCGGTAGCAACTCCTATCCACTGGCGGACAGTCTCGCGGACCGCAATACGCCGTACATATTTCTGACCGGCTATGATGGTTGGTCGATGCCGGAAGAATATCGGAACATACCGCGTATCTCGAAACCTTTCTGCGTGACGCAGGTCGTCCAGATAATTGAGGGCCTGCTTGAGAGGAGGGGCGCATGAACGGCGCCGCACCTGCAGCAAGCGACATCATACACGGCGCTTTCGTGCGGTTGAATGCGCTCGCCCCCCTTGACCAAACCGCCATGTCCGCCCTGAATGCAGCTGTGGCCAGGGCAAGGACGGTTTCAGCGAGAACTGAATTTCAGACTGAAGGAGAGGTCGCACCGCGCGTTACGCTCATTTTGAACGGGTGGGCAGCCCGCACGCGCGTGATGGAAGACGGGCGGCGTCAGATCATCAATTTTCTTTTACCTGGCGATCTCATCTTTACGCAGGCGGCAGATCAATTGGCTGTGGCCAATCTTACCGCAGTTACGGACCTTGTTATTTGTGATGGTCCCGACCCCGACGTCTCTCCAAGCTTGGCTGCAGCCTACACGACCAGCCGATATATAGAAAAATCCTTTCTTTACGGGCAGGTGTCGCGGCTTGGTCGGCTTACTGCCCAGGAGAGGGTCGCGGATGTCCTCCTTGAATTGCTGGAGCGTCATGAGATGGCCGGCCTTGCACAAGCTGGAAAATTTGCCATTCCCGTCACGCAGGAAATGTTAGCAGATGCGGTTGGCCTTACGCCTGTCCATGTGAACCGCGTGCTCCAGTCGGCACGCCAAGCAGGAATGCTGACATGGAAGGGCGGGATGATTGAACTTCATGGCTGGAGCACATTGCGTCGCAAATGCGGCCATCAACGGTTGCGCGCGTCCTCCTTCTATCGCGGTGACCGTTCGTCGCATTCGAATGGACATGAGCGTGCGGAATCCCCGACGCCCTGAAGCAGGAGTGCATCATGACAAATGCCCATCGTACAAAAAGGGATATGCCGACCCGACGAACGCGCAATCCCAATCTATCGACGGAGAACCAGCCTGAAGGCGCAGCGCGCCAACCAAGCGACACTCTTGACCGCGAACCCGACCGTGATCCGATCAGCGGCGGGGCAATCCCTTCGAATTATGATCCTGCCGCCATGACGCGCAAGGGCGAGCAGGATGATAGCCGAGCCGCTCAGGACGCCGTGGGTCGCGCCAGCCGAGAGCTTGAGCGCAAGAATGACTGATATTGATGTGGGGCGGCCGGATGGTCAAGATGCAGAGACGCTGTCGCCAATCTTGCCCGACGATATCGAGAAGGCGGCCGCCGACGTTCTTGCAGAAGCATGCCGCCTCGGTCTGAAGCTGACGACAGCAGAAAGCTGTACCGGCGGACTCCTGGCGTCTCTACTCACCGATATCGAAGGCGCGAGTCACGCTTTTGATCGCGGTTTCATTGTATATAGCGATGAGGCCAAATGCGAACTGCTCGGCGTCCGCCATCATCAAATTGATGAATGCGGCGCTGTCAGCCAGGACGTCGCCATCGCCATGGCCGAGGGAGCGCTCTCCCATTCTCTAGCGGACATCGCCATAGCGATTACCGGCTACGCCAGCGCAGCGCCTGAGAGTGAGGAGGCGGGCCTGGTTCATTTTGCAACCGCCTGCCGCGGGGGGCAATCGGTTCATGCGGAGAGACATTTCGGCGATATCGGCCGTGGCGCAGCGCGGATCAGTGCTTTACGGACGGCGCTGGAGATGATGCGCCGAGCCGTTGCACGAAACTGCGTGCCGCTTCTTGCCGAAGGAGATTGGCCTGCAGCATCTGCCGAGACCGGCGGGAACCACGCTCCGTGAGTATTTCTCGCGGACCTGGAGATCCCGTGCTCATGCTTCCTGCGGGTTTTCGTGTAGGTGACTTTCTCTATTTGGCGGACGACGACCAAGAGGCTGAAGCGGTATCGGGGGCGCCTGTTGCCCTTCTGCCCGGCGACCCCGCCCTTTCTTGCGCAAAGGCGATGCACATCGGGGGGATTCGCGGCACATATAGACTCCATTGGTTATATCGCTGACATGCCGGTGGATGCCTCATTGACATCTTTCCGGCGGGTGCCGGACTTCCGCGCGGATCGACGGCGCGGATGGGCAAATCGTCAATATTTGTCGCAATGATCTTGCGACCCTACTGGCAGACGATGCCTGCCACGCACTTGAGATCGGCCGCGCAATGGAGCTTGACCAATGTCCGCCCACACCAATATCTTTGATTGCCTGGTGATCGGTGCTGGACCTGCCGGTCTCACCGCGGCGCTCTACCTTGCGCGTTTCCATTTGCGCGTCGAGATCGTCGACGCCGGTAATAGTCGAGCGTCGCTCATCCCGCGTACACGCAATCATGCAGGCTATCCTGGGGGTATTTCCGGCAAAGATTTGTTGCGCCTCATGCGCCAGCAGGTAGCCGAGTTTGGCGCGAAAGTGCGTCCGGGGCTAGTGGAGACGATTGAGCGGGAAGGGGATATTTTTTTAGCGCGCATGGGCGAGGAGACGTTGCGTACGCATAGCATCCTCCTTGCTACCGGCGTCGTAAACAATCCGCCCGATATGGCGCCGGAAGTTCATGATGAAGCGCTCGCGCGCGGGTTGCTTCGCTATTGCCCGATCTGCGATGGCTACGAGGTCACCGACAGGCGCATCGGGGTTATCGGTTCGCAGGCTCACGGCCATAATGAGGCCCTGTTCCTGCGCATGTATTCAAAAGACGTCACCCTAATCGCTGCAGATGGCGACCATGACTTAAGCATAGTGGAGCAGACACGGCTCCACGAGGCTGGCATTATTGTGCAGGACGGCCCAACCGCGTCTCTAGAAATCGATGGAGACACAATAATCGTTCCTGTGGCCGGAGATATATTTCACTTCGATACCGTTTATCCTGCCCTTGGATCGGTCATTTGTTCGGAGCTTGCCGTGATGCTCGGCGCAGAAACTACCGATGAGGGCTGCATCATCGTGGACGCCCATCAGCGTACAAGCGTAGCTGGGCTCTATGCCGTAGGTGATGTAGTCAGGGGCCTCGATCAGATCAGCCATGCGATGGGTGAAGCTGGGCTCGCCGCGACTACGATACGCAATGATCTTTCGCGCAAAAGGCTGTTGTTGCGTTAAAAAATTAGCACCGCCTGACCATCAAAATTCGTCAGATGTGGGATACACAGCAAATCTATTCGCCGAAGCGGGATCATAATAGGCTTTGGCGCGCCGCTGGACCGCGAGATCGCATCAGCATATTTCTGCCAGTGCGGCTTTACTCCAGACTTTCAGGCGATTGGGTCAGCGCCGCTGCCGCGGCGGCAATCAGACTTGCTCCAGTGCCTACGGCCGCCTCCGGGGTCAATGTGACGGCTACGCCGGCGGGACCGTCAAGAATGACAAGTCCCTCTTCGGCGCTGGCAATGCCTGGCGACGTTTGTGCGATCGTAGGGTTTATAGCGTCTGTAGAGGGCGGTGACAAACCAGGCCAATGTAACGCCAGCGATTTGCTGAGCGTGGCGGTTTAAAAACCAGCCATTGGATAGGTTGCTCCTTTTAAGGGGGGTGGCCGGGGATGTTTGCCGTGGAGAGCTACGCCGCCGTTCGGCACT
>CALSAF010000102.1:0-17192 GCA_943372805.1 Rhizobium sp. Q54
GCCGACGAAGCGGCCGCGCACGCTATCCGGCAGATGGGCAGCACCGGAGACTTCGACGGAGAGCGACAGGGCCGAGGCGAGAACCTTCATCGCCTGTTCGTCTTCCAGCCCCGAAACCACAATTGTGGTCGTCGTCTTCGGCACCGGCAGGACCTTGAACGTGACCTCGGTGAGGAAGCCCAGCGTGCCGTAGGAACCGGCAAGGAGCTTGACCAGATCAAGACCGGTGACGTTTTTCATCACCTTGCCGCCTGCCTTTACCGCTTCGCCTGCGCCGTTGACGAAACGGACACCGAGCAGATGGTCGCGGGCAGCGCCTGCGGTGAAGCGGCGGGGACCGGAGCTGTTGACGGCAAAGAGGCCGCCGATGGTGGGTGTGCCCGAGGTGCCCATGGCGCCGCGATGGTCCATGGGTTCGAAGGCCATGCCTTGCCCGTTTTTCGCAAGGGCTGCCTCGATCTCTGCAACAGGCGTGCCGGCGCGGGCGGTGATCACCATTTCGGCGGGGTTGTATTCGACGATGCCGGTGAGGCCGGCGGAGGAGAGTGTGGCCTCAGCAGCAATGGGATTGCCGTAGCCCGCACGGGTGCCGCCGCCACGGATTTTGAGTGGGGTTTTGCTGGCGGCGTGCTCGCGGATGAGCTCGGCGGCTTCGGTCTCGGTCGAGGGGGTCAGCATGGGGTGGCTTTCGCATTTACGGCGGCTTGAGCATGCATTGGCGCAAGCTCGCCCCCCTCTGCCCTGCCGGGCATCTCCCCCACAAGGGGGGAGAGTGGATGGGGCGGCCGCTCGGCCATTCGGGTCCAAAAGAATACATGCGCTGAAACGCGAGTGATCTCACAGTTTACATGCTTGCCGAGCGCAGGGCGCTGGCGGGTTCCCACTCTCCCCCCTTGTGGGGGAGATGTCCGGCAGGACTGAGGGGGGTAACTTAGACACAAACGCATCATCCCCTCCCCTCCAGCGGAAAGACCTTGGAGGGGTTGAGGATCCAATCTGCGTCGAAGGCTGAGCGCACGGCCATCTGCTGGTCAAGGTCGACCTGGGTGAACTGGTGCAGCATCAGGTCGCGCTTCTCGATACCAACGCCATGTTCGCCGGTGAGGCAGCCGC
Organism: Rhizobium sp. Q54; assembly: GCA_943372805.1. GTDB lineage: Bacteria > Pseudomonadota > Alphaproteobacteria > Rhizobiales > Rhizobiaceae > Allorhizobium. The sequence continues at coordinate 1,114 of CALSAF010000102.1, forward strand.
CAGCATCAACGCAAAGCTTCAAGATCTCCATGCCGGCCGCTTCGGCCTTGGCGGCGTCTTCCGGGTCGTTGATGTTGTAGAGGATCAGCGGGTGCATGTTGCCGTCGCCGGCGTGGAAGACATTGGCGACGCGCAACCCGTAGCGGTCGATGATCTCGGAGGTCTTGCGCAGCACGTAGGCGAGTTGGCTCAGCGGCACGGTGCCATCCATGCAGATATAGTCGGCAATGCGCCCCGTAGCGCCGAAGGCGGACTTTCGGCCTTTCCAGATGAGGGCGGCCTCCGTTGCCGACTGGCTTTCGCGCACGGTCTTTACGCCATGGCGTTTGGCGATCTCGACGATGGAGGCCAGCATGGCGTCCATCTCGGCCTCGGAACCCTCGACCTCGACGATCAGCAGCGCCTCGACATCGAGCGGATAACCGGCCTTGGCGAAGGCCTCGCAGATTTCGATGGCCGGCTTGTCCATGAACTCGATGGCGACTGGAATGATGCCAGCACCGATGACATCGGCGACGCAGGAGCCGGCGGCTTCCGCACTATCGAAGCCGAAGAGGACCGGGCGCGCGCCTTCGGGCTTGGCGAGCAGGCGAACGGTGGCTTCGGTGACGATGCCGAGCTGACCCTCGGAGCCACAGACGAGGCCGAGCAGGTCATAGCCCTCTGCATCGAGATGCTTGCCGCCGAGATCGACAATCGTGCCATCGACGAGAACCATTTTCACGCCGACCAGGTTGTTGGTGGTCACACCGTATTTCAGACAGTGGGCTCCGCCGGAATTCATGGCGATGTTGCCGCCGATGGTACAGGCGAGCTGCGAGCTGGGGTCCGGGGCGTAGAAATAGCCGTCGGCGCCGACGGCATCGGATATGGCGAGGTTGGTGACGCCGGCCTGCACGGTGGCGCAGCGATTGGCGTAGTCCACCTCGATGATGCGGGTCATGGCGGAGAGCCCGAGCACGACGGCATCTTCCTGCGGGATCGCGCCACCCGAGAGCGACGTGCCAGCACCACGGGGTACGACGGGGATGCCGTAGCGATGACAGTATTTCATGACGGCGGCGACCTGGGCGGTGGTTTCCGGCAGAACGACGGCGAGCGGGCGGCGGCGATAGGCGATGAAGCCGTCGGTCTCGAAGGGGACCAGCGCGTTTCGCTCCTCGACGAGGCGCCCTGGTGGAACGAGTTCCTTGAGATCTTCAAGGATTTCGGCCCGGCGCGACAGGACGTCCGGCCTCGGCGGCAGAAAGGCGATGGCTTCGCTCATGACGTGTCTCCCCCTCTTTGCCCAGATCCTAGCCGCAGGATGCGCCGCACTCAACTGGTCTAATTTTCTTACCACTAGGACTTTAGCAGCGCAAATGCTATGCACTTATGACCAAATCGGAAACAGTGGTGCCCATTCATGACCAATCTCGGTGATCTCGAAGTTTTCGTCCGGGTGATCGCGGCCGGCAGCATGTCTACGGCGGCGCGTGATCTGGGGCTTTCGCCTGCCGTTGTCTCCAAGCGCATCAAGCGGCTTGAGGACAAGCTCGGCACGCGGCTTTTGCAACGCACGACGCGGCAGATCTCGCTGACGGAGGCAGGCCAGGGGTTTCACGAGCGGGTGCTGACCGTGCTGGGCGGTCTGGAAGAAGCGGAAGCCTTTGCCTCGGGTCGCTCGTCGGAGGTGAACGGGACGCTGAAGATTTCGGCATCGACCTCGTTCGGCCGCATGCATGTCGCGCCGCACCTGAAGCCCTTCATGGAGGCGCATCCGGATCTCGCGATCCATCTGGTGCTGTCAGACGAGTTTACCGACATCGTCGGCGGCGGCTTCGATCTCGCGATCCGCATTGCCGAACTCAACGATTCCTCGCTGGTCGCGCGCCGGCTTGCCCCGGTGCGTCGCGTGCTCTGTGCGGCCCCCGCCTATCTCGCCGAACACGGGACGCCCGCAACGCTTGATGACCTGAAAAGGCATCGCTGCCTGCCGGCGCATAATCACGAATCCTGGCGGCTGGAGGGTCCGAGCGGGCCGGTCACGCTGCGTCCGGAGGGCATGCTGATCACCAATTCCAGCGAGGTGATCCGCGAGGCTGTCATCGCCGGTCTCGGCATTGCGCTGCGCTCCACCTGGGATGTCGGGGCTGAACTGAAGAGCGGCACACTGGTGCAGGTGCTGCCGCAGTATGAAAGCTCGCGCAATGTGGCGCTGTCGGCGGTTTATCCGAGCCGCCAGTTCCTGCCGGCCAAGGTGCGGCTGTTCATCGACTATCTGGCGGAGTTGTATGGGCCGGTGCCCTATTGGGAGCGTTAGGACTGCGCCGACAGCCCGCCCGGCACCGAACTCCAGAAGCCATATTTCTTCGAATGATTGCGCCTCAGCTCCGCGAGAAAAGCGGCATGGGTGGAGAGGCCATGGCCTTCGGGCAGGTTCGGCATGAGGCGGGCGAGTTCGCCGACGTAACGGCCGGCATGGGGATAGGCCATGCCGATGCCGCGTCTGAGGATATCCTCGACCAGCACCCGGTAAAGCACGACGGCGGCCAGCGGTTCCTTGGCGGCAAGCGCTTCTGCGGCGGGGGCGAGGTCGTCGTAATGGCGGCCCTCCCAATCATGCTGGTGGCGCAGCACATGGGCGGCGGCGAGATCGAGGCGCGGCCAGGCGAGGAAGAAATCGAGCGCGAGGTAGATGTCCTCGTGCTCCCTAGCCAGCGCCAGGGCACGGTCGAGTTCATCGAACTCGGCAAAATCGTCGAGCTTCGACAGATAGAGTTTCAGCACGGATGGATCGAGGGTCTCAGTAAACTCGCGCCAGCGCAGTTCCTGGGCATCCTCGCGGCGCTTGAGCCTTTCGAGGATTTCGGCTTCCAGCAGGCGGCGTTCATGGGCGCCGTAATCGGGGCCGACGGAGGCGAGTACGCCGTTGACCGGGATGAGGCGCATACCGCGCGGGCGCTCGCGGACCCATTCGAGCGCATCCTCGAAACGACCGGCCTGGTACAACATGCTGGCCACAGCCAGCGTGTCGCGGCGATTGTCGGGCTTCTGACGCTCCAGCGCCAGGAAGTCGTCGATATCGCCCTGATGCAGGGCAAGCGATTGCAGGAGATCCAACGCGCCGAGCTTCAGGGGTTCGGAGGGCAGGACCTCTGCCAGCACCTTGCGCCACGCCGTCGCGGTCGGGCCTGAGACGACACCGGTCAGCGCGCGCAGGAAGCCCGTGAATTCGCCATAGCGATCGCGCAGACGCAAACGCTCGATATGCGGGACCAAGAGTGCCTGATCCTCTGCGCCCACTGTCTTGATCAGTTCAAGGGCTGCCAGCTCTGTATCGTCAAAGACCTTCCACAGCCGGGCACTGTCGGCGACAAGACGTGCCGAGAGCGAAAACCGCAATCCGATGAAGCGCAGGATGCGTTCACCCGCAGCCTTTGGATCGACCGAGCCGAGTTCCGACAAGATGTTTCGCGCAAGGGCGGCAAACTCGACGGCCATGTCGCGAGCCCGCGCCTTGTTGATCCGCGTCGTTGCCTGGTCGATCGCATCGAGGCGCTTGTCGATGAGGCGGGCCATTTCATCCGGGCCGGTTTCGCCGGCCAGCGCCGTCTGCAGTCTGGCCTTCAGCGCCTTGTTGGCGGCGGCCTCCTCCAGAAGGATATCGACCAGTTTCTCGAGCCCGAGGCCTGACAGCCCCTTCTTGTCGAGTTTCGCCTTGGTCTGCTTCGCCATTCTGCCTGTTACCTGCCGCTGTGTGCGATCTTATATCGATCGGCAGGGCGCGTCAGCAAGAGCTGATCAATCGTCCCGCTCGTGGCTGCGGCGGATTCGCCTGACCACCCACCAGACGCCAAGGACGGCTAATGGTACCGAGATGCCGGTGATGATGGCCGGATCGAGTGGCAGGAGATCGTGCGGAATGGCCTTTGCAGCATAACCGACAAGCCCGACGACATAATAGGAGATGGCGGCGACCGAGAGGCCTTCGACCGTCTGCTGCAGGCGAAGCTGCATTTCGGCGCGGCTGTTCATGGCGGTCAACAGGTCGGAGTTTTGCCGCTCCAGCTCGACATCGATCCAGGAGCGGACAAGGGCCGTGGCGCGCGAGAGCTTTCGCGACAGGTTTGCCTGGCGCTCTTCGATCGACTGACAGGTGCGCATGGCAGGCGCCAGGCGCCTTTCCAGGAAGGCGCCGAGCGTTTCGTGACCGGGGACGGGTGTCTCATCCAGCGTCTTGATGCGCTCGCGCACGATGCCGTCATAGGCGCGGCTGGCTCCGAATCGATAAAGGCTCAAGGCAGCGTTGGCTTCGAGTTCGGCGGCAAGCCGGGTGAGCTCGGAAAGCATTTCATCGGACTCGTCGCGGGCATGGGCCTTCATCCGCTGGGTGACAGCAGTCAGCCCATCCTCGATGCGGCGGATCTCGGGGGAGAGCGTCTGGGCAAGCGGCAGGCCGAGCATGGCCATGGTGCGATAGGTTTCGATGTCGAGCAGGCGCTGGACGACGGCGCCTCGACCGGCTTCCGTCATCCCACGATCGATGACGAGGATCTGGGTCAGGCCGTGACCATCCTGGCGAAAGTCGGTGAGGACGGCCGCCTGGCCATTCTTCAATTCGCTGTAACAGAGGCTCGCGGGATCGAAGACGCTGCGCGCCTCGACGGTCTCCGGGCCTTCTGGTCGCAGTTCGAGCCGGATGCCAGAGATCAGCGGGCCGGGCGCGATGAAGCCGTCGCCGAAGGGATGGATCGGCACGTCGCCGCCGAATGTCTCCGGCAGCGGCCCATCCCAGAACCAGGTGGAAAATTCGGTATGGCGCTCCCAGCGCAGCGTACCCTGCCCCCAGGAGAGCGCGTGATAGCGGCCCTGTTTTTCCGGCGGGGCGACACCCCTCGCCCGCGACAGCTCAGAAATGGCCGCATGATGCACGGCCGAGCCGCCATCCATCATGAAGGCGAGCTGGAAAATGACGCGGCCGGATTTCACCAGCGCATAGGGTCGCGCATGAATTTCCCCAAGCGCCAGCGCCCGTTCCGGCGCCATTGGAAATGCAAAATCACCCTTTGCCACGCCGCCCGTCTCCCTTGCCCTGCATTCAAGCTAGCAGCGGCATGGGTGAACCGCAAAGGCGCATTCGTCACAGCATGGCGGGACCGTGTGTCGCAGAGCCCAGAAGTGGCCAAATTATTTGACCAATTCTGGGCGGTCTTGTTAAGTGAGCAGGATGGAGGTCCCAATGCCCGATGATGACGACAAACTGTTTTCCGGTGTGAGCCACAGCCGAACCGCCGACGAGGTGGTCCAGCAGATTGAACTCCTCATTCTGGACGGCGTTCTGCGCGACGGAGATCGGCTACCCGGCGAACGGGAGCTTTCGCAATCGCTTGAGGTCTCCCGCCCGATCCTGCGCGATGCGCTGAAGGAGCTGGAAAGCCGGGGATTGCTGATCAGCCATCACGGCGGCGGCACCTTCGTCGCCGACATCATCGGCCAGGTCTTTTCCAAGCCGATCACCGACCTCATCTCGCGACATGCGCGGGCAACGCGCGACTATCTCGAATATCGTCGTGAACTGGAAGGGCTAACAGCAGAGCTTGCGGCACAACGGGCAACCGAGACTGACAAGGCGCTGCTCTCGCGGATCGTCGAGGATATGCGGCGGGCGCATGGGACCCAAGAGCCGGAAGACGAACTGGCCGCTGACGTCGAATTCCACAATGCCGTCGGTGAAGCCGCACACAACATCATCCTCCTGCACACGATGCGGGCCTGCTACCGGCTTTTGTCGGAAGGCATCTTCTTCAATCGAAAGGCCGTCTTCTCGCTGCCCAACGCGCGGGAGCGGCTGCTGGAACAGCATGTGGCGATCCATGACGCGATCCTTGCCGGCGACCCGACGGGCGCCAAGGCCGCCGCGCAGGCGCATATCGATTTCGTCATGCGCGCTGCAGACGAAAGCGCGCGCGCAGACGAATGGGGACGGGTCGCCAAGCTGCGGCTGATCCGACGGGACGGCGGGCGCGGAAACCGCACTGCCGGCATTTCCAAGACGGAGGCAAAAGCGTGAGCCATTCCCATTCCCGGCCGAAGGTCGGCCTCTTTGCCACCTGCCTGGTCGATCTTTTCCGGCCAAGCGTCGGGTTTTCGGCGGTCAAGCTGATCGAGGAGACCGGTTGCGAGGTGCATGTGCCGATCGCCCAGACCTGCTGCGGCCAGCCGGCCTATAATTCCGGCGACACCAAGGACACGCGCGATCTGGCAAGACAGGTGATCGAGCAGTTCGAAGGCTTCGACTATGTCGTCGTGCCCTCCGGTTCCTGCGGCGCCATGCTCAAGATGCATTATCCCGAACTGTTCAAGGGTGACGCATTCTGGGAAGAGCGCTGTCGGCGCTTCTCGGACAAGGTCTTCGAGCTCGTCTCCTTCCTGACCGACGTGCGCGGCATGACACGCGTTCAGGCACAACTCGACAAGCGCGTGACCTATCACGACAGCTGTTCGGGCCTTCGGGAACTCGGCATCTCCCGGCAGCCGCGTCAGCTGCTGGCGACTGTCGAGGGGCTGGAGCTCAGGGAGATGACGGGTTCAGATGTCTGTTGCGGCTTCGGCGGCACCTTCTGCGTCAAGTATCCTGACATCTCCGGCAAGATCGTTTCGAAGAAAACGGCAACGATCGCCGAAAGCGGGGCCGACGTGCTGCTTGCCGGCGACATGGGATGCCTGATGAACATGGCCGGCAAGCTGAAGCGGGAGGGCTCCAGCATCGAGGTGCGGCATGTCGCGGAGGTACTGGCCGGGATGACCGACGGGCGGCCGATTGCCGGCAGCGGCAAGTAGCGGACACCAAGGGAGGACGAAGGCATGCAATTCACCGCCCCGCAGTTCAAGGACAATGCCGCCAGAGCGCTGGCCGACGGCCAGCTGCAGAAGGCACTGACCAATGTCGAGAAGGGTTTCATTGCCAAGCGCGCGGCCGCCGTGGCCGCTCTTCCCGAATTCGACGCCCTGCGCGACAAGGGCCGCGAGATCAAGAACCATTCGCTCGCGCATCTCGACCTTTATCTCGAAGCCTATGAGCGCAAGGTGACGGAGACCGGCGGCCATGTGCACTGGGCAGAGAGCGCCGAGGATGCGCGCCGGCTGGTGCTCGACATCTGTCGGCGGGTCGGCGCAAAGACCGTGACCAAGGGTAAGTCGATGATTACCGAGGAGATCAATCTCAACGACTTCCTCTCCGAGCATGCGATCGAACCGGTCGAAACCGATCTCGGCGAATACATCATCCAGCTCCGCGGCGAACATCCGAGCCACATCATCGCGCCGGCCGTGCATCTCAACAAGGAGCAGGTGGAAGAGGATTTCCGCCGGGTGCATACGCATCTCGACCCGAAGCGCGACCTGACGGCACCGGAAACGCTGCTGTCGGAAGCCCGTCAGGTGCTGCGCAAGCGTTACTTCCAGGCGGACGTCGGGATCACCGGCGCCAACTTCCTGATCGCCGAAACCGGCACCTCCGTCATCGTCACCAACGAGGGCAATGGCGACCTCACACAATCGCTGCCGAAGGTGCATATCGTCGTCGCCTCGATCGAAAAGCTGGTGCCGACGCTGGCAGACTGTTCGCAGATCCTGCGGCTGCTCGCCCGTTCGGCCACCGGCCAGGACATTTCGGTCTACACGACCTTCTCGACAGGACCGCGCCGCGCCGAAGATCCTGATGGGCCGGATGAGTATCACGTCATCCTGCTCGACAATGGCCGAACCGCCATGCTCGGCAGCGAGTTCCAGGACATGCTGCGCTGCATCCGCTGCGGCGCCTGCATGAACCACTGTCCGGTCTATCACGCGGTCGGCGGTCACGCCTATGGCTCGGTCTATCCGGGGCCAATGGGCGCGGTGCTGACGCCATCGCTTTTCGGCGTCGACATTTCAGGCCATCTGCCGAATGCCTCGACCTTCTGCGGACGTTGCGAAAGCGTCTGTCCGATGCATATTCCGCTGCCGAAGATGATGCGGCACTGGCGGGAGCGTGAATTCGAAAAGCACCTGAACCCGGCCACGGCGCGCTACGGCCTCGGGGTGTTTGCCTTCATCGCAAAACGGCCAAAACTCTACCGGCTCGCAACGTCCATCGGTGCGCGCGTGCTCAAACGGATCGGAGGCAGCCGGGGGCGGATAGCCTCCCTGCCCTTCGCCTCGGGCTGGACGAGCATTCGCGATCTTCCCGCGCCGGAAGGCAGGACCTTCTCCGAACAATGGGCCGCACGCCAGAAACAGGGGGCCTGAACCATGGATAGCCGCCAAGCCATTCTTTCCAGGATCCGTACCTCGCTGAAGGCATCGAGCGGAGATGCCGAGCGCGCCGCGACCGTTGCGACCCGCCTGGCGGAACGACCGCAAGGCATCATTCCGACGCGCGGACAGCTGCCGGCGGAGGAACGCTTGGAGCTGTTCATTGCCATGGCCGAGAAATACAATGCGACCACCGAACGGATTGCGGATGCGGCCGGCATACCGGCCGCCGTTGCCGAGTATCTCAAGCAGCGCAATCTACCAGCGACCTTCCGGATCGGTGCCGATACCAGGCTTGTGAACCTGCCCTGGCAGAGCGCCGGAGCGCTTGAGATCCTGAGTGGCGCCTCCGACGGCAACGACCTCGTCGCCGTCAGCCATGCCTTTGGTGGCATCGCGGAAACGGGGACGCTCTGCGTGCTTTCCGGCCCCGATAATCCCGTAACCCTAAACTTCCTGCCCGATCACCACATTGTGGTGATCCAGGCTCGTGACATTGTCGGCGACATGGAGAGCCTCTGGGCCAATCTGCGCGCAACACAGGGTGCCATCATGCCGCGAACCGTGAACTTGATCACGGGGCCGTCGCGGTCTGCCGATATCGAGCAGACCCTGCTGCTCGGCGCGCACGGGCCCCGTGCCTTGCACATCGCGATCGTCGGGGCGCCGTCCGCCCCTGCGGGGTAAGCAATAACGACAGACCATTCCATGCGCGACATTTTCCAGCCTTCATGAAAATTTTCTCCACATTTTGGAACATTTCCTGGCTTGATGCGTTTTCATTCCCGCTTATCAAGAACAAAATTTCAGAAAGTGGGGATTATGGCACTTCAGACGGATCCGCATGAGACGCCGCGCATTGCGCTCGTCTCCACGCATGGCTACGTGGCTGCGCAGCCGCCTCTCGGAGCCGCCGATACCGGCGGTCAGGTGGTCTACGTCCTCGAACTGGCCAAGAAACTGGCCCAGCTTGGCCACAAGGTCGACATCTTCACGCGTCGTTTCGAGAACCAGCCGGAAATCGACATGGTCGACGAAAACGTCCGCGTCGTGCGCATTCCCTGCGGCGGCAGGGACTTCATTGCGAAGGAGTACCTGCACCGCCACCTGACCGAGTGGAACGAGAAGGCGCTGCGCTGGATCAAGCGCGAGGGGCTCTCCTATCTCTTCATCAACAGCCACTACTGGGACGCCGGTGTCGCCGGGCAACGGCTCTCGGAAGCGCTCGGCGTGCCGCATATCCACATGCCCCATTCGCTTGGCATCTGGAAGAAGCGACAGATGGAAACGGACTATCCGGAGCGCGCGGACAAGTTCGATCAGGAATTCAACTTCAAGGAGCGCATCCAGCATGAGCTGATCGTCTATCGCAGCTGCCAGCTGGTGATCGCGACCACACCGATCCAGCTCGACATGCTGACCGAGGACTATGGACTGGCGCGCAACCGTGTGCACATGATCCCGCCCGGTTATGACGACAATCGCTTCTATCCGGTGTCGGAATCGTCGCGCCAGATGGTGCGGCAGCGCTTCGGCTTCGAGGGCAAGACGGTCCTCGCACTGGGACGGCTCGCGACCAACAAGGGCTATGACCTTCTGATAGACGGCTTTTCCGTGCTGGCTGAACGCGTGCCTGACGCCCGGCTGAGACTGGCGCTGGGCGGCGAGAATCTCGATGCCCAGGAAGAGACGATCCTTGCACAGCTCAAGCAGCAGGTGGCCGATCTCGGCATCACGGACAAGGTCGAATTCTCCGGCTTCATCCCCGACGAGGACCTACCCGACATGTATCGCGCGGCCGATCTCTTCGTGTTGTCGAGCCGCTACGAACCCTTCGGCATGACGGCGATCGAAGCGATGGCGAGCGGAACGCCGACAATCGTCACCATTCATGGCGGGTTGTTCCGGGCGGTCAGCTACGGCCGTCACGCGCTGTTTGCCGATCCCTTCGACAAGTATGATCTTGGCATCACCATGATGAAGCCGTTCAAACATCCGCGTCTTTACGGGCGGCTGTCGCGCATGGGTGCCCACAAGGCGCGTAGCCTGTTTACCTGGACGGGGATCGCCCAACAGCTCGTGGCCCTTGTCGAAGGCCGTCCGGTGGCGCAAGCTCTTGAGGAAAGTGACTGGGCAGAGCCATGGAACGACGGAGATTGAAACCGGTACGCCTCTTCTCGTCCGATCTCGACGGCACGCTTGCAGGGGACCGCGACGGGTCGCATGCGTTTGCGCGTTTGTGGCAGGCCTTGCCGCAAGGCGAACGACCGCTGCTCGTCTACAACAGCGGTCGGCTGATCGCGGACATTCTCGAGTTCACTGCGCAAGAGGGTCTGCCAGCGGCGGACTTCCTGATCGGCGGCGTCGGCACGATGGTGCATTCCCACACCCATCCGCATCTCTCCGACCAGTATACGCGCCTGATCGCAGACGGTTTCGACGTCGATCTGATCGAGGCCGAACTGGTGATGCTGGAGCAACTGAGGCGGCAACCGGCACAATACCAGCATGACTACAAGTCGAGCTGGTACTTCCACGACGCGAGTGCGCAAGACATCCTGGAACTGGAACGCCTGCTCGCTGGTTCGGGTCACCGTGCACGTGTCGTCTACTCAAGTTCGCGCGACCTCGACGTACTGCCCGAGATTGCCGACAAGGGACAGGCACTCACCTGGCTCTGCCGGGAGCTGAAGATCGGTCTGGACGAGGTGCTCGTGGCCGGCGACACGGGCAACGACAGGGCCATGTTTGAGGTGGAGCATGTGCGCGGGATCCTGCCAGGCAATGCGCTGGCCGAACTCGTCAGCCTCGCACAGGTGAAGTCTGGCATAGTTTGTGCCACAGGACATGCAGCCTGGGGCGTGATTGAGGGCCTGCGGCAGTTCGGCGTATTTGCGTCATCCTGAGCCGGCCAGATGTCGGAAAAGGCGAAGTCGGGGTACCGGATGTCGCATTGAAATGACCGCTCGCCGCTCTCACCTGATAGGCAGCGATAACCATCGCGTGAAAAGCGTCCCGACGCGGCAGAAGCGGTCGTACTCCAGAAGCGTTTTGGCGTATTCTCGTCAACGAATCGAGGTGCAAGTTCATTGGGTATCATCGGCCGCATCACTTCCGACCTCAAGCTCATGCTGCAGCGACCGCCGCGGCAGCAGTTTGCTGCGATCTGCCACCGGAAACGGAAGAAGACAGGCGAGCTTGAGGTGTTGCTGATCACAAGCCGGGATACCGGACGCTGGGTCATTCCCAAGGGCTGGCACATGCCGGGCAAGCAGCCGCATGCGATCGCCGAGCGCGAAGCCTTTGAAGAAGCAGGCATCAAGGGCAAGGCAGGCACGGAGCCCGTCGGTTACTACACCTACATGAAGAAGATGCGTGGTGGCCACAAGGTGGCGACTCGCGTGCAGGTGCACGCCCTCGACGTGAAGGGCGCTGCCAAGGAGTTTCCGGAGAAGGGCGTTCGCCGCCTGGAATGGGTGAGCTGCGAGGAAGCGGCGACCCGAGTCGACGAGCCGGAGTTGAAGTCGCTGTTCATAGAGTTTCCGAAGCTGACACAAATGGCGGCGCCGGAGACAAAAAAGGCTGCAGAACGCGCCTGAATACCACTGTCACAAAACTGTCATATTGCGGCCATGCCCCTTTGTCGCTAGGGGCTTCTGCTCCCCGATGAGATATTCCGCCCGAGGCCACTCGCCTGCGGTCCAGGTTTCATCATCCGCCGCTAGAAAAAGAATGAGGAACCGGACTGGGAACCTCGTCCGGAGACATCCACCATGGGCAAGACCAAGCCGAAACTCGTGAAGCCGACCCTCGACAAGGATCTCGACAAGATCACCCATGTCGAGGAGGCGGCGCATCACGTCTCGCGCGGCTTCGCGCCGCTCGGCATCGGACTAATTTTCCTGGTACTGGCCACAGTTCTGGCCGGTGCGGCCGTGATGGATCGACCGGGAGCTGCGATCATCATCGCGGCAGCGGCGATCGGCGCCTATATGGCAATGAACATCGGCGCCAATGACGTTACCAACAATGTCGGGCCTGCCGTCGGCGCGCGCGCCATGACCATGAGCGTCGCTCTGGCCATCGCCGTGGTGTTCGAGACTGCGGGGGCGATGATTGCCGGCGGCGACGTTGTATCGACTATCTCGCGCGGCATCGTTGACCCGGCCAAGATGCCCAATGCAGATGTGTTCATCTGGGCAATGATGGCGTCGCTGCTTTCTTCAGCACTTTGGGTCAACCTCGCGACCTGGATCGGCGCCCCCGTATCGACCACCCATGCCGTGGTTGGCGGCGTGCTCGGCGCCGGCGTGGCGGCGGCCGGCATGTCGGCGGTCGACTGGGGTGTGATGGGCGGGATTGCGGCGAGCTGGATCATTTCGCCAGTGCTCGGCGGTGTCATAGCCGCCCTTTTCCTGGCCTTCATCAAGGAATTCATCATCTACCGCGAAGAGAAGATCGCGGCGGCCCAACGCTGGGTTCCGGTGCTCATCGGGATCATGACCGGTTCCTTCCTCGCCTATCTGGCGCTGAAGGGCCTGAACAAGCTTATCTCGATCAGCCTGCTGCAGGCCTGCCTGATCGGCCTCGCCTTTGGCGTGCTCTCCTGGTGGCTGAGCGTACCGCTGATCCGCCAGCAATCGCAGGGGCTGGAGAACCGCAACCAGTCGCTGCGCAAGCTGTTCCAGCTGCCGCTGATCTTTGCCGCCGCCCTGCTCTCCTTTGCGCATGGTGCCAATGACGTGGCCAATGCCATCGGCCCGCTTTCGGCCATCGTGCACGCCGCGCAGGACCATGAAATCTCAGGCGAAGTCACCGTGCCGCTTTGGGTCATGGTGATTGGCGCCGTCGGCATCTCGCTCGGCCTGCTGCTCTTCGGGCCCCGCCTGATCCGCCTCGTCGGCGAACAGATCACCAAGCTCAATCCGATGCGCGCCTTCTGCGTCTCCCTTTCGGCGGCCATCACCGTGATTGTGGCTTCGGCGCTCGGGTTGCCGGTGAGCTCTACCCATATTGCGGTCGGCGCGGTTTTCGGTGTCGGCTTCTTCCGCGAATGGTACACGCGAAACTCCAGGCGGCGCATGGAATACATGCGCAACAAGGCCGAGCGCTTTGACATCGAACCGAAACCGGAACGCAATTCGGAAGAACTGCGCCGCCGCTATCTCGTGCGGCGCTCGCATTTCATGACGATCGTGGCAGCATGGATCATCACAGTTCCGGCGTCAGCCGGGCTTGCAGCGGTGCTGTATTGGGTTATGTCTCAGCTCGCTCTTTGATCCCGGAGACGAGACCCCCATGCGCGCGAATTACCGGATGCAGCGGCTCCATGTGACCGCCGACCTCACCCTAAACCAAGGGTTCGAGGCGACGGCCGAACAGTTCAACTACCTTGCAAACGTCCTCCGCTTCGAGGACGGAGCGGAGCTTCTCGTCTTCAACGGACGGCATGGGGAGTGGAAGGCAAGCGTCCACTTTCCCACGCGCAAGAAGATCGTTTTCACGCCCGTCGAAGAGACGCGACCGCAGCCTGCGGATTGCGATCTGCATTTTCTGTTTGCTCCGCTCAAGGTCGGCCGCATGGACTATCTGGTTCAGAAGGCCGTCGAGATGGGTGCAGGCGTGCTGCAGCCCGTGATGACCCAGCATGTGCAGGGCAAGATTGGCAGCATCGACCGGCTGCAGGCGAATGCCGTCGAGGCTGCAGAGCAATGCGGAATCCTCGCTATTCCGAGAGTTGTCGAGCCGGCCAAGCTCAAAGACCTGCTCGAGCGCTGGCCGAACGACCGACGGATTGTCTATTGCGACGAGGACAGCGCGACGCAGAATCCGCTCCCGGCCCTGTCGCGGATCGAAGAAAAATCGCTCGCCCTGCTGGTCGGGCCGGAGGGCGGCTTCTCGGAGGAGGAGCGTCTGTTGCTGCGCTCCCTGCCCTTTGTTACCGCCATTCCGCTCGGGCCACGGATCCTGCGCGCAGACACCGCTGCCGTTGCGGCCATGGCCGTGGTGCAGGCGGCGATCGGCGACTGGCGCTAGGCTCACCCGACGCGTTCCTTCGTTCCGGTTTTTTGAGCCGTGCTTGAGAGAATTTCACTTGCACGGCACAAAAATCCGGTTCAATCAGCCACAGAGATGGGCCTGGTGTGCCCAGCGGCGACGCCCCAGCAAGGTACCTTTCATGGCCCGTGATACCACCGACCAGACTCCCCTCGGCACCCTCGACGACATGGCCGCCTATATGGCCGCCGGGTCCAAACCGAAGGAGCAGTTCAGGATCGGCACCGAACACGAGAAGTTCGCCTTCTTCCGCGGCGACAACAGCCCCGTGCCCTATCACGGCGAGGCCAGCATCTCGGCCCTGCTCAAGGGCATGCAGTCCAAGCTCGGCTGGGAGCCGATCATGGACGGCGAGAACATCATCGGGCTCGGCGAACAGTCCGGCATGGGTGCGATCTCGATCGAGCCCGGCGGGCAGTTCGAGCTATCGGGTGCACCGGTCGAGACGCTGCACCAGACCTGCAAGGAATCGAACCAGCATCTCGCCGTGCTGCGCGACGTGGCGGAGCCGATGGGCATCCGGTTCCTCGGCATTGGCGGCAGTCCCAAATGGACCTTGGCCGAGACCCCGCGCATGCCGAAGTCGCGCTACGACATCATGACCCGCTACATGCCGAAAGTCGGCAGCCAGGGTCTCGACATGATGTACCGAACCTGCACGATCCAGGTGAATCTCGACTTCTCGTCAGAAGCCGACATGCGCCAGAAGATGCGTGTGTCGATGAAGCTGCAGTCGCTGGCGACCGCGCTTTTCGCCTCCTCGCCGTTCACCGAAGGCAAGCCGAACGGGCTTCTCTCCTGGCGTGGAGACATCTGGCGCGATACCGACAACCGCCGCGCCGGCGTGCTGCCCTTCACCTTCTCGAAGGACTTCTCCTTCGGCGACTATGTCGCCTGGGCGATTGATGCGCCGATGTATTTCATCGTCCGCGATGGACGCTATCACGACTGTACCCACATCACCTTCCGGCAGTTCATGGATGGGGCGCTCAAGGGCGAAATTGCAGACTGGGAACCGCAGCAGGGTGACTGGACCAATCACCTCTCCACGCTCTTCCCGGATGTGCGGCTGAAGCGCTTCCTGGAAATGCGCGGCGCAGACGGCGGCCCGTGGCGGCGCATCTGTGCGCTGCCGGCACTCTGGGTCGGCCTGCTCTATGACGAGACGGCACTCGCTGCCGCCGATGATCTGACCGCAAACTGGACTGTCGAGGACGTGATTGCCATGCGCGATGCAGTTCCGGCCCAAGGGCTCAAGGCATCGGTCGCCGGGCGACCGCTGATGGACGTCGCCCGGGAGGTCGTCAACCTGTCGCGTGCCGGCCTGAAGGCCCGAGCCCGACTGAATTCAGAGGGACAGGACGAGAGCGTGTTCCTCAACACGCTCGACGAGGTGCTCGCCAAGGGCACGACGCTGGCAGACGACATGCTGGCGCTCTATCACGGGCGCTGGAACGGATCTGTCGAGCCGATCTTCGAGGAATATCAGTACTAAGTTTGAGGTTGTGGGGCGCGTCGCGTTTCAGCAAGACGGCAAAAACCGGTTTGCCTGAGAGCCTTTCCGGATATAGTGCGGAATCATCTGCACGCATCCGGGGAGATTCCATATGCTGCCACTGTTCGACATGATGCTGCAGGCGCAAAATGGCATGGCGATGGACGCCATGGCGAAACAATACGGGCTTGCGCAGGAACAGGCAGCCAAGGCGGTTGCGGCGCTGATGCCGGCATTTGCGTCCGGCTTC
>CALSAF010000103.1:0-16796 GCA_943372805.1 Rhizobium sp. Q54
ATCCCTCGGCATCAGGCGGCGAAGGATCGGGATGCTGGGACAAACGGCGCGGAAGTTTTGAATTGAACCCCGACCGCTAATGCGGCGGGCAACGACTTGGAGCTTTTGAACATGCGCGTACTCGTCCTCCACTCCCACCCCCTCGATGAAAGCTTCGGCCGGGCGCTTTACAAGCTCACCTGCGAGAGCCTGGAAAAGGCCGGCCACGAAGTCGATGGCTGCAATCTCTACGAAGAAGGTTTCGACCCTGTCCTTTCGGCCCATGACCGTCGCACCTATCACGACATCCCGGACAATCTCTCGCTGGTGCAGCCGTATGTCGACCGTCTGAAAAAGGCCGAAGCGCTGGTCATCGTGACGCCAGTCTGGAATTTTGGCTTTCCGGCCATGCTGAAGGGCTATTTCGACCGCGTCTGGCTCCCCGGCGTTTCCTTTGACCTCGTGGATGGCAAACTCACCCCGACGCTGCGCCATATCCGCAAGCTGGCCGCCGTCATGACCTATGGGGCAACCCCCATGCGCGCCTTCCTCGCCGGCAATCCGCCGAAGAAGATCGTCAAGCGCGTCATCCGCGCCCAGATCAAGATCGGCGCACCGGTGAAGTATCTGGCCCACTACGACATGAACAACTGCACGGATGAAACCCGTGCCGCCTTCATGGCCAAGGTGCGCCGCGAGATGGAGAATTTCTGATGCGGAGAGCGTCTACTCAGAAGACCTTGGCCGCCGTTACCTCGACCTCCACGAGGAATTCCGCTCGCGTGAAGCCGCCGACCACAAGCAGCGTGGAGACAGGTTTGGGCTCAAGCGTGAAGCGATCTCGCACGGCCATATAGGCAGCAAAGTCCTCGCGGCGGGTCACGAATCCCGAAATGCGGATGACGTCCGCGAAACTCATCCCGGCTTCAGTGAGAATGGCCCCGATCGCCTCGAAGCAAAGCTCGGCCTGAGCCGTCAGATCGGGTGGGATCGTATCGTCCGGACGGATACCAAGCTGTCCCGACGTCACTAGGAGGCTCGCACCCTCTGGCACCAGGAGACCGTGATTGTAATGGCCAAAGGGCCGGCGGACAGAAGGGGGATTGATAACGGTTTTCATGGTCTGGAGCCTAGCTCAGCGATGCCCGTCTCGAAAGTGAAAATCCAACCACCTTCGCGGGGGAGGGGCGACACGCGTTCGGCGCTCGCGTGTTTCTGCCAGATGGTTGCTACTGCACACTGACACAGAACTGAAGGAACGACGGAGGCGGGCACCTGGCAGGCTGCGCATGATCTTCTGACGCCGAAACCGGTTCCGTGCGTTGTCGCACGCGCTTCATTCACACTGGCCTAGGGGCACATCCAGGTCATAGGTCGTCTTGCCGGGGCCATCGGGGAGGATTGGGATGAGATAGACCTTCAGGTCGCAATCCTGGCTACGGATCGTCCACTCGCCTGCGCCGTCGGCGCGCGTGCCAGTGTTGCTGATTGCGCCTATCGGTTGCTGCCGGAGCAGGTCGGCGATGCGGGCATCACCCAGGATGCGGCCGATCTTCTCCGCACTGTCGTAATAGCCCGACAGGGCCGCGTGCATCTGGCCCGGCCAAATCGTGGCGAAGACGACAAGCGCGCTAATGTTGTTCTTCATACTGAACTCCCATGTGGTCCAGCCACAGGTTTCCATGGTGCCTCTCACAACGCAAGGGCGTCCAAGAAGGGCGCCCTTGCGTTAACCCCGTCCGTAAAGATTCAATTCAGCATTTGTCGGTAAAGCTTTTGTTAGTCATCACTCTGAAGTTTCCGGGCGTACCCGACGCTATCGTCGCGCTCGCCAATATGCAGGTCCGTGTGTCATGCGTTCCAAGACCCTGTCATCGCTCCTCGTCAGTTGCCTGGTGTTGACCAGTTGCAGTGCCAGAACCAGCCCGGTGGAAGCTTTGCGCTTGGGTGCCCCGCAGCCGCAGGCCGCAAGCGCGGCCGCCGCGCAGGCTCAAGTGCCGGTGCCAGCTGTCGCGATGGACGAGCAGACGGGCGCAATCCGGCCTTCAGCAGAAATCGGTGCCGCAAACCCCCAGGCTCTCGCCTGGGCCGGCAACACACCCAATCAGACGCATTTCGACACGGCGACCGTCACCGCCGGCATGCCTGTGCCGGACCAGCGCCCGGTTGCCATGCTCGCCCCGCCGGTCTCGCCGTTGGTGGCTCCGGAAGAGCCGGCCGCACGCTCTGCGACCCGCCACCGCGTTTTCAATCAGCGATTCAGTGATGCCAAGCCGATCAATTTCGGCAAGGTAAAGCCAAAGCATCATCCCGTGCATGGTGTCGATGTGTCCCGCTGGCAGGCCGACATCGATTGGGCGAAGCTGCGCAGCCAGGGTGCCAACTTTGCCTATATCAAGGCGACCGATGGCGGCGACCATCTCGATCCCATGTTTCACACCAACTGGAAGCGGGCCAAGGATGCGGGTGTGAAACGTGGCGCCTATCACTTCTTCTACTGGTGCCGCGTGGCGTCGGAGCAGGCGGAGTGGTTCATCCGCAACGTGCCACGCGATCCGGATGCCCTGCCGCCGGTCATCGACGTCGAATACAACGGCGAGTCGAGCTGCCGCTTCAGGCTGTCGCCCGAAAAGGCACGCGAGAAGATGCAGGTCTTCATGGACCGGTTGGAGCAGCATTACGGCAAGCGGCCCGTGATCTATACCGCGCCAGACTTCTACAAGGACAACCTGCAGGGTCAGTTCCTCGACTATCCCTTCTGGCTGCGTTCGGTCGCAGCCCATCCGTCTAAGGTCTATCCAGGACGTAAGTGGGTGTTCTGGCAGTATTCCGGTTCGGGCCTCTCCCAGGGCGTCGACGGCAAGATCGATCTGAACGTGTTCTACGGTTCCGTCTCCGACTGGCAGAACTGGGTCGCCGGCAAGAAGAGGTGGGAGAAGGTTGCAGGCCTGCGTTGACGTCTAAGGAAGCGCACAAACCCACGCCGGGCTTCGTGCCGGCAAGATCGCGAATTTCGTTGGGTCAGGGTTTCGGTATCCCGTCTGGAAGAACATCGGGACACAAGCGTGTGGAAAATTCCGGCGGGGGTAAGCCTCCTCTTCGTCGCGATTGGGGCAGCCGCATTCGCTGGATGAACCGCTCTCGGCTGAGGCGACGGGAAGATCGAACCAGCCACATTCGTCGTCCCCTCACGCTCTTGGACGCATTGCCCACCGGCGGAGCAGGTGCCTGTGTCAGCACGAGACCTTCAGGCTCTGTTCAACCTGCTGCCGGCAACAAAAAATCAAATTATACAATTATTTTCTCATATTAGGGTTTGCGGCTTGAAGTGGAGATTTCATTAACCTTCAAGCAAGGAATTAACCATAAAGATTGATGGACACGTCGGAGTGGGACTCAAAGAGTGGGTTTCCTTCGGGCATGACGCCATCCCGTCGTACCGGTTCTGGTCCGGTCTGTATTTCTCATGGAGCAGTTCGGGGGACCGGCAGACCATGATGCGGACGGCACGGGATCAGAATCCCGAACACCTGTTAGACCGCATTTTGACTGCAGGATCGCCGGACGGACAGAAAGTCCGCCTCACGGGCGGCATTGTGCGGGACGAATGACGGGTCAGGGCATGTCCACGGAGCGGGCGACGGGATCACAGGCAGGCAGCCTGCGTGATCGGTTGCGCTTTGCCGGCCTCGACGAAGCCCAGTGCGAACTCCTGCGCCAGAACAGACACCTCTTGTCGTCGCCTCTGAAGACGGCACTGCGCGACCTTTTCCAGCGTCTGCAGAGCTCGCCGGATGCAGCACGCGCCTTTACCAGCGAGCGCCAGTACGATCGGCTTCACGATCTGCTTTCCTCCCACTGGGACGTCCTGACCGACGCCCGTTTCGATGCACTTTATGCCGAGCGGGTGAAGGTGCTGTCGGACAGCGAAAGCCGCATGGGGCTTGATCCCCGTTGGCACTTAGCAGGCCATGCCGTGGTCCTGGAACACCTCCTTACGGCCACTCTGACGGAAACATCCGCCTCCGGTCTCCTCCCATCAAGCCGTCGCCGCCAGCGCGAAACGAGCGATCTCGTCGCCGCACTGGTTCGGCTGGTGATGGTCGATGTCGAGATCGCCGTCTCGCTGCGCTTCAACGAGCTGCGCCTCAAGCATCACCGTGACCTCGCCGCCCAGCGTGAACAGGATCGTGCTGAATTCGAGGGCATCTTCCGCCCTGTGGTCGATGGGCTGGCTTCGGGAGACCTCACCATTCGTACGGCGACCGATGTGCCGGAAGCCTATGCCGAACTGGCGGGTCGCATGAACGAGGCGCTCGAACAGCTGCAGACGGCCTTCCTGTCCTCCGAGGAGAAGCTAGCCTTTGCCCGTGACGCGACCGGTCGCATGGCCGAGACGGCGCGCGACTACGCAGGACGGGCGCAGAACCAGGCCGGTGCGCTCCATGAAACAAGCCTTGCGCTGCAGGACCTGACGGGCAGTGTTCGTGAAAGTGCGGGCCAGACCAAGCGCGCTGAAGCGACGGTGGCCGCCACTCGCAACTCGGTTGAGGCAAGCGGCCAGGTCGTCGGACAGGCAATCTCCGCCATGGCCGATATCGAGACATCCGCCGAGCAGATCGGGCACATCATCGGTGCAATCGACGAGATCGCCTTCCAGACCAATCTCCTGGCGCTCAACGCCGGCATCGAGGCAGCCCGCGCAGGCGACAGCGGCCGGGGCTTTGCGGTGGTTGCCCAGGAAGTCCGCGCTCTTGCTCAGCGGTCTGCAGATGCCGCCCGGGAGATCAAGACGCTGGTGGCGACCACCAAGAGCCAGGTCGAAGCCGGGGTCGAGATGGTCGCGAAGACACAGGGAGCAATCGCAGACATCGTTGTGCAGGTGGGTGATATCAGCGGCACGGTCTCCGATATCGCGGCACGCACCGACCGCCAGGCGAGCGAGCTCGCGGGCATAGCCGGCACGGTCGCCGGTCTCGGTTCGGATATCGGCAATACCGCAGACATTGCACGCCACGCCAGCGAGGGCTCGGACGATCTGCACAAGGTTATCCTGGAGCTGGGGGCGACGATCCGCGAATTTCACATCGAGCGCCACACGCGCGCTCCCAAGGCGCCGTCTGGACGCGTCCAGCTGTCGGCTCATCAGGATACGGGGCGTCAGACCGCGGCGGACTCACTTCGTGCGATGGCAGACGCCATGGCGCACCCACAGCCTGCCGAAGCAGATGACTATGGTTTCTCGGTCCACATCGCAGGGCTCGGAGGTTGAGGGGATTGTTTACCACCATGCGCTACACAAGAAGGCTACGGGCGGGAAATGCGGCAGTCCGACCGGGAGAATGGTTCTCCTGGAACCCCGGTTCGGGTCGGGTTGCGGCAGCCTCGGGACACAAGGAAAGAAATGATGGCAAGTAAGAAAGGCGAACAGAAGGCCCTGAAGCTGGCCGCGATATTGGACCTGAACGAGGCCTCCAATCTCAAGGCCAACATTCTCTCGATGCGGGGTGCTCCACTAACGATCGACGCGTCTGGCGTCGAGCGTGTCGGCGCGCAGTGCGTTCAGGTCCTCATGGCGGCAGCCAAGGCCTGGGAAGCTGACAAGCATCCCTTCTCATACGGAAAAGCCTCTGAGGCTTTCCTGAAGACCCTTCAACTGATTGGCGTGAACATCGATCATCTGCTCGCTAAGGAGATCCGGCAATGAAGAAAAAAGTGCTCACCGTGGATGACTCCAGAACCATTCGTAACATGCTTCTGGTCACCCTCAACAACGCGGGCTTCGAGACCATCCAGGCCGAAGACGGCGTCGAGGGCCTGGAAGTGCTCGAGGAATGCAATCCCGACGTCATCGTGACCGACATCAATATGCCGCGTCTCGACGGGTTTGGTTTCATCGAGGGCGTTCGCAAGAACGAAAAGTATCGTGCGGTTCCGATCCTGGTCCTGACCACGGAAAGCGATGCCGAGAAGAAGAACCGCGCTCGCCAGGCTGGCGCGACGGGCTGGATCGTCAAGCCCTTCGATCCGACCAAGCTGATCGATGCCATCGAGCGTGTAACCGCCTAAGCCGGGATTTTCTCCTATGGATATGAACGAAATCAAAGAGATCTTCTTCCAGGAATGCGAGGAGCAGCTCGCGGAACTGGAATCCGGTCTTCTGAAAATGAATGATGGGGATCGCGATCCGGAGACGGTCAATGCCGTTTTCCGTGCGGTTCACTCCATCAAGGGCGGTGCTGGCGCCTTCGGTCTCGACGACCTTGTCGCCTTCGCACACGTCTTCGAGACGACTCTTGATTGCGTTCGTTCCAACAAGCTGGAGCCCGGCCCGGAAGTCATGAAGGTCATGCTCAAGTCGGCCGACGTTCTGGCCGACCTGGTCAGTGCCTCCCGGGATGGCGGCAGTGTCGACGAAAGCCGCTCGAGCGGATTGGTAAAGGAACTGGAGGCGCTGGCAAACGGCGAGGTGCCGGCTCCGTCTGCAGCGCCGGTTGCTGCCGCAAAGCCAGCCGCGAAGGCGGCCGCCCCGGCGCCTGCTCCGGTTGCGGCGCCTGCTCCGTCGGACGACAGCGGCTTCCAGCCGATTCCCTTCACCTTCGACGGCTTCGGCGGCGAAGACGAGGACACGATCGTTCCATCCACCTTCGACGTGACCTTCAAGCCGCGTCGCGACCTTTACGCCAAGGGCAATGAAGCAGCATTGCTCCTGCGCGATCTCTCTCGCCTGGGCGAGATGAGCATCAACTGCAATATGGACGATCTGCCGTCACTCGACGACCTGGATCCCGAAGGCGCCTATTTCCACTGGACGATCCAGATCGCCGCGGAAAAGGGTGAGGAAGCAATTCGCCAGGTCTTCGAATTCGCAGAATGGGACTGTGATCTTGAGGTGAAGCTTCGCGAGGCCGAAACCAAGGCCGACGGCGAAGAACTGCCGATGGTGCCGGTGCCCTTCGATCTCTCGGCTCTCGACGATGGCCCGGAAGCGGGCGACGAAGGTGCCGACGATACGGTTACAGCAGCCGTTGAAGCTGCGGAGACCGCTAGCAATGTCATGAAGATGGCTGCCGGTGTCGCCAAGGCGGAAAAGAAGGAATCGCCTGCCGCGGCCGCTGCCGCAGCCGCCGCTGCCGCTGCCGCACAGGCCAACAATGCAGCCGGCCAGACCATCCGCGTCGACCTCGACCGCGTAGACCGCCTGATCAACCTTGTCGGCGAGCTTGTCATCAACCAGGCGATGCTCTCCCAGAGCGTCATCGAAAACGATGCGACCGGTACGTCAGCCGTCAACATGGGCCTCGATGAGCTGCAGCAGCTCACCCGCGAGATCCAGGATTCGGTCATGGCGATCCGCGCACAGCCTGTGAAGCCGGTCTTCCAGCGCATGTCGCGCATCGTTCGCGAAGTGGCCGACATGGTCGGCAAGTCGATCCGCCTGGTCACCGAAGGTGAAAACACCGAAGTCGACAAGACGGTCATCGACAAGCTGGCAGAGCCGCTCACCCACATGATCCGAAATGCCGTCGACCACGGTATTGAGACACCGGAAAAGCGTGCTGCCGCCGGCAAGAACCCCGAAGGCACGGTCAAGCTGACCGCGAAGCATCGCTCGGGCCGTATCGTCATCGAACTGGTCGACGACGGTGCCGGCATCAACCGCGAGCGCGTCCGCCAGAAGGCCATCGACAACGATCTGATCGCGGCCGACTCGAACCTGACCGACGAGGAAATCGACAACCTGATCTTCGCGCCGGGCTTTTCGACGGCAGACAAGATCTCCGACATCTCCGGCCGCGGCGTCGGCATGGACGTGGTCAAGCGCTCGATTCAGGCACTCGGTGGTCGTATCTCGATCACCTCGCGCCCGGGCCAGGGCTCGACCTTCACCATGAGCCTTCCGCTGACGCTCGCCGTCCTCGACGGCATGGTGGTCACGGTCGCCGGCCAGACCCTCGTCGTTCCGCTCACCGCGATCGTCGAGACGCTGCAGCCGGAAGCGCAGAACATTCACTCTTTCGGTGCCAACCAGCGCCTGATCTCGATCCGCAACTCCTTCTGCCCACTGGTGGATGTCGGCCGGATCCTGAACTTCCGCGGCACTCAGGCAAACCCGATGGAAGGCGTAGCCCTCCTGGTGGAATCCGAAGGTGGCGGCCAGCGCGCTCTCATGGTCGATGCGATCCAGGGCCAGCGTCAGGTCGTCATCAAGTCGCTCGAAGCCAACTACACCCATGTCCCGGGCATCGCAGCTGCAACCATCCTCGGTGATGGCCGCGTCGCGCTGATCCTGGATGTGGATGCCGTCGTCGCCGCCTCGCGCGGTCAGTCCCTCAAACAGGAAATGTCGTTAGCCGTCGCAGGGTAAAAGCATGTCGTATGCGGTCAAAAACTTGGTCCAGGGAGATCGGGAGCTCATTGCCTTCCGTATCGGCGATCAGGAGTTCTGCGTGAACATCATGTCGGTACGGGAGATCCGGGGTTGGACCCCGGCGACACCGATGCCGAATACCCCGCACTATGTCCTGGGCGTCATCAACCTGCGTGGTGCCGTCCTGCCGATCATCGACCTTTCTATGCGCCTGGGCATGAAGCCCGCCGAACCGACCGCCCGCCACGTCATCATTGTGGCCCAGGTCAAGTCCCGGGTCGTGGGGCTGCTGGTAGAGGCCGTTTCGGACATCCTGACGGTGACCGATGACAACATACAGCCGACGCCGGAGGGTTCCTCCGACCTCGAGAGACAATATGCCCGAGGCATTCTCGCGATCGACAAGCGGATGATCTGCATGATCGATCTGGGTGCCCTCTTCAACGAAGCCGCCGAAAGCGAGGCTGCATGACCATTGCAATGAGTACATCCCGTCAATCGGACGATGAAGTCCTGGCCAGCGGCGAATACCCGCTGACCCGACGGGATCTGAACGAGATTGCTGCCATGATCTATTCGGATGCGGGAATCGCGCTGAACGACAGCAAGGCCTCGCTGGTCTACTCGCGTCTGTCCAAGCATATCCGCAACCTTGGCCTCTCGGGCTTCCGCGCCTATTGTCAGCTCGTTGCTTCTCCGGAAGGCGCCGGCGAGCGCCGCGAAATGCTGTCGCACCTGACAACGAATTTCACCCGGTTCTTCCGCGAAAACCACCACTTCGAGCATCTGCGCGACGAGGTGCTGCCTGGGCTTGTCCAGCGTGCGAAATCGGGTGGCCGCGTGCGCATCTGGTCTGCGGCCAGTTCCGACGGCCAGGAACCGTATTCGATTGCGCTCACGGTCTTTCAAGCATTCCCCAACGTGCTCGACTATGATTTCAAGATCCTGGCGACCGACATCGACCCCAAGATCCTGGCGATCGCCCGTCAGGGTGCCTATGACGAGCAGGCGCTGGAAACCGTATCGCCCGCCATTCGCAAGCAGTGGTTCAAGGAAGTCGAGATCGCGGGTCGTCGCAAGTTCCAGGTAGATGATCGCCTGAAGCGTCTGATCACCTACAATGAACTGAACCTGATGGCGCAATGGCCTTTCAAGGGCAAGTTCGACGTCATCTTCTGCCGCAACGTGGTGATCTACTTCGACGAGCCGACCCAGATGCGCATCTGGACCCGTTTCGCCGACTTGCTGCCGGTTGGCGGCCACCTGTACATCGGCCACTCTGAGCGCGTATCGGGCGACTCGAAGAACGACTTCGACAACATTGGCATCACCACCTATCGGTATCAGGGCAAGAACGGAGGGCGGAAATAATGGCGGCACCCGCACGCGTTCTCGTCGTTGACGACAGCCCGACCATGCGCGGCCTGATCACGGCCATCCTGAACCAGGACCCTGATGTCAGCGTCGTCGGCCAGGCCGGCGATGCAATGGAGGCCCGCGCCGCAATCAAGCAGCTCAATCCCGACGTCGTCACCCTCGACATCGAGATGCCGAACATGAACGGCCTGGAGTTCCTGGAAAAGATCATGAAACTCCGTCCGATGCCGGTGATCATGGTCTCGACGATGACGCATCGCGGCGCCGAAGCCACGCTCGCAGCGCTCGAAATCGGAGCCTTCGACTGCGTTGCCAAGCCCCAGCCGGGTGAGCCGCGGCCCTTCGGCGAACTGGCTGACAAGGTGAAGGCGGCCGCACGTTCGCAGCACCGCTATCATGCCGCGCCGCAGGCTCAGCCCGTGGCAGCGGCGCCGACTGCGGACTTCCGGGTCGGGCGCAAGATCGTGGCCATCGGTTCATCGACCGGTGGTGTCGAGGCGTTGATCGCAGTTTTGCAGAAATTCCCGCGCAATTGCCCGCCAACGGTGATCACGCAGCACATGCCGCCGACCTTCACCAAGAGTTTTGCCGAACGTCTCAATCGGCTTTGCGCCCCCGTGGTGGAGGAGGCCACGGATGGTGCACGGCTCGAGATCGGCAAGATCTATCTGGCCCCGGGCGGCGAGCGGCATCTGCAGGTGTCGAATGCTTCGGCTCCGTGCTGCCGGCTCGTCGAGCGCGCGCCGGTCAATGGTCACCGCCCGTCGGTCGACGTGCTGTTCGATTCGGTCGCCGAACTCGCCGGCCGCAATGCTGTTGGCGTCATTCTGACAGGCATGGGGCGCGACGGTGCCTCTGGTCTGCTGAAGATGCGTCACGCCGGTGCTCGTACCATCGGCCAGAACGAAAAGACCTGTGTGGTCTATGGGATGCCACGAGTCGCCTATGAGCTGGGCGCTGTCGAGCATCAACTGCCCCTTGCCTCCATTGGGGAGGAAATCCTCAAACTCACTGCTGCCCGAAAAGAAGGTATAGAATAATGTCACTAGCCGAAAAAATCAAAGTTCTGATCGTCGACGATCAGGTCACAAGTCGCCTGCTGCTCAGCGACGCGCTGACTCAGCTCGGCTTCAAGCAGATCACTGCCGCCGGTGACGGCGAGCAGGGCATGAAGATCATGGAGCAGCAGCCCCATCATCTCGTCATCTCGGACTTCAACATGCCGAAGATGGACGGACTGGGTCTTCTGCAGGCCGTGCGAACCAATCCCAACACCAAGAAGGCTGCCTTCATCATCCTGACGGCACAGGGCGACCGTGCTCTGGTCCAGAAGGCAGCACAGCTGGGTGCCAACAACGTCCTGGCAAAGCCTTTCACAATCGAAAAGATGAAGGCGGCCATCGAGGCCGTATTCGGAGCGTTAAAATGATCGAAGACAGTGCAGCAAAGCGCGTCCATATCATTCAAGGGGAATGGAAGGTCAGCAAGGACCCGAACGTGGTTCTGTCGACTATCCTGGGTTCGTGTGTTGCTGCCTGTATTCGGGATCCGATTGCAGGAGTAGGAGGCATGAATCACTTCCTCCTGCCGGGGTCGGCCGTGCCGGGGGCCGGTGGCGGCGACGCCACACGCTACGGGGTTCATCTCATGGAACTCCTGATCAACGGTCTTCTGAAACAGGGCGCACGCAGGGATCGCCTTGAGGCGAAGATCTTCGGCGGCGCCAAGACGATCGCGACATTCTCCAATGTCGGTGAACAGAACGCCGCCTTCGCCATGCAGTTCCTGCGCGACGAAGGCATCAAGGTGGTCGGGTCCTCCACGGGCGGGGATCACGGCCGCAAACTGGAGTTCTGGCCGGTCAGTGGCCGGGCAAGGCAGTATCCGCTCACGGGTGCAGAGACACAGAAGACGGTGGCGCTTGAGCAGCGTCCGGTTCCTGTTTCCAAGCCGGTGGAAACGTCAATCGAGTTTTTCTAGTACTGGATTATCGGATGCAAAACGAACACATGGCGGCAAACCAGGATACCCGGGAAGAACTCCCCGAGATCCTCATGCGCATAGTCAGCGAGCTGCACGACGTGGCTTATCTGATCGAGCGCGTGGAGCCCCACCTCCTGGAGCTGGGTGGGCCCAAGGTACTTGAGCATCCGGATAGTTTGAAGGTTCTGCAAGGCATCGATCTCGCCGTGCAGAAGGCGCGCGGATTGGCAGAATTTGTCGATACCATCACCGGCGCGATTCCGTCCGACTGGATGATCGACATGACGACGGCGTTGAGCCTGGTCAAACTCGCCGACATGCAGAAGGCTCTGGGAGCCGGCTTGCGTCACGGCCACTCGCAGCCGCTCGTCAAGGCGGCCGGCGACTTCGACTTCTTCTGATCGTCCGCAAGGACGGTAGGGCCGCATATCCGATGATTGCGATGAGCCGAAATGAATTCGGCTTTCCCGCCCCGCGAAACGTTCGCACAAGTTTCGATTTCTATTGTCGCGCCAAGGGCAAAAGCGCCCAGACCCTTCGTTTAGATGGTGCGAGACAGAATGAGTCTGTTAAATCAATTACTTCAGATACCTAAAAATTTCGCGGCGATGGGTCAGGCGAAGCTGTTCGCCATGGCTGGTGTCGCCATTGTCTCCTTCGCAATCATCATTGCAGGCGCCCTTTACGTCAACAAACCCTCCTACGAGTCCCTGTATGTCGGCCTCGAACCGGTCGATTTGAACCAGATCAGTATCGCGCTCGCCGAATCGGGCATCGATTTCGAGACGGGCAGCGACGGACAGAGCATCAGTGTGCGCGCCGGTATGACCGGCAAGGCGCGTCTCCTGCTCGCCGAAAGAGGTCTCCCCAACAGCGCCAACGCCGGCTACGAACTCTTTGACAATGTCGGCTCGCTCGGTCTCACCTCGTTCATGCAGGAGGTTACGCGCGTCCGCGCTCTGGAGGGTGAAGTCGCACGCACCATTCAGCAGATCGCGGGCATCGCCGCCGCGCGCGTCCACATCGTCATGCCCGACATCGGCAATTTCCGCCGCGGCGAACAGAAGCCGACAGCATCCGTCATGATCCGCGCCGGTTCCGATGCCGGCCGCAAGGCCGCCGCGTCGATCCGCCAGTTGGTCGCATCCTCGGTTCCAGGTCTTGATGTAGAGGACGTCACGATTCTCGATTCCACTGGCCAGTTGCTCGCTGCCGGTGACGAATCGGGCGGTGAAGCCACACGCTCCCTCGGTGTCGTCCAGTCCGTCCAGCGTGAGATCGAGACCAACATCGACAAGGCGCTGGCGCCCTTCCTGGGCATGGATAACTTCCGCTCCAGCGTCACGGCCCAGATCAATACCGACAGCCAGCAGATTCAGGAGACCATCTACGATCCTGAGTCGCGCGTTGAGCGTTCAGTACGCGTGACCAAGGAGCAGCAGAAGTCGCTGCAGCGCCAGTCCGACACTGCGGCCACCGTCGAGCAGAACATTCCGCAGGCGGCCCCTGAGGCCGGCGGTGGTGGGCCCCAATCCTCCGATGAGCAGGACAAGAAGGAAGAACAGACCAACTACGAGATCAACAGCAAGACGGTCGCGACGGTGAAGAACAGCTTCACGGTCGAGAAGATCTCGGTCGCCGTTGTCGTCAACCGCGGGCGGATAGCCCAGATGGTCGGCGAACCCGTCGACCAGGCCAAGATCGACGCCTATCTCGCCGAAATGCAGAAGATCGTCACCTCGGCCTCCGGTCTCGATCCGAACCGCGGTGATGTCGTGACCCTGACGGCCATGGATTTCCTCGAGAACCAGTTGCTGGCAGAATCCGCCACTGGTCCGGGCTTCATGGAAATCCTCAGCCGCAACATCGGTGGCATCATCAACTCGCTTGCCTTCGTTGCCGTGGCGTTCCTGATCGTCTGGATGGGCATCCGTCCGATGATCCGCACGGCGGGCGGCGGCGGTGCAGAGACTGCCCTCGCTGGCGGGATTGGCGAGCAGGCGGCTGGTCTGGAGCTGCCGGACTTCTCGCCGGCTATTGGTGGTGCCTCCGCCGGTGGTCTCATGGATGGCTTCGGTTCCGACTTCGGTTTCGACTCCACCGACGACCTGCTCACGATGGACGACGATCCGAATGGCGGCTTCAACCGCAGGGTCAAGGAAGGTCCCGAACGTCGCCTCTCGCGCATGGTGGAAATCTCGGAAGAGCGTGCCGCCAAGATCCTGCGCAAATGGGCTGTGGACAACGCGGCCTGAGCGGAAAGAAAAGAACCAGTACCGACCGCGCCCTCCGGGCGCGGTTTTGCATTGTGATCCCAGATGCATGCGGGATTGCATCATGGAACGGAGCCGTGCATTCTTCTGGATATGCGGGAATACCGCAAACGTTTGTGATCTCTGCCACTTTATATTTCGCGGTGAACATGATTCGGTAAGATGGGATTGCAGGACGACGTGAGTCGGCTGCGGTCTTTCGGGGCGAAGGCCGCGATGGAAATGCTGGGCTCTCACGTCAAAGGGGCACGTTGAATGGATGCCGAGCTGACAACAGAAGGGCAAGAGGGGCGGGTGCAAGCGGCCGCTTCGTCCGAGCTTCTGCAGAAAGGCTCTTCGTCGAAGGACGTCTTGATCCGAAAGCTGGCGACGCCGGCATTGTCGGGTGACACCGGCCACTGCCTCCGGGTTCTTTGTGACTACGTTGGCGCTTCACATCACTTGCTGGCGCGCTACGACCTGGTGCAGGAGGAAGGGCTCGACTTCGTCGTGGCCTCCGATTGGCCATTTGATACGGTGAGGCGTCTTGAGAGCGAATTGGCGCTGACCTATTCCCAGTCGACCGAACTCGAAAAGTGCCTTTCTGTTCTCCAGCCCAAATACGGCATCCTGCCCGATGAGGCCTATGTGCCCGCCGGGATCAGCCGTCAGTACTGCATCGTGACCCTGAATGTTGGGCGCACGCGACTGGCCCTGATGCTGCTGTTCCCACAGGACTACGTTCTGTCGCCCGAGCGGTTGCGTGAAGTCGGTCTTCTGGCGGGTTATGCCGTCAGCCTTTCGACGAGCAAGGGGCAAAAGAGCGACCGCGATTTCGATCTGACCGACCGCGAACTCGAATGCCTGTTCTGGATTGCCGAGGGCAAGACCAGCGACGAGATCGCTACGATCCTCGGCATCTCGCGCAACACGATCAACAATTACATCACGAGCGTCATGCGCAAGACCGCGACGAAGACCCGCTCGGAAGCGATCGCCTATGCGGTCCGCAACAATCTCGTTTGAGGGAGCAGGAATGGCCAGCAACAGCAGACCAGGCGGAGCTATCCTCGAAGAAGCGACTTGGTCAGGCCAGCGACCTGTAACCTCCCGATCGGACATTTTTCCCAAGCTTGTCTCCCTCCAGCGATCACTCAATGCACGCGGCTTCGCTGCCTTTCGTGTCGCCGGCGCCAGCCTGCCACACAAGCGGCGTCTCGACCCGGAGTTCGAGAACTGGAGCAGCGGCCTGAGCAGCGGTCGGGATGCTTTCCTGGGAGCCTATGGCGACACCCTTCTCGCGCATATCGAGACCTCCACGCTTCCCGTGCTGTGGAGTGCAGAGGAGAAGACAAGTTTCCTTGATGCCTCGGACTTCATGCCTTTTGCGATGCAGATTGAAGCGCGTCTCCTGCCGTATTCCGGCATCGCTTTCCCGGTTCGTCTGGGTGCTGTCGGGAATGGCTACGTGGTCTTCCCGACGATTGGTGGGGCGGATCTGCCGGGTGAGTTGATCCTCACCGTTCATAGCCGTTGCTACAAGGTCATGACCGACATCCTGTCCCTGGATGAACGGCGGGCGGCGCCGTCCGAGACGCTGAGCGAGCGGGAAATCGCTTGTCTGCAGTTGGCGGGTGACGGCCGGATCAGCGAAGAAATCGCCGAGCGTCTCGGCCTGTCCGTCCATACGGTCAATGCCTATCTCGGATCCGCAACGATCAAGCTCGACTCGGTCAATCGCATCCAGGCGATCGCCAAGGCAATTCGCCTCGGCTACATCACCTGAGACAAACTCAACCGTACATAGGCGATGCCTGGCCCTTGACGAATTGCGCCTCCTTGAGGCGGTCTTCCAGCATGCGTGTATTGGTGTCCGGGTCGCCTGAGGTGTCGTGAAAAGCGATATGCTTGATGTCGAGACCCGCGTGCTCGTTCGTCAGGGTCAGTTGCGAATAGATCGTGATACCACGCGGCTTGATTTCCAGATCGAGCACGATCTCCGGCGGGCCTCCCCACTCAAGACGATAGTCCCCGCCCGCCCCGAAGACGACAGTGCCGGGATGAAAATAGAGTTCCGCAGCCGAGGACACGAGGTCTGACAGGTTGCCGTAAAGTTCGAAACGCAGAAGTGAAATAAGATCGGCAGCATCCAGAAGGCGCAACTCACTCGCGACGGGGCTGATCGCCTCGGCCACGATGCGTTCACGCTGATTCGTATAGGAGCACTTCTTCATCGGGGCTAGCGTATCCGTCTTTTGGGGGCTTTCGACGCATAGACCCGGTGCACGAGTTCTGCGACTGCCTTGTAAAATATCGACGGAATGACGCTATCGAC
The DNA here is from genome assembly GCA_943372805.1 of Rhizobium sp. Q54. Lineage (GTDB taxonomy): Bacteria > Pseudomonadota > Alphaproteobacteria > Rhizobiales > Rhizobiaceae > Allorhizobium. The sequence goes on from CALSAF010000103.1 coordinate 16,298, forward strand.
CGAGACTTGCGCAAACATGGAGCGTGCGAGCGGAGGGTCCTCGAAAATGGGGATATCGTGTTCCCGGGCGATCTCGCGGATCTTCAGCGCCACCAGATCCTGGCCTTTCGCGACCACCATCGGCGCCTCGTTCTCCTCCCTGACGTAACGCAGTGCGACCGCATAATGGGTCGGATTGGTGATCACCAGCGTCGCCCTGGGCACGCTCGCAATCATGCGCTTGCGGGCGCGGTCGCGGGCAATCGACCGCTGACGTGCCTTGACGATCGGGTCGCCCTGCGCCTGCTTGTATTCCTCCTTGACCTCCTGCTTGGTCATGCGCAGCTTCTCGTACCAGTGGTAGCGGGTCCAGAAGACATCGATCGCCGCCAGCAGACCCGTGGCCATGACAACGATGATCATCATCTTGTTGAGGATCTCCGAGAACTTGACGAAGATGACCTGGGGATCGGAGAACATGGTGTCGATGACGGCGAAATAGTCGCTGCGCAGCGCGAAG
>CALSAF010000104.1:0-16774 GCA_943372805.1 Rhizobium sp. Q54
GCGCGACATCGGCGGAGGCGGTCAGGGTCGAGCCGCCGTTGAAGCCGATCCAGCCGAAAAACAGAATGAGACCGCCCGTCGTCGCCAGAACGGGATTATGTCCTGCCATGCGGATCGGCCTGCCGGCCGCGTCAAAGCGCCCGAGCCGCGGGCCAATCACCAGGCAGGCCGCCAGTGCCACCCATCCGCCGGTCGCATGGACGACGGTCGAGCCTGCAAAGTCCACAAAACCGAGATTGCCAAGAAACGCCCCGGAGTTCGGTCCGAGTGCGCCGCCCCAGACCCAGTGCGCGAAGATCGGATAGATCAGCGTCGACAACACGATCGAGCCGAAGACATAGGCGGAGAGCTTCATGCGTTCTGCCACGGCACCGGACACGATCGTGGCTGCCGTGCCGCAGAACATCACCTGGAAGACGAAAAATCCGGCCAGCCAGGTGTCGAGATCGCGAAGGAAGAAGAAATCCGCATCCAGGCCTATCGGCAGCCAACCCGAAGCACCGAAAGCCAGCATGAAACCGACGGCGGCAAAACCGACAACCCCGAAGACGAAATCGAGCAGGTTTTTCTGGGCCACATTGATCGAGTTCTTGGAGCGGACCATGCCGGCTTCCAGAAGCAGGAACCCCACCTGCATCATCATCACCATGCCGGCGGCCGCCATCATCCAGGCGAGATCTGCAGAAGCCTTGGCTTCCGATGCCGAGACCGCTTCGCCGGCAGCAAAAGCCGTCGTTCCCGTGCCAATCAACAGGCCCGAGGTCAGCGATCCAAGACGATTGGGGAGGCAGAAGCGAAACGCAAATGACACGTGGTGAAAACCCAGGCAATATACCAGGCTTCAGTGTTGCGGCGCATCATTAACATTCAGTGACCGCGAGGCCCCATGAATTCGCGAGAGGTTGCCCACCCGTCAGACGATGCGGCGGTCCTCACCATCGGCAAAGAGTGCCGGACCATTCTGGTCGATGATCTGTTGCGCCTTGCGGAACGTGCAATCGAGCGCATCGTCCTGGGAGGTGAACACGTCGGCACGGATGAAGGTCCGCTCCAGTACGCGACCATCCACCGTCTGCACGATACGGCCAGCCAGGCGGAACTGGCTGCCTTCGCGAATCGGCTCGGCATGGATCACACAGTCCTTGTAGGTCTGTGGCTCCGCCATGGGCTTGGCAGCGCTCTCGGACGAGGAGCCACCGGTGAAAATCGAAAGGATGCTGGACAAGATCGACATAGCCTCCCCTAGCACAGCCGCGCGCCAGGAGGAAGTGCGGCCCAGGTGGCTTTCCGTCGCCGAACGGCATGCTAAGCTCCCCCCGGTCGGGAGGGACGACCGGGAGGAAAGGGATGCGGACCATCATGGGCTTGTCGCTTGCAGTCATCGCGGTCGCGATCGTGGCGCTGGTCGCGCTATACCGCATGCCGCCGGAGCTTGCGCTGGACCGGGAGGCTAGAATCGCCTCCGACACGTCCCCGGAGGCCGTTGAGACCCTCATTGCAGAAGAGGAGCAGAAGGCCGGGGCCATTCGAAAGGGCCTCTCCAGGCAGATCGTCTGGGCGGACCCCGGCCAGCGGCAAAAAACACCGTTTTCCGTCATTTATGTGCATGGCTTTTCCGCGTCTGCGGCCGAGGTGCGCCCCTTGCCGGACCTCGTCGCCAGGGCACTAGGCGCCAATCTCTTTTTCACGCGTCTGACGGGCCATGGGCTGGAGGACCCGCAGGCGATGGGGCGTGCGACCATTGAGGACTGGACCGGCGATGTTGCCGAAGCCCTGACGGTGGGCAGGCTGATCGGCGATCGGGTGGTGGTGATCTCGACCTCCACCGGTGCGTCGCTCGTCACCTGGGCGCTCGCCCGCCCGGCGTTGGCCGAGGACGTCGCCGCCGCAGTCTTCCTTTCGCCAAACTACGGCGTGCAGGCCTCCGGCAGCTTCCTGCTGACCGGGCCCTTCGCGCCGCAGATTGCCCGCCTGATCATCGGGGAACGCACCGGCTTCACGCCGATCAGCCAGCTCAATGCCCACAACTGGACGACCAGCTATCCGGTCGAGGCGCTGATCCCGATGGCCCAGTCCGTCCGGCTCGCGACCCACACACCCGTCGAGAAGATCCGGATCCCGGCCCTGTTCATCCATTCGGCCAGTGACAGGGTCGTGCGGCCCGAACTCACGGCGGCCGTCGCCGCCCGTTGGGGCGGGCCGCATCAATTGCTCGATCCCGGCCCCACGGGCGACGCCAACAATCACGTGATCGCAGGCGACACCTATTCGCCGCAGACAACGGAACCGATCGCAGGACAGATCCGCGACTGGCTCGACGGCCTCGGGATCAGATGACCAGGTTGGCGAGGATCTCGTTTTCGGTGATATCCTCGAAACCAAGTCCCGCCTGATCGAAACGGTCGAACAGCTCAGCAAAGTTTTCACGCTTTCCGGTCTCGATCCCGATCAGGATCGAGCCGAAATTGCGGGCCGACTTCTTCAGATATTCGAAGCGCGCGATATCGTCCTCGGGGCCAAGCAGGTTGAGGAAGTCGCGCAGGGCCCCCGGTCGCTGCGGCAGGCGCAGGATGAAGTATTTCTTCAGGCCCGCATGGCGCATGGCGCGTTCCTTGACGTCGGGCAGGCGCTCGAAGTCGAAATTGCCGCCGGAGACGACGGCGACGATGGTGCGACCGCTCAAGGCCACGCGCGGCAGAAGATCAAGCGCTGCAAGCGCCAGCGCACCCGCTGGCTCCAGCACCACGCCCTCGACATTCAGCATGTCGGTCATCGTCACGCAGATCGCGTTCTCGGGAACGATCAGCACCTGGTCCGGACGAAACGACTTCAACGCCTCGAAATTGTGGTCGCCGATACGGGCAACGGCCGCACCGTCGACGAAGTTGTCGACCTTGGGCAGCGTCATGACCTTGCCGGCTTCCAGGCTCTTCTTGAGGCTCGGAGCGCCCGCCGGTTCGCAGAAGATCATCGCTTCGGGCGAGACCTTGCCGGCCATGTAGCCGGTCATGCCTGACGAGAGCCCGCCCCCGCCGACCGGCATCACCACGAGATCGGGCGTTATCCCGTCCGGCAATTGCTGCATGACTTCGGCTGCCACCGTCGCCTGGCCCTCGATGATATCAGGATGGTCGAATGGCGGCACCATATAGCCGCCGATCGCCTCGACATGCTCGCGGGCCGCGGCATAGCACTGGTCGAAGATGTCGCCGAACAGGCGGATGGTGATGAACTCCCCACCGAAGGTGCGGGTCTTGTCGATTTTCTGCTGTGGCGTGGTGACCGGCATGAAGACGACCCCCTGCACGCCGAAATGGCGGCAGACATAGGCAAAACCCTGAGCGTGATTGCCGGCAGAGGCGCAGACGAAGGTGGTGCCGGAGGGGCTGTCGCCGACGATCTTGCGGAAGAAATTGAAGGCGCCGCGAATCTTGTAGGAACGGACAGGTGTCAGATCCTCACGCTTCAGATAGACATTGGCGCCATACCGCGCGCTTAAATGTTCATTGAGCTGCAGAGGCGTCTCGGGAAAGAGGCCGCGCATCGCCTCCAGCGCTTCGTCGACTTGACTGGGGCTCACGTCGCCCTCCGTTGAATTTTGGACCAAGCCCCGCTATGGCATACACATCGGGCAGAGACAAAGCCTCTTTGCGCTGCAACAGACGGAAGTCATTCCTTGAATACCAATCTGCTCCGCTCCGTCGTCTACATCGCCGCTCTCTGCGGGCTTTATCTGTCCACCGCGATGCTCATCCCGGCGATGGTGGACCTGTACTATGGCGATCCGCACTGGACGGTGTTCACGGTCAGCGCCGCCATGATCGGGGGGCTGTCACTGACGGCAGCCATGGCGACCCGCGGCCCGCCGCCGGCCTTTTCCAAGCGCATGGGCTTCCTGCTCGTCAACGTTCTGTGGGCAGTCTTCTCTCTGATCGGGGCCGTACCGATCTATTTTACCGAGCTTGAACTGACTTTCGCCCAGGCGCTGTTCGAATCGGTGTCGGCGATCACCACGACCGGCTCCACCGTTCTCGTCGGGCTAGACGACATGGCGCCCGGCCTGCTCGTCTGGCGTTCCCTGCTGCAGTGGCTGGGCGGCATCGGGATCGTGGCGCTGGGTCTGTTCGTCCTGCCCTTCCTCAGGGTCGGGGGCGTTTCCTTCTTCAAGATGGAGTCCTCCGACATAGGCGACAAGCCTTTTGCCCGGATCGCGACCTTTACCCGGGCCTTCGTCGCGATCTATGTCGCAATCACCCTTCTGTGCATGATCGCCTATGATCTCTTCGGCATGAGCCATTTCGATGCGCTCAATCACGCGCTGACGACGATCGCGACCGGCGGCTTTTCCACCCACGACGCGTCCTTCGGCTACTTCGATAGCCACGCGCTGCGGGTGATCGCCACGATCTTCATGACGCTCTGCAGCCTGCCCTTCTCGATCCTGATCGTCTTCTTCATCAAGGGACGGCTGGATGCGTTGCGCGACCCGCAGATTCTCGTCTTTCTTGGTTATCTCGGGGCGTTTGCGATCTCCGCAGCGCTCTACAACCACCTCCGAAACGGCGTCGACCTGCCGCTTGCCCTGTCGCATTCCTTCTTCAACTTCGCCTCGATCCTGTCGACGACCGGTTATGCCAGCGAGGACTATACGCTGTGGGGTCCGTTTGCGGTCGCGGCTGCCTTTTTCGCCACCTTCATGGGCGGCTGTTCCGGATCAACCGCCGGCGGCATCAAGGCCTATCGCTTCGTCATCCTGTTCAACATCATCATGAACGGCCTGAAGAAGCTGATCTATCCCAACGCGGTCTATTCGGTCCGCTATGGCAACCAGATCGTCGATGCCGACACGCAGCGCGCCGTCTTCCTGTTTTTCAGCGCCTATATCTTCATCTGGGTGATTGGCAGCCTCGCCATGGCTCTCGCAGGATACGATTTTGCAACCGCCTCTTCCGCAGTGATCACGGCGCTTTCGAATGTCGGCCCCGGCATCGGATCCTTGATCGGCCCGGCAGGCAATTTCGCCATGATGGCGGATCCGGAACTCTACATCCTGTCGCTCGCCATGCTGCTCGGCCGTCTTGAAGTCCTCACGGTCATGGTGTTGCTGGTGCCGATGTTCTGGCGGTCTTGAACCTCCGCCCTTCGTGATGCAGGTTTCCCGCGCCACCGCTTGACGCGCCCTGTCGCTTCTTCCCACACTCCCGTCATCAAACACGGGAGAATCACGTGACGCTGAAATACACCGGACCGTCCCGTCACTTCGCCGCCACCCTGCTCGGATCCTTCCTCATCGCGGCACCGGCCATGTCAGGGCCGCTTCTCGATGCGGCGATCGAGGCGGAAAAGCTCGCCGCACAGAATGATGCACGCGGTGCCTTCGAGGCGATCCGCTCGGGGCTCGCCGCCTTCTCCCAGTCTCTGCCGCTCACGGTGCCCCGGGCGATCTTCGTCACCGAGGTGCCGAAGGCCTACCGCGCCTATGCAGCAAAGGCGGAGCCGGTTTTCACCGTTGGCGAAAAGCTGATCACCTATGTCGAGGTGACCGGCCTCAAATGGCAACCGGCAGCGGACAACCAGCGTCAGTCGCATTTCACCGTCGATCTCGAACTCACCGACGATGAAGGCAAGACGCTGGCCCTGCAGAAGGAATTCGGCAACTTCACCTTCACCGCCCATTCGGATGCGGTCGAGGTCTATACCCACCTCACCCTCGACGTCGCGGGCGCAAAGCCCGGCGGCTATGTGCTGCGCTATACCGTCAACGACGTGATCGCCGAACGATCGACGCCCTTCGAGCTGCCGTTCACGCTGAAGGAGAAGAGCTGAACGCCGCAGTCTGGCGTCCAGCAGATTCTATCAGTTGGCCATGGTCGAGCGATGCGCCCATCCGGTCATGCGCTTTTCGAGCCAGGCCATCAGCGCATACATCGCGATGCCCTCGATCGCGAGCATCATGAGGCCTGCAAAGACCAGCGGCACGTTGAACTGGCTCTGGGCCGAGCTCATCATGTTGCCGAGCCCGTAGTTCGACGCCACCGTCTCCGACACGACAGAGCCGACAAAGGCCAGTGTGATCGCGATCTTCAGCGAGCCGAAGAAGTAAGGCATCGAGCGGGGAATGCCGACCTTCAACATGATGTCCATCTTGCGGGCACCCAGCGCGCGCAGCACATCCTCGGTCTCCGGTTCGATCGTCGCCAAGCCGGTCGCGACATTGACGACGATCGGGAAGAAGGAAATCAGGAAGGCCGTCAGCACCGCCGGCACCGTGCCGATGCCGAACCAGATGACGAGAATCGGCACCAGCGCCACCTTGGGGATGGCATTGAAGCCGATCATCAGCGGATAGAGCCCGGCATAGATGGTCTTCGACCAGCCGATGAACAGGCCGAGGCCAAGCCCCGCCACCACAGCGATCAGGAAGCCGAGCGTCGTGGTGTAGAGCGTCTGCAGCGAATTCTTCCAGATCGGCGACCAGTATTGCACGATCGCCTCGAACACCCTTGTCGGCGCCGGTAACAGCGTCTGCGGCAGGGCGAAGATGATGACCGCAAGCTCCCAGATGACGAAAAGCCCGAGCGTGTAGAGAAAGGGCGCGGCGCGGACCCAGTTGATCCGCTGCATCAGCGGCTTGGTTGCGGGCCTGGCGGCTGCGGTTTGCATCGTCATGGTCATGCCACCACCCTCGCCTTTGCGATCTCGCCATGCAGGACATGCACAATGTCATTGAAGGCATTGTCATAGGTCAATTCGATGTCGCGCGGCCGCGCAAAGGGCACCGTGTGCTCCTTCACCACTTTGCCGGGCCTTGCGCTCATCACAAAAATCCGGTCGGCGAGGAAAACCGCCTCGCGCAGGTCATGGGTGACGAGCACGATCGTCACGCCTTGCGCCGCGTGCAGGTCACGGATGACGCACCACAGCTCCTCGCGGGTGAAGGCATCGAGCGCGCCGAAGGGCTCGTCGAGCATCAGCAATTCCGGCTCGTGGATGAGGGCGCGGCAGAGATTGGCGCGCTGCTGCATGCCGCCCGAGAGCTGCCAGGGAAATTTCGACCCGACGCCCTTCAGCCCGACGATCTCAAGGAGGTTTTCGGCCTTTTCGACATATTCCTTTTTGTTCGCCCGCAGGCGATGGCGGTGCTTTTCGACGATTTCGAGCGGCAGAAGAATGTTCTCGAGCGTCGTGCGCCAGGGCAGCATGGTGGGATTCTGGAAAGCCATGCCGACGATCGAGACCGGCTTGGTCACCTGCTGGCCGGCAACGATGACAACGCCCGACTGCGGGATATGCAGCCCCGTCACCAGCTTCATCAGCGTGGATTTTCCACAGCCGGATGGCCCGACCACGGCAGCGAATTCGCCCTTGTCGACGCGCAGGGTCAGGCCGGACACGGCAAGCGTTCCGCCGGCGCCGCCATAGCGCATGTCGACATTGTCGATGGAAACGAGGTGGGACATGAGGGCTCCGGTCAAAAAGGGGATTTCCCAACCTCCCCTTGAGGGGGAGGTCGCTGCGAAGCAGCGGGTGGGGTGATCTCGCGAGAAGGTCACACCACCCCGAACCTGCGGTTCGACCCTCCCCCTCAAGGGGAGGGTGAGATCATCACGGCAGCATCCGGTCTTCCTTGGCCGGCAGGAAGCTGGCGTCGAAGACCTGCTCGGCCTTGACGTTGCCCTTCAGCCCCATCGACACCTTCAGCGTCTCGATCGAGGCTGATAGACGCGCCATGTCGACGGTGCCCATGCCGTTCTCGACGACATAGGGTGTCTTGATGTTCATGGCATTGGCCATATCAAGGCGTTCCTTCTCGATGGCGCTGTCCAGTGTCTCGTTGCGCTTCAGGACGGCGGCGACACCCTCTTCCGGATTGGCGACCGCATCGGCAAAGCCCTTGGCCAGCGCCTTCAGGAAGCCCTTGACGGCCTCCGGGTTCTCGGCGGCGAAGTCGGAATTGACCAGCACGCTGTTGCCGTAGAGGTTCAGCCCATTGTCGGCCATCAGGATGGTCGCGATATCCTCTGCCGGAATGCCCTGCTTCTTGAGGTTCAGGATGACGGAGAAGGCAAAGCCGAAGACGGCGTCGACATCGCCCTTGGCGAGCATCGGCTCGCGCACGGGAAAGCCGATGCTCTCGATGGTGATCTTGCTGTCGTCGATGCCGGCAACCTGCTTGAAGGCCGGCCACTGGGCAAAGGCGCCATCCGGCGGCGGCGCGCCGAGCTTCTTGCCTTCCAGCGACTTCGGATCTTCCGTCACGCCGAGCGACTTGCGACCGACAACCGAGAAGACCGGCTTGTCGTAGACCATCATCACGGCCTTGATCTTCTGGCTCGGATCCTCATCGAGGAACTTGATGACCGAGTTGATGTCGCCGAAACCCATCTGATAGGCGCCGGTCGCCACGCGCGGGATCGCCTCGACCGAGCCATTGCCGCTGTCGATGGTCACATCCAGGCCTTCGGCTTTGAAATAGCCCTTGTCCAGCGCCAGCAGGAAGCCGGCCGCAGGCCCCTCGAACTTCCAGTCGAGGGTAAACTTTATGGCGGTTTCGGCATGTGCCTGGTTCACCGGCAGCGTCACGCCGGCCAGAAGGCCAGCTGCAAGCACGGCGGCGGAAAAGAGACGTCTCGAGATCATTGATTCTTGCTCCCCTTGTTTTTGATGCGACGCATCAAAGCAGGAATCGAAGAGGCCGCAAAGCGGAAAATGCTCAAACTTTCGTCAATTGTGGATCTGCACAAATTTGGCGCATCTCAGCAAGATCTGAAGCGGCGAGCAATGGTCAGCCGAGCCGCAGACGCTCTGGCTTTCCCTCCTCCTGTGCACGAGGCATGCAATGTCGGAAACGAGAGCCATTTGCGTCTTGAAATTGTATCCGTTTTCGAGATGCTGTCCGCCGATGCTCCCTGTTCGTTTTTGAAAGCTTTTTATGTTTGGCTATTTGACCGGTCTGCCTGCCTTTCTTTCCTATTTCGTCAGCGGCCTCGGATGTTATGCAGCATTTGCTGTGATCTACACGTGGATCACGCCCCATAGGGAAACCCGGCTGATCAGGGAGGGCAATCTTGCCGCCGTCGTCGCCTTCCTGGGCGCCTTGATCGGCTTCAGCTTTCCGCTCGCCTCCGCCGCCGCGCATTCGGTGAGCCTTGTCGACTTTGTGATCTGGGCGGTGATCGGCATCGCAATCCAGGTGCTGGCATTCTACATCGCAAATTTCACCATGAAGGATCTGCACGGCAAGATCACCGAAGGCAACGTCGCGGCTGGCCTCTGGGGTGGTGGGATCGCCGTCGCGATCGGCATCCTGAATGCCGCCTGCATGACCTATTGAGGTTTGGCCATGCCCAGACGCCTGCTCGGGGATCACCCTTACCTCGCCTTCGGCACCATTGCCGCCACTGCCTTTCTGCTCAACACCTGCAGCAAGGATCAGGCGGTCGTCTTCACATCTGCCGACCAATGCCTGACCTCCGACATGGATCCGAGGGTCTGCAGAAAGGCGGCTCAGGATGCAGAACAGGACCGCCTCCTATCCGCACCACGCTATCGGAACATGGCGGCATGCGAGATGAATTACGGTCCGCGCAATTGCCTGGAGCACGCCGGAAACACGGTGCCCCATAATCCGGATGGCAAGCCGGTGTTCATTCCGAGAATGGCAGGCTTTGTCCTCTCGTCCGGGATCAAGAACCTCGACGACTACCACGCGTTCCGGCGAAAGAAAGAGGAGGAGGAAGGCTCCTCCTCCAGCGGATCGACGGTTTACCGGAACACATCAGGACAGACGGTGACACCCGTTGCAGAGAAGCGCGGCGGAGAAAAAGGGACCGCAACTCAGGGAGCAAGCGACCCGAAGCAATTCAATGTGAAAACGCAATCGGCAAGCCGAGGCGGCTTTGGCGTCCGCCTCTTTTCGGGCGGGTGACATGCAGCGTTTGTCCCTCCCGGCGCGTCCGGATTGGCGTGAGAAAGCCCATGCCGTCGGGTTTGGTTTTCATGAGATGTATGGCGAGCCCTATTGGGTCGACGATGCTGCCTATTGCTTCGAACTCGCGGAAATCGAGAACCAGATCGAGGGGCCCAGCGAGGAACTGCACGCGATGTGCCTCGATCTGGTCGCAGAGGTCGTCAGAAGCGAGCAGGCCCTCGATCGACTGGCCATTCCGCGAGACTTCCACGATGTTGTCCGCAGATCCTGGGAGCGCGGGGATCGCCATCTCTATGGCCGCTTTGACCTTGCCTATGACGGGAATGGTCCGGCGAAGTTGCTGGAATACAATGCCGACACACCGACATCCGTGTTCGAGACGGCCTATTTTCAGTTCAACTGGCTGACGGACCAGATTGCGGCAGGCAATCTTGCCCCCGACACGGATCAGTTCAACTCCGTGCAAGAGCGCCTGATCGAGGCTTTCAGTCAGTTCTCGCGTGACAGACTCTTCCATTTCGCGGCGATAACGGACAGTTCCGAAGATCAGGGCACAGCCGCCTATCTGATGGATTGCGCCATTCAGGCCGGCCACCGCGCCCAGTTTCTCGATATTCGCGACATCGGTGTCGACGACCAGGGACGCTATACGGATCTGCAGAACCGGGTCATTGACCGCTGCTTCAAGCTCTATCCCTGGGAATTCATGTTTCAGGAAAGCTACGCAGCGCAACTGAACGACCACAGTGGCGTCTTCGTCGAGCCGGCGTGGAAGAGCGTGCTGTCGAACAAGGGGCTGCTTGCGCTGCTCTGGCAGCGTTATCCAGGCCACCCCAATCTGCTTCCGAGCTTTTTCGGCGAGGATCCGGCGGCAGCCGATCTCCGTGACTATGTCGCCAAACCTCTCTTGTCGCGCGAGGGCGAAAATGTCCGACTGTTTCGCGCCGGCCAGGAGATTCTGTCGACACCTGGGGACTATGGCACCGAGGGTTATGTGCTACAGGCCTATGCGCCGCTGTTTGAGAGCGACGCCGGCCATGCCGTTCTGGGAAGCTGGATCGTTGGGGATAGGGCATGCGGGCTTGGCATCCGGGAAGACAGGTCGCAGATTACGGCAAATCTCTCCCGCTATGTTCCGCATATCATCCGGGGATGATAGCTCACGGATTGGGCCACGCCTCCTCTTTTCAAGACTGAACAGACATCGACATTCCGACCGACCGAACAGATTGGGACACTTATGGCAACCGGACTTCTCGCACTCCTCGACGACGTTGCAGCCATCGCCAAGCTGGCCGCCACCTCACTGGACGATGTTGCCGCGCAAACCGCGAAAGCAGGAACGAAGGCCGCCGGCGTGGTGATCGACGATGCGGCTGTCACACCGACCTATGTGGTCGGCCTGTCGCCGGCGCGGGAACTGCCCATCATCGGCAAGATCGCGCTTGGATCGCTGCGCAACAAGCTCCTCTTCCTGCTCCCTGCAGCCCTGTTTCTTGGCTATTTCGCGCCGTGGTCCATCACGCCGCTGCTGATGCTGGGTGGTCTCTACCTTTGCTATGAAGGAGCGGAAAAGCTCTACGAGGTGGTGATGCCGCATGGCGCCCATGACCATGAGGCAGCCGTTGCGGGCACGCTCGACCCGGTGGCCCTGGAAGACCAGAAAGTGTCTGGTGCGATCCGGACCGACTTCATCCTCTCAGCCGAGATCATGGCGCTGACGCTGGCCAGCGTCGCCTTGTCCAACATCTATACGCAGGCTGCCGTGCTCGCCTCCGTCGGCATCCTCATCACCATCCTGGTCTACGGTGTCGTCGCCTTGATCGTTAAGGCGGATGATGCTGGCCTGGCACTGGCCGGGACCTCGCACGGCATCCTGCAACTGATCGGTCACGGTCTCGTGGTCGGCGTCCCCTACTTGCTCAAGGGTCTGGCGATGGTCGGAACCGCTGCCATGCTCTGGGTGGGAGGCAGCATTCTCGTCCACGGCATCGCCGAGTTCGGCTTTCACGGTCCCGAACATCTGATCGAGGCACTGGCAACCACTGTCGCGGCCGCCTCCAGTTCTCTCTCGGGCGTCTTGCATTGGCTGGCAACATCCGCCGCGCAGGCAGTCCTCGGCATCCTCGCCGGTGTCGTCATGATCTTCGTGGTCCAGATCGCCGCCCCTCTGATCCGCCGCCTGCGCGCAAGGGGGTGATCGTCACGCCGTGCGAAAACTGGCCCTCGCCTGATATCGTCAGGACAATGCGAGATCGCGGGGGCCGGGACTGAAACCATTTTCGGTCCGAAGCCTCAGCCGAGATCGCGGCTTGGGACAGGTTCGTGGTGCGGACGGCGGGGATCGAACCCGCATGACCTAAGGCCGAGAGATTTTAAGTCTCTTGCGTCTACCAGTTTCGCCACGTCCGCGCGGGCCTTGTTTCGGTCAGTTCGGCGGACGCGTCAAGGGCGGGGACCGCGTCTGGCGGCCTGCCCCGTGTCATCGATCACTCAACTGGCGAGCGCATCGAGGAATTCCACGCCGATCTCGCGGGGCTTGCGCCATTTGACGGCGCAGTCATGTGTCGTCCCGTCCTCGAAGCGCAGGCGGAACTGCGGGGGAATGTCGGCGGTCGATTCGAAGATCACCCTGGCACCAATGGGCGACAGGTTGCGAATCATGCAATCGAAGGTGGAATTGCCGCCAGGCAAAATGACCCGGCCGGCTTTCAGTGCCCGCAGACGGGGCTGGCGACGGCGTTCTGGCTGGTTCATGTCATCCACTCGGTTATACTGCACAACCAAAAGCATGCATCACAGCATTGAACAGACCATTGCGGAAACCATCAGCATTTTAACGATCACGCCCTGATGCGGCCTATCACGACAAAAAAGGCGGAGCTTTAAGCCCCGCCTCTCGTCTTCTGTCTTTTTTGCGCCGGTATCAGGCGAGCTTGGCGGCAAGCTTTGCCACATGAGCGCCCTGGAACTTTGCAGCTTCCAGCTCGATTTCCGACGGCTGGCGCGAGCCGTCGCCGTCGGTGATGGTGGAGGCGCCGTAGGGGGAGCCGCCCTTGACCTGCTCGACACCCATCTGGCCCTGGAAGGCGTAAGGCAGGCCGGCATAGACCATGCCGTGATGCAGGAAGGTCGGGATGAAGCCCATGATCGTGGTTTCCTGGCCGCCGTGCTGGGTCGCGGTCGAGGTGAACATCGAACCGAGCTTGCCGGTCAGCTTGCCCTGCGCCCAGAGGCCGCCGGTCTGATCCCAGAAATTGCGCATCTGCGAGGCGACCGTGCCGTAACGGGTGCCGGCGCCGACGATGATCGCGTCATACTGGTCGAGTTCAGAAGGAGAAGCGATTTCGGCCTTCTGGTCCATCTTGTAGTAGGATGCCTTGGCGACATCGTCAGGAACCAGTTCGGGCACGCGCTTGACGGTGACGTCTGCGCCGGCCGACTTGGCGCCTTCGGCTACGGCATAGGCCATCGTCTCGATGTGACCGTAAGCCGAATAATAGAGAACCAGAACCTTGGCCATGACGTATCTCCTTGAAGGGTGCGGACAGACCGCGTTGATCGATGGGCGAGATGTATCCCAAAACCGCTTCTACCATTAGTCATGCCGAAAAGAACGCAGTGTTCAATCAATCGCCCCCTTGGCTTCTCATAGGCGTCACGATTCGCTAGATCGATGCGCGCTATCTCCTTCCTCTCCGACAGCCACCCGACACACAGGACAGTTCCATGACCACCACGATCAAGACGGCCGCCATGCTCGCCATCGGCGACGAACTCCTGTCGGGCCGCACCAAGGACAAGAATATCGGCCACCTCGCCGATCTGATGACGGTTGCCGGGATCGACCTCAAGGAAGTGCGCATCGTCGCCGACGAGGAGGAGGCGATCGTCGAGGCGCTGAACGCGCTGCGCCGCCGCTACGACTATGTCTTCACCTCCGGAGGGATCGGGCCGACCCATGACGACATCACCGCCGACGCCATCTCGAAGGCCTTCGGCGTGCCCTGCCTGCATGATCCCGCCGCCATGAAGCTGCTTGGCGACATGTATGCCGGCCGCGGGCTCGAATTCACCGAGGCGCGCCAGCGCATGGCCCGCATGCCCGAAGGCAGCCGCCACATCCCCAATCCGGTCTCCACCGCACCCGGTTTCATCATCGGCAATGTGCATGTCATGGCCGGCGTGCCGCAGGTCTTCCAGGCGATGATGGCGCATGTGGTCTCCACCCTGCCGGCCGGCCAGCGCGTGCTGTCGCGCTCCATCGCCTGCCCCTTCGGCGAAGGCGACATCGGCACAGCGCTCGGGGCGATCCAGAAGGCCCATCCTCTGACCTCGATCGGCTCCTATCCGCACTTCGACGGCACCCGCTTCTCGACCGAACTGATCGTCCGGGCCCGGGACCAGGCGGTGGTCGATGCTGCGGCGGCCGATGTCGAGGCGATGATCGAGACGATCCGCGCGGAAAAGAATGCCGCCCTGACCCGCGATCTCGGCACCGGAGAAGTCGCCTGAGTTCCGGCAGTTCCCACTTGACCGAGGTCAAGGCGGAACCCGGATTTGGGTCCCATAGTTAACCTCAGCGGACGATGGATAAGGGCCGCAAGAGGAGACGACCATGGGCTACAGGACACTTCTTGCCATATTGGACACACCGAAGACCACGCGTCAGGTGACGGATTTCGCCGTCGCGCTCGCCAACCAGTATCAGGCGCATGTGATCGGCGCCCATGCCGAGGCGGTCGCCATGGTGCCGATCGTCGCGCCAATGGAGATCCCGGATCCCGCCACAGTGCAGGCATTGCAGGACATGGCGCATCAGGAGACAGAAAGCGTCGAGAAAATCTTCCGCGAGATCGGCACCCGGGAGGGCCTGTCGCACGAATGGCGCAGTTTCGTCACCTCGAGCGGCTTCAACTCGGCAGCCCTGATCGACAGCGCCCGCTGCAGCGATCTCGTCATTGCTGCGCAGGGCGAGAGCGGCTTTCTCTCCGAGACCAAGGCCGAGCTGGAAAGCTTCCTGTTCGAAAGCGGTCGCCCCGTGCTCATCATCCCGCATATTTTGAACGCGCCCAGGCCGATCCGCCGGGTGCTGATCGCATGGAACGGCTCACGGGAGGCGGCGCGTGCCACTTTCGACGCGCTTCCCTTCCTGAAGGCGGCCGAGGAGGTCGAGATCTTTTCGGTGGATCCGGAGAACACGCCGACGCAGTCGTCCGAAACTGCGGGGGCCGAGATTGCGGCCGCCCTTGCCCGCCACGGCATCAAGGTCACGGTCACCTCGTCGCAGAAGACCGGACTTGACCCGGCGATCGCCATCGAGAACCGGCTCTCCGACAGCTCCATCGATCTCCTGATCATGGGTGCCTATGGCAACAAGCGCTGGTGGGAAATGCTGTTCGGCGGCGTCACCCGGACGCTGCTCGATTCCATGACGGCACTGACGCTCCTGTCGCGCTGATCTCACCGGTGAGCGGGCGGGAACAGGGGCCTTGCCAGAGGCTTCGGATTCCCGCTAATAGCAACGGCCAAAGACTGGAGCCCTTTCGGGACGAGCTTCGCGCGGTTTCCAAGCCGCGCGAAACGCGTTTCAGGACCGCCCTTCGGTGCGGAACATCGGGCCCCGGTCGACGGCGCCGCAATCCGGCGCGGACGATACCATCCAGTCAGCGGAGCCCCCTGTCATGTCTCTTCCCGATAAAGCCTTCCCCGTCTCCTGGGACCAGTTCCACCGCGACGCCCGGGCGCTGGCCTGGCGCCTTGCCGGTCTTGGCCAGGATTTCCGCGCCATCGTCTGCATCACCCGTGGTGGCCTTGTGCCAGCGGCGATCATCTCGCGCGAGCTCAACATCCGCCTGATCGAGACGGTCTGCATCGCCTCCTACCACGACTACGTCAACCAGGGTGAGATGAACCTGCTCAAGGGCATTTCGGCCGACCTGATGACGAATGGCGGCGAAGGCGTGCTCGTCGTCGACGACCTCACCGACACCGGCAAGACCGCGCTCGAAGTGCGCCAGATGATGCCGAAGGCGCATTTCGCCTGCGTCTACGCCAAGCCGAAGGGCGTTCCGACCATCGACACCTTCGTGACCGAGGTCTCCCAGGACACCTGGATCTACTTCCCCTGGGACATGGGCTTTACCTACCAGGAGCCGATCGCCAAGGGCTCGAAGGGCTGATCGCCAATCATCGCCGGACATTTGCAGCCCGCCTCGTCGCCGAGGCGGGTTTTTGCGTTGGGCAGGCACACTGACGCCCAGGGTTGGCACAAAAGCGTGCACTCCCGTCGATTTAGACATCCAAACTTTAGCATGCATTAATTTTCGAGTATTAAAAATAACCGCTGACGCTCGGGAATCACCCGATGTCGCGGAGGTTTCCCGATCGGGAGATGACTCCATTGCCTTGAATGCCGCGATGGGAGGTCGCATAGCTTATGTTGCGTTTGCTCAACTCTTTCTCCCTCACCATGAAGCTGGCGACGCTGATCGTCGGCATAAACCTCGTGGGTATCATCGGCCTGTCCAGCTATAGCTGGATCAGCCAGCGCGACACGATGCTCACGCTCGCCGAGGCCAGTTGGGGCAAGGATTCCACCCAGTTCGCCAGCCTCGCGGCCGGCGGCGTGAAATGGGGCAAGGCCGAAGCCGTCGCGGAAACCTACAAGCTCTATCGTGACGACCCTGCCCTCGACCTCGTGCAGTTTGCAGCGCTCAACGCCGAACTGAAGATGGTCGACACCTGGCGGCGCGAGGGCATCGAGGGCCTGGCTGGCGACGAGGCGATCATGGCGGCTCTGAAGGCGACGCCGTCGAGCCAGGTGCTAGACACCAGCCAGCT
>CALSAF010000105.1:0-16739 GCA_943372805.1 Rhizobium sp. Q54
CGCCCTGCTCGAAGGCGGCACTGGCAGCGCCGCCCGCCAAAAGCTGATCGAGAAGCTCATTCGGTATGGCAGGTTCTTTGCGTCGTGACATAGTGGGACTCCTTGTTGCCCATTATGCCCGGCCACACACGGAAATCCTGACAGTCCCCGAGATCACTCTTCGATCATCGACCCGCCGCGCGCCCTTGCGCCCCTGGGGCAGCAAAGGCTCGATCTTCGCCCACTCCGCATCACTCAGCCACGTCAACTGTCGCGCCATCAAAGCCTCCTGCTCTCGCATAAAGCCTTGAATCAGCGTCGCCGATCGCGCGCAACCTTATTGAGTACTGAGCCTAGTCCTGCCCTTGCTGACCGCAAGGCCAGTTTCGAGATTGCGGCCGACCTCCCCGATAAAACGGCTCACAAAGGTCGCGTCGTTGGCGAATTTGCTTGGTACCTGCGCCACCGCTTGCCACTCGCTGTCGGCCTGCGTTATGTCGGTCAGGAACCAGGTGAGATCCTTGCGGTCTTCGTTGAACTGTCAGACTTCGGAACGCACGAAGGTCACCATGCGCAGCTTGCGTTGCTGATTGAGCGCATAGGCGGTGCGATATTCCTGCTGGGTGATGCTGACCCGTGCATTCGGATCATACCAGCCGCCGACTCGGCCACCGATCAGCAGCACGAAATAGTCATTGGTGAGGCACGCTTCGTAGCTGTGTCCGTCGAGATTACCGCCAAAGTCGTTGAACTCGGACGCAAGCACGCGGCATCCGCGCTCTTCGAGGCTGAACTTGATCGCGCTACGCAGATCGCGAAAATCGTAGATCGTGGACGATAGGGAGAAGGTTGGTCGATGGGCCATGTCGCGTTGGTTCCTTCGGTATGAACTGTCGGACAGCGCAGTCATTCGGAAGCCGAGAGGCGCGTTCGCTCCGCTATCAATAGACGGATTGTACGCTCAACGGCCGATTATTACAGACATGTCGGATAGCGCGCCTATCTCGATCGCCTGGGGATACCGCCCGGCCCTAAGCGCGGAAGAGGGCCAGATCGACCTAGATCTCGATGACGTTCGCTAAATTCACCAGTGGCGTGACGCGGACCAAAAACGCATGTCCTTGGTCCGGTTAGCCAAATCTCGCCCCGCAACCGGATTGCCAGCAACCGGCCAGTCTTGGGCGTCCAGAATAAGAAAGCAGACCGACTGCATCTGGGAACGGAAAATCCACGGCTGAAGGGCAACAAAGGGGTCGGGATCGGCTGGATTTGGGACAAAGCGGTCCTGCCGACAACCACGATCAACGGCGGTTCGCACCAAAACCGGGCGTTCATTTGCTTATAAATGCCTGCATCAACGTAGAGGGCGTGACAACTAAGGGGTGGTTTAGTTTACGGTCAACCTCACTCCAGGGCTGCGATTCACCTGCCGGAGATCGCTATCGCTGAGTGATCGGTGGCAGCGTCGATTGGCGCCCCTGCTTGCTTGCGTTCCGAGTAGCGATCGACAAGCTGAGCAGCATGGGGACGCAACAGAATCGTGAAGCGGACCAGTTCTTCCATAACGTCCACGATGCGGTCGTAATAGGCTGACGGCTTCATACGCCCCGCCTCATCGAACTCCTTATAGGCCATTGCTACCGAAGATTGGTTCGGGATCGTGAACATACGCATCCAGCGCCCAAGCAGGCGTAGGGTGTTTACCGAATTGAAGGACTGCGAACCTCCGGACACCTGCATGACGGCAAGCGTGCGGCCTTGCGTGGGCCGCCTCCCCGCCATTTCCAGAGGCAGATGGTCGATCTGCGCCTTCATGATTCCGGTAATCTGTCCATGCCGTTCAGGGCTGCACCATACCTGGCCTTCCGACCACATCGACAACTCACGCAATTCGTGGATGGCCGGATGATCGTCATTCTTCACCTGGTCCGGCAGTGGCAGCGTGGAAGGATCGAAAATCCGTGTCTCCGCTCCGAACAGGCGCAGGAGCCGCGCGGCTTCTTCGACCGCAAACCTGGAAAAGGATCGCTCACGTAGCGATCCGTACAGAAGCAGGATGCGGGGCGCTGGATCACTTGCTGCGAGGCCCAGGGCGGGCCGTTCGCGCACGAAGGCAAGATCGAGCGCGGGCAGATGATCGGGGTTGGTCAGATCGAGAAGCGGCATCAGGCAATTCCAATTCGCAGCGCCAAGGCCGCAAGGGTTATAAACAGGATGGGTACGGTGAGCGTGACACCCACCTTGAAGTAGTAGCCCCATCCAATGCGGATGCCTTTCTGGCCGAGGACATGCAGCCACAGGAGCGTCGCCAGCGAGCCGATCGGCGTGATCTTCGGGCCGAGATCACACCCGATCACGTTGGCGTAGATCATCGCTTCCCTCACCGCGCCCGTGGCGTGGGTCGCGTCGATCGACAGTGCGCCCACAAGGACGGTCGGCATGTTGTTCATGATCGAGGACAGTACGGCCGCAATGATACCGGTGCCGAATGCAGCGCCCCACACGCCGCCTTGGGCGGTGCGATCGAGCAGCGCCGCCAGATGGTCGGTCAGCCCGGCATTCCGCAAGCCGTACACGACGAGGTACATGCCCAGGGAGAAGATGACGACTTGCCAGGGCGCACCGCGCAGCACTTTGCCGGTTTGGATCACATGACCGCGCCCCGCGATCACCAGCAACAGGATAGCGCCTACAGCGGCGACGGCGCTGACGGGCACTCCCAACGGTTCGAGCAGGAAGAAGCCCGCCAAGAGGAGGGCCAGGACGATCCATCCTGCGCGAAATGTGGCTACGTCGCGGATTGCTTCGCGCGGCGCGCGCAGTTGGCCGAGGTCGTAAGTGCCCGGAAGGTCGCGCCGGAAAAACAATAGCAGCATCCCCAGGGTCGCGGCGATCGCCACGAGATCGACCGGGATCATCACGCTGGCATATTCGCCGAAGCCGATGTTGAAGAAGTCCGCCGAAACGATGTTGACGAGGTTCGAAACGACCAGCGGGAGGCTGGCGGTATCTGCAATGAACCCTGCGGCCATGACGAACGCCAGCGTCGCTTTGTCACCGTATCCCAGGGCCCTCAGCATAGCGATGACGATAGGCGTCAGGATCAATGCCGCGCCATCGTTGGCGAACAGGGACGACACCGCGGCGCCGAGCAGCACGACCAGCGCGAAAAGAAGGCGACCGTTGCCTCTACCCCAGCGGGCGACATGCAGCGCCGCCCACTCGAAAAACCCGGCTTCATCGAGCAGAAGGCTGATGATGATGATCGCCACGAAGGCGCCGGTGGCATTCCAGACAATATCCCAAACGACAGGTACATCTGACAGCGACACCACGCCCAGGATCAGCGCCAGTGCTGCGCCGCCCATGGCGCTCCACCCAATGCCCAAGCCCTTTGGTTGCCAGATCACGAGAATGATCGTGGCGGCAAAGATTGCAACGGCCAGCAGCATCAGACGACGCGCTCGCCCGAAGCGTCTACGATCTGCTCGCCATCTTCCTTGGCAAATGCCCCGAGCTGCGCCGTAGGCAACAGATCAAGCACCGCTTCGGAAGGGCGGCACAGCTTCACGCCCAATGCCGAAACCACCAGCGGCCGATTGATGAGGATTGGATGCGCCATCATCGCATCGACCAGCGCGTCATCCGAAAGCGAGATATCGGCCAAACCCAGATCGGCAAAGGGCGTGCCCTTCTCGCGCAACAGATCGCGCGGGCTGATACCGGCGCGGCCGATCAACTCGATCAACAAATCTCGCGATGGCGGAGTCTTCAAATATTCGATGACATGCGGTTCGATGCCTGCATTGCGGATCATGGCCAACGCATTGCGCGAGGTGCCGCATTCGGGATTGTGGTAGATGATGATGTCGGTTGTCATTCGCTCGTCCTCGCTTTGGCGCTCGCGCCTTCATTTTTTCCAATTTCCTTCAGATGCTGGCGTGTCGCCATGTCATCCAGGCTCGCGAGCGGCAGCGCGAGAAACAGCGCTATGCGGTTCTGCAAGTAGCGCAGTGCTTGTAGGAAGGCATCGCGTTGCCCCTCACCTTCGACTGCTGCCGGGTCTTCTATGCCCCAATGCGCGGTGAGGGGATGCCCGATCCAAACCGGGCAGGTTTCGCCAGCGGCATTGTCACAAACAGTGAAAATGAAATCGAACTTGGGCGCATCAGGTGCGGCGAACTCATCCCAGCTCTTGGAACGCATCCCTGCTGTATCAAACCCGAGGTTGGACAGCACAGACAGGGCCATAGGGTGGACCTCACCCTTGGGCTGGCTTCCCGCGCTGTAAGCGCGAAAGCGACCATCCCCAAGCTTGTTCATAATCGCCTCGCCCAAGACCGAGCGGGCGCTGTTCCCGGTGCACAGGAACAGGACATTGTAGACCTTATCAGTCACGGTAAATCCTTCAGCAGCAGGTGAGTTCGGCAACGAGGGGTTCGCAAAGTTCGGCACGCCCCTGACAGCAGTCCTTCGCCAGAAAAAGCATGAGGCCCTTGAGAGCATCTATGTTCGCTCGCTGGATTTGCTGGCGTCCGCGCTTCTCAGGCAGAACCAATCCGGCTTTTACAAGCACCGCCAGATGGGTCGAAAATGTGCTTTGCGTCAGTCCTGACGCTTTAACGAGCTGACCCGTGGATAGGCCATCGGGTTCGTTTCTGACGAGAAGGCGGAAGGCATCGAGGCGGGTCGGATGTGCCAAGGCGGCTAGTACCGCAAGGGAAGCGTCGGTTTCCATACATCGGAACTATCCGATGAATCATGCTCGGTCAACATTCATCGTGATTGGCCGATGAATGTTGACCGAGACTACGATCGAAGATCAAGCTTTATATCAGGCCGATCGCGGCCCCAGCAGTATAACGCAGGTGCCAATGAGACAAAGGGCGGCACCTCCAATGTCCCAGCGATCTGGCCTTACTCCTTCGACTGCCCACAGCCATGCTAGAGACGCGCAAATGTAGATTCCGCCATATGCAGCATACGCGCGCCCTGCTGCATCACTATCCACTCGTGTCAGCAGCCACGCGAACGCAATGAGCGAAGCGACGCCAGGAACCAGCCAAAAAGGCGATTTTTCCAGCCTGAGCCAAGCCCAGAAGGCAAAGCACCCAGCAATCTCTGCCAGGGCGGCGGCCAAATATATGATCGCTGTCATCCGTTACTTTAGGCACGTACAATTCAAAAATCACACGTTTTGCATCAAGGCAGATTGCTGCTCATTGGGCCAATGATCCAATGTTCGAGATGCTTATAGACCACGACCTTGGTGGCAAGCAGATCGCCATGACGCCGACAGAACCGTTCCAGTTCGTCGCGCTGTCCGATCAACTCGACACACATCGTCAGGTGCGGGTTGGGCATTTCAAATCCGGTATCCAGCACCGGACCATGATTGCTGTAGCCGTAGTGGGTATGGTGGGCGACAGCGTTCATGATCCCGTCGGCCTTCGCTGTGGCGACCAGCTCCCGATAGAGCGGCTTGGCTGACCACCGCGCCCAACCCGTGCCTTTCGCGGTTTTATCGGATGGCTTCATGTAGATGCGGATCATGCCGATCTCGCTGGGCGTGACCTTGTGAGACATCAATGTTCCTTCTTGTCGGGATAGCTATTCTCCCGGCGTGTTCGCCGCGAGGTACGCGCTTCGCGCAGGGTAGCGCCATGGGAATGGCCGCGTGTCAGCCGCTTCGGAACGGCGATACGCTGCGACAGGTAGATCCCGTTATGGCCCGAGCAGATGTAAGCCACGAAACAGGCCACCGCGATCGGAACGGCGTGGGTAGCCCCGAACAACTCGATACCCATGATTGTACAGGCAAGCGGTGTATTGGCCGCGCCGGCGAAGACGGCGACGAACCCAAGGCCGGCGAAAAGGTCGAGCGGCGCGCCGAGCAGCCAACCCAGCGCATTGCCGAGTGCTGCCCCGATGAAGAATAGCGGCGTCACTTCCCCGCCCTTGAAGCCGGCGCTGAGGGTCACGACCGTGAAGACCATTTTGAGCGCCCAGCTCCACCGATCGGCAGGACCGGTGAAGAATCCAGCGATGGTCGGGTCTCCGGGGATGGCGGACCAGACGCCAAGCCCAAGATAGGCACGTGTGCCAAAGATCCAGACCAGCGCGATGACCAATATGCCGCCAAAGGCCGCCCGCAGAGGGCCATAGGGAATGCGAGCCTTGAGGAACCCGCCGAGCGCGTGATTGGCTTCGGCAAATAGGAGTCCTGCCAGACCGAATGCCACCCCCGCTACGGCCGCCTTGGCGAGAATCAGCGGTTGGACGATCAGAGCGCCCACGCCCCCAGTAATGCTACTGATCTGGTAGGGCGTGTGATGGATGCCCCAGGCATGGCACGTCCAGTCGCCCACCAGCGCAGCAAGCAGACATGGTAAGATCCCGCTATATTCCAGGCGACCGACCGCCAGCACTTCGAGCGCGAACACAGCGCCGGCTAGCGGCGTGCCGAAAACAGCCCCGAAGCCGGCAGCGACCCCAGCCATCAAAACGATGCGGATGCTCGGAACGTCGAGTTTGAACAGTCGGGCGGCAGCGCTTGCAAGGCTGCCGCCGAGTTGCACCGCTGTGCCTTCGCGGCCTGCCGATCCGCCGAACAAATGTGTGGCGATAGTACCGATGAAGACCAACGGCGCCATTCGCAGGGGAACGCCGCCCCCTGGCTCATGAATTTGCTCGACGATCAGATTGTTGCCCGCTTCGACCGACTTACCGGTGCGATGGTAGAGCAGGGCGATTGCCGCGCCACCTGCCGGCAAAAGATAGAGAAGCCAGGGATGATCGAAACGGGCCTGTGTTGCCCCATCCAGACTCCACAGGAATGCGGCACACAACGTGCCGATCACCGCGGCCAGGGGAACCAGGATCAGCGTCCAGCGCACGACCGACATCGCATGATCGTGTCGATCCCGGAGAAAGGCCGCCACATTGACTATATTGAACAGGTTGCGAAAAGTCGCGCGCACGATTCCTCCTTGCTGCCTTACGGCGCCAAGTAGGAATCATCGTCCCTTGTCAGGGCGGTTCGACCCGAAGGTCCGGCAGAAATCCATTACCGTGGTACGCCGTATGATGGGCGAAGCGGAAAAGATCAAGGGACGCCGCGCGCCTGAGCTTATGCTTCCTTCTGCGCCCACGGCAGCAAGGTTTCGACTATCGTGGCAGCGAGGCGGTGATAGGCATCGCTGCGCGGTGATGAACTGCGCCATACCATCGTGACCTGACGCACAGGCGCCCGCCGCGACAATGGCCGTGCGACAATCAGCTTCTCCCGCAGAACATCCGAGCGGACATAGAGCGCAGGTAGCAGCGACAGCCCCATTCCGGTGGTCACCATGAGGCGAAGAGTGTCGAGCGTCGTCCCGGCGTAATCCTGAGCCTGGACCGCGCCAAAATCATTGCAGAGCGCAGCAATCTCATCATGGAGCCGACGTCCACGCTCCATGACCAATATCGTCTCGCCTGCAATAGCTTCGGGATCAATCACCGCCTGCTGGGCGAGCCGGTGATCCGTCGGCATGACCAATTGGAGTGGCTCCCGGATCAGGGGAGTGCTGATGAAATCCGGGTGATTGATCCCTTCTGGCAAGAGCAGCAGATCATGCGTGCCGTCGGAGAGCTTCGAGGGGAGATTTTCCAGACGATCCTCGCGGACGAAAATGCGCATGTCCGGGTATATTGCGCGAAGCGATGGCATCGCGACGGACAAGACATAGGCACCGACGGTTTGGACGACGCCCATTTGAAGCGCGCCCTTAAGGCCTCCCTGTTCGTCGCGCCGGCCAACTTCCTTTATGTCGTCGACATCCGCCAACACGCGTCTTGCCCGATGGGCGATCTCGATCCCCACTGGTGTCAGGATCACCCGTGCCCGCGTCCGCTCCACAAGGCGCGCTTTGAGTCTGCCTTCGAGCTCCTTGAGCTGAAGGCTAAGGGTCGGTTGAGTGACGTGGCATGCTCGAGCAGCACGGCTGAAACTCAGCGTGTCGGCGACTGCGACCAGATAACGAAGCTGCTGTAACGTCGGCATGCACATGCCTTATAGCCTGTAGCTATAAGCAGCAACGAAACTTCCAATTTCCCTCGCACTCGCTTTTGTGAATATCAGCGGCTTCGGCAGTTTGTGTCGCTCGCTTTGGCGGGTGTTTTTGGGCAGCCATCAACCCTCAACCCTGACGACCCACAGCCAAGGCCGACCGCATGACGGACTATCACCGCATCCATCCCAGTGCCTTGCGCCGATTCCTGGATGCGCAATCTTCTGCTGGACTCGTCCTGATGGGCGCGGCAGCGGCAGCCCTTATCATCGCCAACTCTCCGCTTGGCCCGGGATATGAAGCACTGCTTCATCTCTATATCGGGCCGTTGTCTCTGGGACACTGGATCAACGATGCGCTGATGGCGGTCTTTTTCCTGCTTGTCGGTCTGGAGATCAAACGCGAGATGCTCGATGGCCAGCTTTCGAGCTGGTCGAGGCGTGTCCTGCCAGGGATCGCAGCAGCCGGAGGAATGATCGCTCCTGCCCTTGTTTACGTTGCTTTCAACCAAGGCGCATCGGTGCATGGCTGGGCCATTCCGGCAGCCACTGATATCGCCTTCGCACTTGGCGTTATCTCGCTGCTTGGCAGCCGTGTGCCGGCGTCGCTCCGGATATTCCTGACGGCCCTGGCGATTATCGACGATCTGGGCGCCGTAGTTATCATTGCTTTTTTCTACACGGCTGACCTGTCGGTCATCGACCTTGCCGCAGCGGGAGGCGTGGTCGCCGCGCTGATCGCCCTCAATCGGTTCAAGGTGCGTCGTCTCAGCCCGTACCTGCTACTGGGTATCGTGCTATGGGTGCTGGTCTACCGATCCGGCATTCACGCGACGCTGGCTGGTGTCGTCTTGGCTTTGACTATCCCAATGGACCGGACCCCTGCGCGTCCGGACAGTGAAACGAAAAGTCCGCTGCACCGACTTGAGCATTTCCTGCATTTGCCGGTTGGCTTCCTGATCGTGCCGATTTTCGGCCTCGCCAATGCGGGCGTCCCGGTGCTGAGCCTGCCCGCCGAAGCACTGGCTGCGCCGGTCACGCTGGGCGTGGCGCTCGGCTTGCTCATCGGTAAGGTGATCGGCGTCTTCGGGTTTTCCATGCTTGCGATCCGTTTGGGGTTCGCGGACCTGCCCGCTCATGCAAGCCGGCTACAGATGCTCGGCGTCGCCTTTCTGTGCGGCATCGGCTTCACGATGAGCTTGTTCATCACGCTTTTGGCATTTCCCGGCGAAGCGTTGCTCCAGTCGGAAGCCAAGATCGGCATCCTGGCTGGTTCATTTCTGTCCGGAATTATCGGCTACGCCATCTTACGCTGGGCGCAACCGGAACGATCACAACCGGCAATCTGACCCACCCCGAAGACGGGCGGCAGGCCGCCCTCCATGACAGTATCTGGAGCATTACCGCGTTGTCGCTCATCCCCGCAGCCATCCGCACCCTTCCCTTGGGGATGCTGGTAACATTGATCGCGATCGTACTGTTCGGTCTTGCTACCCTCTACTCCGCAGCGGGCGGCTCGATTTCGCCCTGGGCTTCCAACCAGGGCCTTCGCTTTGTACTGCTGTCCGGGTTGATGTTCGCTCTGTCACGCATCTCCGTGGCCCGCTGGATGGACATTGCCTATCCGCTATACGGCGTCACGCTCGTACTGCTGCTGATCGTCGAACTGTTCGGCAAAATCGGTATGGGTGCGCAACGCTGGATCGACCTCGGTTTTATACGGTTGCAGCCATCCGAGTTCATGAAGATCGCGGTCGTGCTCAGCCTCGCCAAGTTTTTTCACCGGCTACCGGCGATCTATGTCAGCACGCCATCGGTGCTTGTTGCGCCGATCGCCCTTTTCGCTGTCCCCGCTGCGCTGGTCATGCTCCAGCCCGACCTTGGCACCGCCATGATGATTTCCATGGCAAGCGTGCTCGTCATCTTTCTCGCCGGTGTCGGACTACGCTGGTTCCTGACAGCGGGTGCCGCTCTTCTTGCCGCACTCCCCGTCGCATGGAGCATGCTGCACGATTATCAGAAAAACCGGGTGCTGGTGTTCATGGACCCGGAAGGCGATCCATTGGGCACGGGCTATCACATTACCCAATCGAAAATAGCGATCGGATCAGGCGGACTGTTCGGCAAGGGTTTCCTTGATGGCACCCAAAGCCACCTAGCCTATCTGCCCGAAGCGCATACCGATTTCATCTTCGCGACAATGGCGGAAGAGTGGGGGGTCATGGGCGGCCTCTTCGTCGTGTTGACTTACGGTTATCTCATTCGCTGGGGCTGGCGCCTGGGTGTCGCCGGTGACACGATCTTCACCCGACTGACGGCTTGCGGCCTGGCCTTCACCATCTTCCTTTATGTGTCGATCAACCTTGCCATGGTGATGGGGCTGGCGCCAGTCGTCGGCATTCCACTGCCGCTCATGTCCTACGGAGGCTCAGCGATGATGACGGTGCTGATCCTGCTCGGCATCCTGATGGCCATCCACCGTGAGAACGTAGGCGGATCGCGGCTGAACGGCACTGGATCGTTCGCTGTCTGAATTTGAAGAACGATTATGAAGCGACAGTTGGATTCCGGTTTCGTCTGGAGCATCATCGCATCGGCTGCGCTCACTTTCGCGCTGCTCCTTGCCGTCGGCGCTTTCTAATTTTTTCAGCAAGAACGTCAGATAAATCGGCTCTAGAAAGGAAAGGCCGACTGGATCGCGACGATGGCTACGGCAAAAGTGATCAGGTTGAGCGGAAGCCCGACGCGCACAAAATCCATATAGCGGTAGCCTGCCATCTGGTAGACGATGACGTTGGTCTGATAACCAAACGGGGTGGCGAAAGCCGCGCTGGCCGCCATCATGACGGCGATTAGGAAGGGACGCGGGCTGGCCCCTAGACTATCGGCCAGCGCGACGGCGACAGGCGTCACTAATACCGCGACCGTGGCGTTGGAGAGAAGTTCGGTCAGGACCATGGTGACGCCGTAGAGCACGATGAGTGCGACGAGTGGACTGAGCCCTTCCACGCTGGCGATGAGCAGTTCCGACGCCTGCGACGCCAGCCCGCTCTGGTCCATGGCGATGCCGATCACGACCATCCCGGCGATCAGGATAAGGATTTCGGGCTTGAGGCCGGCATAGGCCTCGTCCGGGCTGATCACGCGCAGAAGAATGAGCAGGACGGCCCCGGTCAGCGCGGTCGCGGCGATCGGCGCAACGTTCAACGCGGCAAGCGTGATGACGCCCACGAATATTCCGGCGGCCAGTGCGGCCTTGCGCGGATGCAGGATGCGCGGCTCGGCGAACAGCGTGGCGTCGCCGACCTGAGCGCTGTGAATCGCGTGCGGGTCGATCGCCTTGGGATGCGATTGTGTCTTCTCCTCGGGCCGAGCGAGCATACGCCCGCTCACCAGCAGAAGGTAGAGGCCGCCGACGATCGCGACGGGCAGACCCACGGGCGTGATCTCGAAGAAGCCGAAGCGGGGTTGTCCCGCGACGCGCGCCATGTCGTCGACAAGCAGGTTGGTCGAGGTGCCGATGAGCGTGCAGCAGCCAGTCAGCACGGTGATGTAGGAAAGCGGCATCAGATAGCGCTTGGGCGACTGGCCCAGCGACTGCGCGATGTCACGGATTACGGGGGCACCCAGCACGACGATGGGGGTCGAGTTGAGAAAGCAGGAGGCACAGCCGATCATGGTGAGGAGCAGCCAGATCCCTTTCGATCCCATGCGCTTGCACAGGTTGACACCCAACACAATCGCGCGGTCCAGCAGTCCGCTCAATTCCAGCGCGTAGGCGATGACGAACAGCGATGCGAGCGCCATGATTGCGGGGCTGGCAAAGGCGCTCTGCACCTCGACCGGTCTGACCACGCCCGTGATCAGCAGGAACGCTGCACCGCTCAGCGCCGCCACATCGGCTCGCACCTTGTCCCAGACAAGCGCGGCGACGACCGTCGCCAGAACCAGGAGGGTAAGAAGTTGATCGAGCGTCATGGCTTCCCTGCCTCGGTTCATGGCCGCCGTCTGTCAACGAAAGACGCACCAATGGTCTTCGGGGTGGGAGAGCGGAAGATGCTTTGCTAGGAGGGGCTTATGCAAGAGCCGACCCCCCATTCCAGTCGATTGGCCATGGCCGGCGGGCTTGCCGCGGTGCTGCTGGTGGGTGGCGGCGGCTTCCTGATCGGTCGCGCCACGGCTCCCGAACCTGCGCCTCCAGTGGCGGCCGCTCTGACGCCTCAAGGCGAAGCGCCGCCTGCGCCAACAGCCATTGCGCCGCCCCCCACTCTGGAACGAGCCGGACTGCTCGACCTAGTCGCCGATGCGATCGACGCGGCGAGTGCTTCACGTCCCTTGCCGGAAGCGGTGCAGGCAGCGGCGGGCCGGCGCTTCGATCTCATGCTACCGTTCGGCTGCGAGGGACCGGTCGAGGGCGAACGCACTGCGCCGTTCGGATGGCGGTATGACGAAGCAAAGTCGACTTTGCGCGTGTGGATCAACCCCGTGCGGTGGGAACGCGCACTATGGGGAATCACCAAGACCGGGGAAGGCAAGGCCGCGTTTGAGGGCTTCTGGATCGCCAGGCCTTGGTCGACGGCCCCAGAGTGCCCTGCCACCCCACTTTCCGGCGGGATCAACACCGATCCGTCTGGTCAGGCCCAAGGCGAATTGGCGATTGCCCGCCTTATTGGAGACGATGCGGGCAAGAGCGCGCGCAGGCTCGACATCGTCAAGCGGATGGCGCCGGACGATTTTGATGCCGTACGCGGATTTGCCTTGCGGATCACTGGCCGCCTCCAATCAGCCGAGGCGGGTGGACCAGTGCGATGTTTCCAGCGGGCCGGGCTGCATGAACGACCGCAGTGCATGATCATCGGCGACTTCGCGGAGTTGCGCGTCGAGAATTCCAAGACAGGCGATTTGCTCGGTGTCTGGCCGGTGAGCGAAACGAACCAGCGCGAATGAGGCGAGATAGCGCCGTTCCGACGATGCGGGCTGATCGATTCACCCGGCATCAAACCAATGCTTATCTTTCCTAACTCTGATCGCGCTATGCGTTTCAATGGGGTGAGCAAGCCCCGGCAGCGACCTGAATTTGAAGCGCTCCGGCTGCAGAAACTCAGACGATCATAATAGGCATAAGCAGACCATCAGCCCGTGGATTGGCGGACAATTGGTGCGTGCCTGTCGACGAGGATCGCACTGGCCTGGTTGAGGCCGATCAATTCCACCCGTATATCATGTCGTCGCATCTTCGTGACGATGTCCTCCAACGCACCCACGGCCGTGATATCCCAGAGATGTGCCGCTGTCAGATCGATCCGGACGTTTCGCGCCGTGTCGCGCAGGTCGAACTGGTCCGCGAAAATCTCGGCGCTGGCGAAGAAAATCTGGCCGGAGACGATATAGGTCCGCGTGTCGGTCAGAGGATCAAAGTCTTCTTCGATGCGCATGAGCTTGGTCACTTTGAAGGCGAAGAACACGCCGCTGAGAACCACGCCGACCGCCACGCCGGCAGAGAGGTCGTGCGTCGCGACCGTCACCGCCACCGTGGCCAGCATGACGACCCCTGAGACCTTGGGATGTCGCGCAAGATCCGACAGCGATCCCCAAGAGAATGTGCTGATCGACACCATGATCATGATCGCGACGAGCGCGGCAACCGGCACCTGGGCGATCCAAGGACGCAGCGGAACCATGACGATCAGAAGGAAGACGCCTGCAACAAGGGTCGAGAGGCGCCCTCGGCCACCGTACCGCACATTGCCGACAGTTTGACCGATCATGCCGCAGCCCGCGATGCCGCCGAAGAGGCCGGCAGCTACGTTAGCGAGGCCAAGACCCGTACATTCCCGCGCCTTTGAACTGGTCGTTTCAGTGAGCTCATCGACCACGCTCGCGGTCATCATCGATTCCAGCAGGCCAACTGCCGCCATCGCGAAAGCGTAGGGCGCCACAATCCGAAACGCCTCCAGGGTGAGCGGGAAGTCGGGAATATGGAACGAAGGAAGCGACGCAGGCAAACGACCCAGGTCAGCGACGGTGTGAACCGGCATCGGGAAAGCGACGCTGATCAGCGTCAAGATTACGATGCAGATGAGCGGCGACGGAATGGCCGTCGTCAGGCGGGGCCACAGGTAGATTATCCCGAGACCGCCAGCGATCATCGCATAGGTGTGCCAGGTTACGCCCAGCATCTGCGGCACTTGCGCCGAGAAGATCAGGATCGCCAAAGCGTTCACGAAGCCAGTCCGGACGGACCGCGACACGAACCGCAGCAGGACGTCCAGCTTGAGCAGGCCAAAGACGATCTGAAGGATGCCAGCCAAGATCGTCGCGGCAAGCAGATACTGAAGGCCATGGCTGTGAACCAGAGCTGCTACGACGAGTGCGACCGAGCCAGCTGCGCCGGAGATCATCGCCGGTCGGCCGCCGGCAATAGCGATGACGATCCCGATCACGAAAGATGCGAAAAGGCCGACTTCGGGATCAATGCCGGCGACAAAGGAAAAGGCAATAACCTCGGGAATGAGCGCGAAAGTGCCAACCATACCGGCAAGCACATCGCGGCGCACGCTACCGGCGCCGTTGCACCATTCAGCACGATACCGGGCAAAGGGTGTGATGTTCATCAATGTGATATTCCGCAAAGATCGCAGCAGCGCCGTCTTCGAAGAGCGGCGTGATATTGGAGTGCGAAGTGCGTTGTCCGGCGGATCGGCGGCCGAAATAGCCACCCGGAATTGCACCGGGTCCATGCGATTGCCGCTTCCTTAGCCAGAAGTTTGCCGCAGCGCAACATTGCGCCTCATTTTGATCGTTTATGATTGCCGTATGACTGCTTACGTCCAAATAGGTCGTTCCTCGAATTAGGCCGAAATGGCCGGACGTGGTCGCGACCTGCCGGTTAGCGAACGGACCGCACCTAGAAGCGAAAAATTGGCCGCCGAACGGCTACAATTGGTCGAGCCCAGACCGGCAGCTTACTAGTGGACTTAACGATGGTCCTTTGAACGGGATCTGCCCTTTTTTTGTGCCAACTCCCGATAATAGGCGGCCCGCTGAATCAACTCAGCAATCATCGCAGGGTCATCACCAGCCTTCTTAGCATCTTCCGCAGCATGTTGAGCTTCGGCTGCCTTGCGAAGATACTGTCCGTATTCAGGGGACTTTGCCACATGCTTCCTTTCGGCTGCCGCAGAAGGCGGCATAATATACCGCTCTTAATGCAAGGCGTCAAGATGGGCTAGAATCTTCACACTGACTTTGGCGACTTAACTATGGATAATCGCACCAATGGCTAGCCATGGGATTGTCAGATTGAGCAACCGGAACAAATGGCAGCCATATTACCTTAACGCTTGATTAGGATTACTCCAAGGAGGTCATTATACAATGGAAACGATCAGGCTGCTCTTTGTGGAGGACGAACCCGATATAAGAATGATCGTCAACAGGGCCATCAAACTTGACCCCGGCATTGTAGTCACGACCTATAAAACTGGCGTCGAGGCTTTGGACGCCATAGAGCAAAATGGCGATGTTTTTGATTTTGCTCTTATTAATTTACGCCTGCCTTATATGAGCGGCATAGAGTTTTTCGAGCGCGTACGCATGTTGTCCGGAATGGATAATATTATTGGCGCTCTGATCACAGCATCCGTCCGTGACTCAGAGGTGGCTTCCTACAAACGCGCAGGTATGCACGGATATATCGCCAAGCCGTTTGATCCTGTCAGTTTGTCGAAACAGATTAGGTCAATTTATCACCTGGCCCGCGTCTGACGGTTTGAACGACCGTCAACTGCTCCTTCCGAAGATAGGCCACGCAACGAAAGCTCGTCTAAAATCGCCTGCTGCAAGCCGGTCAGTTCAGGCAGCCGCCCTATATCTCGCGCAGCATCGAAAAGTTCATCATTCGTCATGACCGCAGCGGTTGCGGCATCTTTAAGGTGATCGTGCATTGCATATCTCCCATCGGATAATGGCATAGCACATCGTTACGGGTCCGGTTAGCGGACCGCGATCAATGCAGCCTTGCACATTTTCCGGTTAGATCATGCCGTAGACGCCGATGACGGTAGCGATGATGAGCGTGGAAGAAAGGACAAAGGCTTCTATCTTCAAGACAAGGTCAGCGCGGTCGCGGTCATATTGATAATGAGCGCTGCGGTGCATATTTACCCTCTCTCTTCCAGCCGTTGCCCAAAAATAACCCCGCCTTGTATGAGCGGGGTTAAGCGATCTCACAAAGTGACCAAGGAAAGACGCTCGCCGCTAAACTTCGTTCCGCTTTCACAATAAAAAATCCATGGTGTCGAAATTGGTAACATTCGTTCGTGGGAAACGGGCTTCGTAGAGAGTGGCTATGCCGGTATCGAGCGGATGGCCCCGTAGACGTTCCAACAACCTTCGATATGCCCCGCCAGCCTCTCATAGCTGGCGGGGTTACTTTTATTATTCAGCAGCAGCGTTGTTGGCCTTTACTGCCGGTGCCTTCGATGCAGCAGCCGACTTGGTTTGTCCTGGCTTGCGACCAAGACTGATCTTAACCGCAGGCTCCCTGCGCTGCTGCGCATAGTATAGCGCGACGATCTGGGTGAGAGGTCAGCGACTATCAGGATGAGAACAGATTGTCGCGGCGGGTTCATGGTGCCGGGTTAGATTGTCGCTGGCAAGGGCGATTCTTCGCTCTGATTGTCGCTGATCGACATTTTCTCGATGGATT
>CALSAF010000106.1:0-16734 GCA_943372805.1 Rhizobium sp. Q54
TTGAAGCAGGTCTCGGCGATATGATGGTTGTTCGCGCCGTAATGGTTCAGCACATGCAGCGTGATCCCGGCGTTCTGGGCGAGAGCCTGGAAGAACTCGCGCACCAGTTCGGTGTCGAAGGTACCGATCTTCGGCGCGCTGAAAGCGACATTCCAGACCAGGAACGGACGGCCGGAGACGTCGATAGCCGCCTTCGTCATCGTCTCGTCCATGGCAAGGTCAATCGACGCATAACGCGTGATGCCCTTACGGTCGCCGAGCGCCTTGGAAATCGCCTGACCGAGCGCGATGCCCGTGTCCTCGACGGTGTGGTGATCGTCGATATGCAGGTCGCCCTTCACGTCGATATCCATGTCGATCAGCGAGTGGCGGCATAGCTGATCGAGCATATGGTCAAAGAAGCCCACGCCCGTCGAAATCTTGCCCGTGCCGGTGCCGTCGATATGGACGGAAACCGAGACCGAGGTTTCGTTGGTCTTGCGGGAAACTTCGCCTTTACGCTCTGCCATTTGGCTGCTCCATGAGGATCTCGGCCCTCCCATAACAGCAGGGCGGTGAAATATCCAGAAGTTACATTGCACTGCCGCAAGGCGGCGTCAGAGCTTTTGCCGCAGATTGCAATCGTCGAAAGCCCACTTACATAGGAACCGACAAACCGGGCCAGACAGCCCGCTCCACAAGGCCCGCAGAGCGGGTGACAGGTGACTGATGACAACGATTATTACCGTACGCAAGGACGGCAAGGTGGTGATGGCCGGTGACGGACAGGTCAGCCTTGGCCAGACCGTGATGAAGGGCAATGCCCGCAAGGTCCGCCGCATCGGCAAGGGCGGCGATGTGATCGCAGGCTTCGCCGGCGCTACCGCCGATGCCTTCACCCTGCTCGATCGTCTCGAGAAGAAACTCGAGCAATATCCCGGCCAGCTGATGCGCGCCGCCGTCGAGCTCGCCAAGGACTGGCGCACCGACAAGTATCTGCGCAATCTCGAGGCCATGATGCTGGTGGCCGACAAGTCGATCACGCTGGCGATCACCGGCAATGGTGACGTCCTGGAGCCCGAATACGGCACGATCGCCATCGGCTCCGGCGGCAACTTTGCCTATGCGGCTGCGCGCGCACTGATGGATACCGATCGCTCTGCCGAGGAAATCGCGACACGTGCGCTGACCATCGCCGGCGAGATCTGCGTCTACACCAACAACAACATGGTGGTCGAAACCCTCGACGCCGAGTGACGGCTGCCGAAAAGGTCCCACCGCAATCGACGATGCGCGTTGCCGCGGCATCGTGAGGAGCAACCCGAAATGACCAATTTCTCCCCGCGCGAGATCGTCTCCGAGCTCGACCGCCACATCATCGGACAGCATGACGCGAAGCGCGCCGTCGCAATCGCACTACGAAACCGCTGGCGCCGCCAGCAGCTTTCGGAAGATCTCCGCGATGAAGTCATGCCGAAGAACATCCTGATGATCGGCCCGACCGGCGTCGGCAAGACCGAGATCTCCCGCCGCCTCGCCAAGCTTGCCGGCGCACCCTTCATCAAGGTCGAGGCCACCAAATTCACCGAAGTCGGTTATGTCGGCCGCGACGTCGAGCAGATCATCCGCGACCTCGTTGAGGTCGGCATCGCCCTGGTTCGCGACAAGAAGCGCCAGGAAGTGCAGGCCAAGGCCCATGCGCTGGCCGAGGAGCGCGTTCTCGACGCCCTGGTGGGTGCCACAGCATCGCCGGCCACGCGCGATAGCTTCCGTAAGAAGCTGCGCAGCGGAGAACTGGACGACAAGGAAATAGACATCGAGGTCGCCGACAGCGGCTCGGCTGCGCCTGGTTTCGAAGTCCCGGGAATGCCTGGTGCCAATATCGGGATCCTCAACCTGTCGGAGATGTTCGGCAAGGCCATGGGCAACCGCACCAAGAAGGTCCGGACCACCGTCAAGGCCTCCTATGGCGACCTGATTCGCGACGAATCGGACAAGCTGATCGACAATGAAGTGATCCAGCGCGAAGCACTTCGGTCTGTCGAGAATGACGGCATCGTCTTCCTCGACGAGATCGATAAGATCGCAGCCCGTGAGGGCGCGATGGGCGCCGGTGTCTCCCGTGAAGGCGTGCAGCGTGACCTGCTGCCGCTTGTGGAGGGCACGACGGTTGCGACCAAATATGGACCGGTGAAGACTGACCACATCCTTTTCATCGCATCCGGAGCCTTCCACGTCTCCAAGCCGTCGGATCTCTTGCCGGAGCTGCAGGGCCGCCTGCCGATCCGGGTCGAGCTGAAGCCGCTGACCAAGGAAGACTTCCGCCGTATCCTGACGGAAACGGAGGCAAGTCTCATCCGTCAATACAAGGCATTGATGGCAACGGAGGAAATGGATCTCGATTTCACCGAGGATGCAATCGATGCCCTTGCCGATGTCGCCGTTCAGCTAAATGAGACGGTCGAGAATATCGGTGCCCGCCGTCTGCAGACTGTCATGGAGCGAGTTCTGGACGAAATCTCGTTCCATGCGCCCGATCGGAGCGGCTCTGCCGTGATGATCGATTCGGCCTACGTTCAGGAACATGTCGGTGATCTCGCCTCTAACACGGATTTGAGCCGCTATATCCTGTGATCTTTGTGCATCTATGGGTCGCTTTCGCCCGCAGCATATCGGGAAAGTGAAAGCGGCCCGTATCGACAATGCAGGTGAGGCTTATGTAAGGAGTGCCCCTGTCGGATGACGTTCGCCATGCGTCGGAAATCCGTTCAGGGACAAATTGTCCAGGGGCCGCGCATCGTGCTTAGCATCACCAGGATCTTCATCGTCGCTTTGGTGCTTCAGGGCTTTGCTCCTGCGGCCTCTTTCTCTGCGGAGAAGGTGCCTCCAGGTAATCGCAATGTCGAGCAGCCTGCTATTCCCGGAGCCTCGGTACGGCGCACGAAGGCCGGCAAGACCGGCTTTGATCTGAAGTACGAGAAGGTCCGAGACCTTCTGCGCACCGATTCGGCACTCGTCGGCAAGATCAAGAAGACCGCAGCAGCCTATGGCATTGCGCCTATTCATATGGTCGGCGCTATCGTTGGTGAGCACACCTACAATGTCGATGCCTATGACAGTCTGCAGAGCTATTACGTAAAGGCGGCCTCCTACGCCGGAAACAGCTTCCGCTTTGGCTACAAGGACGAGAGCATCGCTGATTTCGTCGGCCGGTCCGAATTTGCCGAGTGCAACGGTTATTCAGATTCCTATCGTCTCTGGTCCTGCCGGGAAGACATTTGGCAGACACAGTTCCGCGGCAGGACGGTTGGCGGCAAGACCTACCCGAACAACCGTTTCAGCGCCGTCTTTTTCCAGCCCTTCTATGCCGGCCAGACCTTCGGCCTGGGGCAGATCAACCCGCTCACGGCTCTTATGCTCTCCGATCTTGTGCACGAAAAGTCCGGCTATCCGAAGCTCGATGAGAACGATGCGGCGGGTGTCTACAAGGCGATCATGGATCCGGATATCTCGCTTGCCTTCATGGCCGCAGTCATTCGAAAGTCGATCGATGATTATCGCGAGATCGCCGATGTCGACATTGCCGGCAATCCGGGATTGACGGCGACTCTCTTCAATATCGGAGGTTCGCAGGAGCGGGCCAAGGTTCTCGCAGCGCGTCGAGCAAGCGGTGCGGCGAAGTGGCCGGAAGAGAACTATTATGGCTGGCTGATCAACGATCGGCTGGACGAGTTGCAGGACCTGCTCTAACTCCCTGCTGGGCGATGAGCCCATGAGGAGCATCAGATGGACACCAGTCTGCGGGAGTCGACCTTTGAGCCGCCTGCGCCAGTTCCGCGGACCATTCCGCCGAGTCGGCTCGAAATCATCCGAACGGTTCTGCGTAACCCGCTCGAACTCTGGGGCAAGCCATCCTATACCTGGCCTTGGATCGTGACCCGCTTCTTCGGCCAGACTACCATCATCGCCAATGACCCCGGCCTCATCCGGCATGTGCTGGTGGATAACGCGTCGAACTATGAAATGTCCGAGATCCGCCAGTTGGTGCTGCGGCCCATCCTGCGCGACGGTCTCCTGACTGCGGAAGGACCTGTCTGGAAGCGGTCCCGCAAGGCCATGGCGCCCGTCTTCACGCCGCGCCACGCCCGCGGCTTCGCCCGGCAGATGCGAAAGCAGAGCGAACTCTTCCTCGATCGCTACGATGCAGGCAGCGAAGGCCTTGTCCGCGACATCGCGGTTGACATGACCGAACTCACTTATGCAATCCTGTCCGAAACCCTGTTTTCCGGGGGCATCATTTCCGAACAGGGTGATTTCGCGAAAGATGTCGACGATCTCCTGCACAGCATGGGACGCATCGATCCGCTTGATTTGCTGAAGGCACCCAAATGGATACCGCGCTTGACCCGCATCCGGGGCCTCGGTGTGCTGCGCAAGTTTCGCGAACTCGTGCGCCGGACGATGAACCACCGTCGCGCCATGATCAGCGCTGACAGGGAAAACGCACCGGATGATTTCCTGACCCTCTTGCTCGAACTGGAGGGACACGAGGGGCTGACTTCGGACGAAATCGAGGACAACATCCTGACCTTCATCGGTGCTGGCCACGAGACCACAGCGCGTGCGCTGGCATGGACGTTTTACTGTGTGGCGCATTGTCCAGAGGTTCGGGATGCAATGGAGGCGGAGATCGATAGAGTGATCGGCTCTGGCGCCGACCCGGTCGAATGGCTCGACCAGATGCCGCATGTGCGCGCAGCCTTCGAAGAAGCGATGCGGCTTTATCCGCCGGCCCCTTCGATCAACCGTGATGCGATTGAAAACGACCGCTACACGGCGCCCAACGGCGAAGTCGTCGAGATCGCCAAGGGCACCACAGTCCTCGTGATGCCCTGGACACTGCATCGCCACGAACTCTATTGGGACAAGCCGAGGCACTTCGATCCCTCGCGCTTCCTGCCCGGCCAGCGTGAAAAGATAGGACGCTTTCAGTATCTCCCCTTCGGCGCGGGGCCGCGTGTGTGTATCGGCGCGACCTTTGCGCTTCAGGAGGCGGTGATCGCGCTGGCAGTACTGATGCAGCATTATCGTTTCGACACCACGCCTGAAACAAAGCCCTGGCCGGTGCAGAAGCTGACGACCCAGCCGGCGGGCGGTCTGCCTATGCGCATTACACCGCGGCAGCCGTAAAGCGGCGTCTCGCTGCCGCTCCTTCGCTGGAAATGAGTTCGAACCCTGTGCCATAAGGGCATGGGTCGCCATCTCGGCGGAGAACATGGGGAAGACTGCGTGACATCGGACTACATGCTGGGCATTGATACTGGCGGCACCTATACGGACGCCGTAATCTATAGCGAGGAGCATGGGATCGTCGCCAAGGCGAAGTCGCTGACTACCCGCCATGATCTTTCCATCGGCATTTCCGGAGCTCTGGAGAGCGTACTTGCGGAATCGGCCATCCCGCCCTCGGCCCTCGGTCTGGTCTCTCTCTCGACAACGCTTGCCACCAATGCGCTAGTCGAAGGGCAGGGCGGTAGGGCGGGCCTCATCATGATCGGTTTTGGGCCGGAAGACCTCAAGCGTGACGGTCTTGCCGAGGCGGTCGGCAGCGATCCGGTGGTCTTCATTGCCGGCGGTCATGACGTACACGGCAACGAGATGCCCTTCGATGTGGCGGCCCTCGAAGCAGCGCTTCCCGAGCTCGCGGCCAATGTCTCGTCCTTCGCGATCGCCGGCTACTTCGCCGTCCGCAATCCGGCCCACGAGCAGCGCGCGCGCGACATCATCCGCCAGCACAGTGGCCTGCCCGTTACCTGCAGCCATGAACTTTCTTCCAAGCTTGGCGGCCCACGCCGTGCGCTGACCACGCTTCTGAACGCTCGTCTTGTTGCGATGATCGACCGCCTGATCGGTTCTGCCGAACGTTATCTGCTGGAGCGGGGCGTTCATGCGCCGCTGATGGTGGTTCGGGGCGACGGCGCCTTGATCTCAGCAGCGGAAGCCCGTCTTCGACCGATCGAGACGATTCTGTCTGGTCCGGCGGCAAGCCTCGTCGGCGCACGGCATCTGACAGGGCTGGATAATGCTGTCGTCTCCGACATCGGCGGAACGACCACGGACGTGGCTGTCATGGAGGCCGGCCAGCCGCGTCTGGACAAGGACGGAGCGGTTGTCGGTGGCTACAGGACCATGGTGGAAGCCGTAGCCATGCGGACATTCGGTCTCGGCGGTGACTCGGAAGTCCATTTCGACGATCGGGGCCTTGCGGCAAAGATCCAGCTGGGACCTCGGCGCCTTGTTCCGCTCAGTCTGGCCGCTGCGCTGCATGGCAGTGCCATAACAGGTGTCCTTGAGCGTCAGCTGCGCGCGCCGCATCTCGGACGCCACGACGGGCGCTTCGCAGTCCGCACCGGTGTCCCGGATCATCTCGCGGCGGGTCTCCAGCCACAGGAAGCAGCCCTTTTCCAGAAGATCGGGAAGACACCCTTGTCGCTCGACCAGCTGATCAGCTTTACCCAGCAGAAGGCAACCCTCGATCGTCTGGTCGCCCGGGGCCTCGTCCATATCTGCGGGCTTACCCCGTCGGATGCCATGCATGTCCTGGAGCGCCAGGACCAATGGGACCGACAGGCGGCAGCACTCGGCATGATGCTGGCGATCCGCCAGAAGGATGGGGCGGGCCAGCCAATTGCCGCGACCCCCGAGATACTCGCCCAACTGATCGTTGATCGCCTGACGCGCCAGTCCGCCGAAGTCATTCTGTCTGCGGCTCTGGCGGAAGATGGGCTCGCCGACATCGATCCCGCTAGGTCCGTGCTGGTCGATCGTGCTCTCAAGCGCCAGGCGGGCATAGCTCGTTTTAACCTGACGCTCGATCGGCCGCTGATCGGACTTGGTGCCTCAGCGGGGGTCTATTATCCGGCGATTGCGGAGATGCTGGCTTCCGACTTCGCTGTCCCAAAGGATGCGGACGTGGCCAATGCCGTTGGTGCCGTGGTTGGCCAGGTTCGAAGCAGTGTGACGGTTACCGTCAGTTCGCCAGAGGAAGGCCTTTTCATCGTCACCGGGGGTGGCGACAGTGAGCGCGTCACGGATGAGAACAGGGCGCTGGAAGCCGCCCGCATTCGTGCGGGCGCACTTGCACGAAACCGGGCCGAGGCGAGTGGCGCTGTTGATGTCGTTCTCCTCGTCAAGGAGGAGCTTGATGCCCCTGAGATCGAGGGACGAAGGAAGCTAGTGGAGGCGCGCATTACCGCTACGGCAACGGGTCGACCGAGGACGACCCGAAGCTGACATTCCATTTTGGAAATAATATTTCGTATTTATGCAAGATTGACTGCCAATGTGTTTCAGCGATGCTGTAACCCAGAGCGACATCAGTGCGAGGAGTGACGTCATGACATCTATTGAAACCCATGGCCTTTCGATCGACAAGCGCCTGCACGACTTCATCGTGACCCAGGCGATCCCGGGAACGCAGGTAGAAGCCGATGTCTTCTTCGCCGGTCTGTCGAAGATCATCCATGAACTTGCCCCGAAGAACCGTGCGCTACTCGCCAAGCGGGACGCCCTCCAGGCAGAGATCGACGCCTGGTACCGGAAGAATGGCGCTCCATTGGACCTGGCCGCCTATGAGACCTTCCTGCGCGAGATCGGCTATCTTCTGCCTGAAGGCCCTGATTTCAAGATCGCGACGGCAGATGTCGACCCGGAGATCTCGACCATCGCCGGTCCGCAGCTCGTCGTCCCCGTGATGAACGCGCGCTACGCCCTCAATGCAGCCAATGCCCGCTGGGGGTCCCTGTACGACGCCCTCTACGGGACGGATGCAATCCCCGAAAGCGACGGCGCGGAGAAGGGGAAGGGTTACAACCCTGTTCGTGGAGGCAAGGTCATTGCCTGGGTGCGCAGCTTCCTCGATCGCTCGGTGCCACTTGCAGCGGGTGGCTGGGAAAAGGTCACTGCACTCTCGGTCGAAAACGGCGGGCTCTCAGTCCGCCTCGACGATGGTGGTATCACCGGCCTTTCGAACCCGGCCCAGTTCGCCGGCCATCATGGCCAAGGGGCTGTCCCATCCAGCATCTTCCTGCACAAGAATGGCCTCCATGTTGAAATCCTTGTCGACAAGGCTGGTGTCATCGGCAAGAGCGATCCCGCAGGCATCAATGATTGCCGTCTGGAATCGGCGCTCACCACCATCATGGACTGCGAGGATTCGGTTGCCGCTGTCGATGCCGAAGACAAGGTCGTCGTCTATTCCAACTGGCTCGGCCTGATGAAGGGTGACCTGACAGAGGACGTCTCGAAAGGCGGTAAAACCTTCACCCGTGCCCTGAGTGAGGATGTGTCGCTGACTGGCCCTGATGGCAGCAACGTAGCATTGCCGGGACGATCACTGATGCTCATCCGCAATGTCGGCCATCTCATGACCAATCCCGCAATCACCGATAGGGATGGGCACGAGGTGCCGGAAGGCATCATGGATGCCGCCATCACCGCCTTGATTGCACTGCACGACATTGGCCCGAACGGCCGCCGCAAGAACTCCCGCGCCGGCTCCATGTATGTCGTAAAGCCCAAGATGCACGGCCCGGAAGAGGTCGCCTTCGCCTGCGAAATCTTTTCACGCGTCGAAGCGCTTGTCGGCATGGCGCCCAATACGATCAAGATGGGGATCATGGACGAGGAGCGCCGCACCACGGTCAACCTCAAGGAATGCATCCGCGCCGCCCGCGAACGCGTCGTGTTCATCAACACGGGCTTCCTCGATCGAACTGGCGACGAGATCCATACTTCGATGGAAGCCGGACCGATGATCCGGAAAGGTGACATGAAGCAGGCGGCTTGGATCGCCGCCTACGAGAACTGGAACGTCGATATCGGCTTG
Organism: Rhizobium sp. Q54; assembly: GCA_943372805.1. Classification (GTDB taxonomy): domain Bacteria; phylum Pseudomonadota; class Alphaproteobacteria; order Rhizobiales; family Rhizobiaceae; genus Allorhizobium. Next base: position 8,867 of record CALSAF010000106.1, read on the forward strand.
GAATGTGGCCTGTCGGGTCACGCACAGATCGGCAAGGGCATGTGGGCCATGCCGGACCTGATGGCGGCCATGCTTGAGCAGAAGATCGCTCATCCGAAGGCCGGTGCCAACACCGCCTGGGTTCCCTCACCGACTGCCGCGACCCTGCATGCCACACACTATCACAGTGTGAACGTCGCCGAGGTGCAGCAGGGCTTGAAATCCCGCCCGCGGGCGAAACTCGCCGACATCCTCTCCGTACCGGTCGCATCCCGACCGAACTGGACGCCGGAGGAAATCCAGCGCGAGCTCGACAACAACGCGCAGGGCATCCTCGGCTATGTCGTGCGTTGGGTGGACCAGGGTATCGGATGTTCGAAGGTTCCGGACATCAACAATGTCGGGCTTATGGAAGATCGCGCTACGCTGCGCATCTCCGCCCAGCACATGGCCAACTGGCTGCATCATGGCATAGTGACGGAAGAGCAGGTCGTCGAAACGCTGAAGCGGATGGCCGTCGTCGTTGACGGACAGAATGCCGGCGACCCGGCCTATGTGCCCATGGCGGAGGATTATGACGGTTCCGTCGCTTTCCAGGCGGCGCGCGAGCTCGTCCTGAATGGTAGGGAGCAGCCGAACGGGTATACTGAGCCGGTTCTCCATCGCCGCCGTATCGAACTCAAGGCCAAATCCGCCTGATGGTGGGCACAAGGCTCCCTGAAACGAAAAGACCCGCCGGAGCGATCCGGCGGGTCTTCATTTGAATTGGATCACGGTCGCTTACTGCTGAACGACGACCTTGGAGTTGCGACCTGGTTTGACGCGATTATAGAGGTCAATCACGTCCTGGTTCATCATGCGGATACATCCGGATGATGCAGCTGTTCCGATCGAAGCCCACTCCGGCGTACCGTGCAGACGGAACAACGTATCCTGTCCCTTCTCGTTGAAGAGATACATGGCGCGGGCGCCGAGCGGATTGGAAAGACCAGGGCCCATGCCATTCTCGACATACTTGGCCACTTCCGGCTTGCGCTCGGCCATTTCCTTCGGCGGGTGCCACGTCGGCCAAGCCTGTTTCCAGGCAATGTAGGCTTCGCCTTCCCACGCAAATCCCTGCTTGCCGACGCCAATACCATAGCGAACGGCCTTGCCGCGTGGCAGCACATAATAAAGGAAGCGTTCGCGCGTATTCACGACGATCGTGCCCGGCTTTTCCTTGGTCGCATATTCGACAATTTGTCGATGGAATTTCTTGTCGATCTTCTGGATCGGAATCGCCGGCAGGGCATATCCCGCATCGGTGGCCTTTCCATAGGAATCGCTGAAGATCTGCACCTTGGTGGTCTCGGCCACTTCGGCGTTTTCACCGGTCGTTGTTGTACAGCCCGCGAGGCCGATGGACATAACCAGGCCGAGCGCGGTCAATATATTGCGGAAGCGCATTGGGAGCTCATGGGTGATGGCTGGAAGATGGTCCCGTGACCATCCTTGATTATGGTTTATTTTGAATTAACCTCGGCAACGCAAGTGCCGCACTACAGCCGAACGTCTTCGGCGATGCAAAATGACTCTGCATTGCTTTTTTGCAACAGGCGTGGCTGTGCGGAAGAGAGTTTTCCATGACCTTAGTCTCCATCGCGGTGAATAATCCCTTAATCGACGGACGGCAGTCTGATCGCGCGATGATGATTCGTCGTGGCGTCCAGATTCTTTTGTCGGATATGCGCTTTGCAATTTTGCCCGAATTGACCCTCTCCAACGGTCGCCGGGCCGACCTGATTGCCCTGTCCGAGAAGGGGGAGATCTGGATCGTTGAGATCAAGTCCTCGATCGAGGACTTCAGGGTCGATCGGAAATGGCCGGATTATCGACGATACTGCGACCGGCTTTTTTTCGCGACCCACCCTGGCGTCCCGCTGGAGATCTTTCCGGAGGATTGCGGGTTGCTTCTGTCGGACGGTTATTCGGGGCACTTGCTCCGTGACGCCCCTGAACACCGCCTTGCGCCGGCGACCCGCAAAGCGGTGACGCTCGATTTCTCAAGGGCCGCCGCACAAAGGCTGATGACCGCCGAATGGGCGGTCCAGGTTCACGGGACCTGAATTACTTCGGGGCCCGCTTTGCCAGGATTCGCTGCAGTGTTCGGCGATGCATGTTGAGGCGCCGCGCGGTCTCGGAGACATTCCGTTCGCAACTCTCGTACACGCGTTGGATATGTTCCCATCGAATTCGGTCTGCGGACATCGGATTCTCAGGGATCTCCGCTTTCTCGCCAGGTCTCTGGGTCAGGGCGAGATACACATCGTCCGCGTCTGCCGGCTTCGCCAGGTAGTCGAGCGCGCCCAACTTTACCGCCGTGACGGCTGTCGCGATGTTGCCATAGCCGGTCAGCACGATGATCCGTGTATCGGTTCGCCGCTCGCGGATTGCTTCGATCACATCGAGACCTGTACCATCGCCGAGCCGCAGATCGACCACGGCATAGCTCGGTGGCGCCTCCTTGGCCTTGGCAATGCCTTCTGCCACGGAGCCGGCGAGTTCGACGACAAATCCGCGGCTTTCCATCGCGCGGGCGAGGCGACGGAGAAAGGGGGCATCGTCATCGACGATGAGCAGGGACGGGTCTGATCCGAGATCGTGGTCGCCCGCTCGCTGGACGCTGCCGGCGGATTTCGCGACCTGGGATGCTGCTTCTACCATCTTCTATTCCCTGAGACTGTTCGAGAAAGTCCGGTTCCGACCTTATGCTGGTGAAGGCCACGCAGGTAAAGTCATAAGGACGTGTCCAATTCCATATACTCGCGCGGCCAGTTCACCACGACACGGGCACCTGATCCTTCCGGACTGCGATTCTCGAATCGGAGGCTGGCGCCCGATCTCTCAAGAAGCGTCTTCGCGATGAACAATCCAAGCCCGAGGCCGCCTGCGCGCGCATCGTTCTGCCTACTGGTTACATAGGGCTCGCCAATTCTTTGCAAGACCCCGGCCGAGAAACCGGCACCGTCATCCTCGATGGTCACCGTCACATCGGCTGTCGTGTGTTCGACACTGACGGTCACTTTCGATCGGGCATAGTCCACGGCGTTTTCAAGCAGGTTCCCGAGCCCATAGAGGATCGCCGGGTTGCGGGTTCCGATTGGTTCGAGTGCGCGCTCCGAGAGTTCCATGAATTCGACGGTCACACCGAGTTCCCGATGCGGTGCGATGACCTCTTCGATCATCGACGACAAGGGGAGCTCGCGCATATGGGCTTCCCCTTCCGTAGCGAGCGATGTCAACCGACGAAGAATATCCCGGCACCGCTCGCTCTGGCTGCGCAGCAACTGCACGTCCTCACGGTAACGCTCATCATTGCCGAGGTCCCGCTCCATTTCCTTCGCCACGACGCTGATCGTCGCGAGCGGCGTCCCGAGTTCGTGCGCAGCCGCAGCCGCAAGACCATCTAGCTGGTGCAGGTGTTTCTCCCGCTGCAGGATAAGTTCGGTGGCCGTCAGTGCATCCGCCAGCAGGCTCGCCTCCTGTGAGACGCGATAGGCATAGAAGGCGGCAAAGGCCATCATTGAGACGATCGAGCTCCACATGCCGACCTGGAGCAGGGGGTGAACCTCAAGCGTGCGCCCTTCGAACCACGGCAGGGGATAGGGCGTGAAGGCGAGAAACGTGATGAAGGCCAATGCTGTCACGAACAGGGCGATCGAATGACGGCTCGGTTGGGAGGCAAACGAGATGATTACGGGAATGCAGATCAACGGTGCGAAGGGGTTGTTCAGGCCTCCGGTGATGAAGAGCAGAGCGCCCATCTGAAACAGATCGAGGGAAAGCACGGCAAAGGCGGCTGCCGGCTCCAGCCGGTAGGTCGGTGGAAACGCGACGGAGAGCAGCGAATTGGCGGCGGCCAGGGCCGCGATCAGGCCGAGGCAGGTCATCAGTGGCAGAGGAAACTCGAACCACATCGCCACGATCAGGATCGTCAGCAACTGGCCGGCAACCGCCACCCAGCGCAACTTCACCAAGGTCTCCAGACGCAGCCGCCGGCTGCTCGGACCGAATTTGGCTGCCAGATCCATGGTCATCGATTTCGCCTTCCTTGCCTTGCTCTCAGGTGCCGCGGGGCTTTGCCCGCGTCGTCGGGTCTGCCGAAGCAGGATCTTCGGGCCATGGATGCTTCGGATAGCGGCCCCGCATGTCGGCGCGTACATCCTTCCAGGATCCGACCCAGAAGCCCGGAAGATCCCGGGTCGTCTGAATCGGTCGATGTGCCGGCGACGTCAACTCCAGCAGCAGTGGCAATTTGCCGCCTCCGATCGTCGGATGCGTCTTCAGTCCGAACAGTTCCTGCACCCGGATCTGCAATACCGGCTCGTCGCCGTCATATCGGATCGGATGAGCCTGACCTGTGGGCGCGATGAAATGGGTCGGGACCAGTCTGTCGAGGTCCCGCTGTGATCCTGGTGGAATGAGAGCCATCAGCCCCTCATGGAGACTGCTCGCCATGATCTCCTGAAAGCTCGTTACGCCGGATTGAAACGGAACGAACCAGTCGTCGAGCCGCTCGGCGAGCCCTTCGTCGCTGGTATCCGGCCATGGATCCCCAAGGCTCCTGTAGAGGAACCCAAGCCTCTGTCGCATCTGGCCCGCCGCCTTGGAAAAGGGGAGGGCAGCCAAGCCGAGAAGGCGCACGCCTTCCGCGAGTGCCAGGGCGGCATCAGCCCCTTTTGGCCTCGGCAAGGGCTGCTCGTCGAAGACAATCGCCCCCATCCGGGTCGTCCGCCGGGCACGAACCTGACGGCTGCCCGTATCGAAGCCGCTCTCGTCGGCTGTGCTGATTGCACCTGGAAGAATACGCTCGATGTCGTCACGGGTGATTTCTGCTGCGGCGAGCACGCGGGCTTGTGCAGCCTTGCCGGTGAGATCGGCAATCACCAGAAGCTCCGCACCGGCCAGTCGCTCGGTGGCTGCAATCTCCGCGCCTCGTCCGTTGGCCATCACGAAACGCCCCCGCCCGCCACGCTGCCGCGCGACCCGGTCCGGGAAGGCATGGACCAGCAATGCGCCGGCAGAGACCGGCGTTCCACCGGCGTCCCTGTTGTGTCCGCTCGTGAGACCGGAAGACAGTCTCTGCGCCAGGTTGCGGGCGTTGCGTGCCCGTTCTCCCCTGTCCCGCTGGAACTGTCGTAACCGTCCGTCGAGATCCAGATCATTGCCGCCCAGCCCCTGCTCGGTCAAAAGGACTGCCAGTTCCGCGGCAGCCTTGGCCTCGCCGTGCTCGGAAGCGCCAAGCACCATGGCTGCAAGTCGTGGCGGCAGGCCGAAATCGCGCATCCGCCGTCCCTTGGCAGTCAGCTGCAACGTCTGATCAAGCGCACCGAGGCCGATGAGGAGTTGCCGGGCCTCCTTCAGCGCCACGTCGGGCGGCATGTCGAGCAAGAGCAACTGGCGCGGATCTGTGACGCCCCAGTGAGCCATGTCCAGTGCCAGTCCGGAAAGGTCGCTCGCCAGGATTTCGGGCGGTGTGAAGGCCGCGAGTGCGGCTGTCTGGCCTGCATGCCAGAGCCGGATCGCCACTCCGGGTTCCGTCCTGCCGGCGCGTCCGGCGCGCTGATCCGCAGATGCCCTCGACACGCGGACGGTCTCGAGCCGCGTGATCCCCGTCGAGGCTTCGTAGACCGGAAGCCGCTGCAATCCGCTGTCAATCACCACACGCACTCCATCAATGGTGATGGAGGTTTCGGCGATCGAGGTCGACAGCACCACCTTTCGCGTCCCGGCTGGTGCCGGGCGGATCGCGGCATCCTGCTCCGGCTGGCTCAGCATGCCATAGAGAGGAGCAATCAGAATGTTACTGGCGACTTTCTCCTGCAGGCGCTCCGCCACACGCCGGATCTCGGCCTGTCCCGGCAGGAAAGCAAGCACCGAGCCCTCTTCTTCCGCAAGCGTCCGGAGCACGGTCGCGGTGACGGCATCTTCGATCCGCTGGTCAGTCGGCCGATCCTGGTGGCGGATCTCGACAGGGAAACTCCGTCCTTCGCTGACGATGACTGGTGGGCCGGACAGCAACGACGCGATACGCTCGACGTCGAGCGTCGCCGACATGACGATGATCCTGATGTCCGGCCGAAGGGCCGATTGCGCATCGAGCGCAAGCGCAAGACCGAGATCGGCATCCAGCGAGCGTTCGTGAAACTCGTCGAAGAGCACCGCCGCGATGCCCTTTAGCTCGGGATCATCGAGGATCATCCGCACGAAGACGCCTTCGGTCACCACCTCGATGCGTGTTGCGCTGCTGACGCGGTTGTCGAGCCGCATCCGATAGCCGACTGTCTTCCCCACGGCTTCGCCCAGGAGGTCCGCCATGCGGGATGCTGCGGCTCTCGCGGCAAGTCGTCTGGGCTCGAGCAGAAGGATGCGTCCGTCTCCCCGCCACGTCTGATCCAGGAGATAGAGAGGAACGAGCGTGGTCTTTCCGGCGCCCGGGGGAGCGCAGAGGACGGCGCAATTGTTGATCCCGAGCGACTCTGCAAGCGCCGGGAGGCGCTCGGCGATTGGCAATTGCGGGAGCTGCACGGGCGTCACGAAGCCGCCGCGTCCGAATGGGCGGTTTGATAGGCGAGAATGGCACCTGCGAGATCTTCAAGCGCTGCGCCGACCGACTTGAACAGGGTGACTTCTTCCTGGCTCCGCCGACCCGGGGTCCCGTTGACCAGTTCGGCCAGTTCGGCCACGACATGGTCCGCGCCAATGACACCCGAGGCGATCGGCTGCAGGATGTCTCCGGCTTCTGCGAAGGCGCCTGCGCGCGTATCGACGAAGACGCGCGCGCGCCGAACGGCTTCGTCGTCGCTTTCGCGCATGTCCTTGGTAAAGGCGCCGATCAGATCGAGATGGCTGCCCGGCTTCAGCCACGCCCCTCGTATCAGCGGCGTGCGCGACAGGGTGGCACAGGAGATGATGTCCGCCTGGCGGGCGGCGCCTTCAAGGTCATCGGCGACGTTTACCGGGTAGCCGAGGGCGCTGGCCTCCGCAGCCGCCTGCACGGCCTTGTCCCTGTCCCGTCCCCAGATCAGCACTTTGTTGATCGGCCGAACGCGGCTGTGCGCTTCGATCAGGTTGATGGAGAGACGCCCGGTGCCAACCACGAGCAACGTCGACGCATCGTCACGGGCGAGATGACGCGCAGCCAGCGCGGACGCTGCAGCCGTCCGCCGCGCCGTCAGTTCCCCGCCATCGATCAGCGCCAGCAACTCTCCCGTCCGCCCGGAAGACAGAAGGTAGCTGCCATGGATTGCCGGCAGGGAGCGCAGGTGGTTGTCCGGAAAGACTGAGACGAGCTTGACCCCGATATACTCACCCGGCTGCCATGCCGGCATCAGCAGGAGCGTCGCATCCGCTTCTCCGGGAACGCCGACAGTGTGATGATGGCGCACGGGCATGACGCAGCCGCCTTGGAACATGGCGGCGAGAGCCCCGATGAGGGCGTCCCAGTCGAGGCAATGTCTGGTCTGGGTTGGGTCGAGAATAAGCATGCGGAAGGGCACTCCTTGATGAGAGCCCGACACTATCAAGGAGTGCCTGGCTTGCAAGCGTATGCGGGCAATCGACAAGCCTGCAAATGGCCGCTGCTCTCGTGCGTCCGGACACCGATTTATAGTGTCGTTTGCGACCGAGGAACGCCACGCAGAGGAAAAAACTATTTACTATCAGCAACTTGTCGATTTTTTGCAGTTTTGTGAAGAGCGCCTGTTGACGGTTTGGGAGAGTGGCCGTATAAGCCGCTTCACCGAACGAGAGGGCGGCGCCGCAGGGCCCGCCGGACTGGTTCAGACAAGATCTCGAAATTGGCTGGATTGCTGATTTTAAGCCTGGCTTACGGGTTGGGTTGACTGGGA
>CALSAF010000107.1:0-16274 GCA_943372805.1 Rhizobium sp. Q54
GCGCCCGAAACTGTCGACCACGCTGGTCATCGGGTCCGAACCCATGCGCGCAGTGCCGCATTGGTGGGAGGGCGTGCGGCGATCGAAGGGACGCGAGAGCACGACCGGATAACCGGCCTTTCGGATCAGTGACTTCAGCCTGTCGACCAGAGCGAGGTGCGCCTCCCAGTTCGACCGCTTCCAGTCGAGCATGATGCGTCCGTTCCGTACCGTCACGCGGCTTTCGGGATTGGGCAAATCCTCCGACATCGCATAGAGATCGATCGAGCGATCCGCGATCCACTGGGCGAGCGGGCGCGGCAGCGGCGAACTTGCAGCGAGGATCGGGCCAGTGATCTTGCCGAGAAGCTGGATATTGCCGAGCGGTTCGCCATTCGGCCCGCCCGTCAGATAGAAGTCGTTGACCAGCAGGGTCTTCTGATAGATCGACGGATTGCGCCTGAAAGGGTGGAGCGCCAGCACCGCCGAACAATTGTGGTTCATGAAGTTGCGCCCGACCTGATCGGAGCGGTTTGCCAGACCCTGCGGATGATTTTCGTTCGCCGATGACAGCAGGATGGCGGCGCTTCTGACGGCACCGGCCGAGAGAACCACCAGCGGTGCGGAAAGCACCTTTTTTGCATCGTGGTCCAAGACCTCGACCCCGGTGATCTGACCGCCCTCGCCTGCCAGAAGGCGCGTCACTTCGCATCCCGTCGCAAGCGATACGTTGGGATGGCGAAGCGCGTGTGCGAGGCTCACGGTCTCCGCATCCTTCTTGCCGCCGCAGGTATCCGGGAAGGCGTCCCAGGTCGTTTTCCCATGGGCGAGCCATGTGTCGATATCGACACCAAGTGGCAGGGAAGCCGGGTGGAGACCGACGGATTTCAACCGACGGCGCAGATCGGCGATAGTGGGCTCGTCAGGTACGGGCCGATGGTCATAGCTTCCGGAATGGGGCGGTTCCGTCGGGTCCTCGCCCAGTATTCCCCGGACCTCGAACAGATGTTCGGCCTTCTGATACCAAGGCTCCAGATTGTCGTAACCGATCGGCCAGCCGGGCGTCGTTCCGCCCAGATGGCGCAGGGGGGAGAAATCTTCGCGGCGATAGCGCAGCAGCACGGCCCCATAGAATTTCGAATTGCCGCCGACATTGTAATAGTTTCCGGGGTTGAAGGGCTGGCCGTCGCCATCCAGCCACTCCTCCTTCGGCCTGAAATGCGCTTTGCCGAAAATGGCATCCGCATCCCGATCGGCTGGGGAAGGCTTGAGCGTTTCGCCCTTCTCGACGATCAGGATGCGCCGGCCCGTCGGCGCAAGCTGGGCGGCGAGCGTTGCGCCCCCCATGCCCGAACCGATGATGATCACATCTGCGTCGCTCATGGCCGGATGCGCTCTTCCGTCTTGGGATCGAAAGCCACAGCCTTTTCCATGTTGACCGCAAATTCGAAATCATCGCCACCTGATATATCGACATCGGCGCGCATGCGCGCAATCACGTCCTTATCCCCTAAGCTCATGGTCACGAAGGTGTCAGAGCCCGCAGGCTCGGTGACGATCACCCGGTTCTTCAGGCTGACGATGTTTTGCGATTTGCGGTCGGCACCTTCGGGATCGGTGATCGCCTCCGGGCGGATGCCGAGCAGGATCTCCCGTCCGTCCCAGGCGGCAAGGCTCGGCTGGCTGAAGGTGAGCAGGCTCATCGAGCCATCCCCCAACACGACTTCGGCATGGGGCGCGCCATCGCGAACAACGACACGTGCCGGCACGACATTCATCGCCGGGCTTCCCATGAAGGTGGCGACGAAGACATTGGCCGGGGTGTCGTAGATCTCCTTCGGTGTGCCGAGCTGCTGAATGTAGCCCTTGTTCATGACCGCGATGCGGGTCGAGAGCGTCATCGCCTCGATCTGGTCGTGGGTGACGTAGACGATGGTGCGCTTGAGTTTCGCATGCAGCTTCTTGATTTCGGTGCGCATGTCGACGCGGAGCTTGGCATCGAGGTTGGACAGAGGCTCGTCGAAGAGGAAGACGTCGGGATCGCGCACCAAAGCGCGGCCCATGGCAACGCGCTGGCGCTGGCCGCCGGACAGCTGGCCCGGCTTGCGATCGGTGAGATGATCGATCTGCAGCAGCTTGGCGACATCGAGCAATGCCTTGTCCCGTTCCGGCTTCGGCACACCATGCATCTCAAGGCCAAAGGTGATGTTCTGGCCGACGGTCATGTTGGGGTAGAGCGCGTAGGACTGGAAGACCATGGCGATGTTGCGCTTCGACGGATGGACCCCGTTGATGACGCGGTCCTTGATCGCGATTTCGCCCGACGAAATGCCCTCCAGGCCCGCGATCATCCCGAGAAGGGTCGACTTGCCGCAGCCGGAGGGGCCGACGAGCACGAGGAACTCGCCCTCCTCCACCGAGATGTCCACGCGATGCAGGACTTCGAGCTGTCCGTAGGACTTGGTGACGTTCCGGATGTCGAGAAAGCCCATGATCTTATCCTTTGACTGAACCGGCCATCAGTCCGCGCACGAAATAGCGCCCGGCGACGACGTAAACGAGAAGGGTGGGAAGGGCAGCGATGATCGCGCCCGCGAAGTGGACGTTGTATTCCTTCACACCCGTGGAGGACTGAACGAGGTTGTTGAGGGCTGCCGTCATCGGCTGGCTTGTGCCGCCAAAGGAGACACCGAACAGGAAGTCGTTCCAGATATTGGTGAACTGCCAGATGACGGAGACGACGGTGATCGGGCCGGAGACCGGTAGGAGGATGCGCCAGAAGATGCGGAAGAAGCCAGCGCCGTCGATCTGCGCCGCCTTGACCAGTTCGGTCGGGAAGGTGGCGTAGTAGTTGCGGTAATAGAGCGTGGTGAAGCCGATGCCATAGACCACATGCACCAGGACCAGTCCGGGAACCGTGCCGGCGAGACCGAGCTTGCCGAGGACCAGCGCCATCGGGATCAGCACGATCTGGAACGGGATGAAGCAGGAAAACAGCATCAGCCCGAAGATGATCGTATCGCCACGGAAGCGCCATTTGGTGAGCACGTAGCCATTGAGGGCACCGAGGATCGTTGAGATGGCGACAGCGGGGACGACCATCAGGATGGAATTCAGGAAGTAGGGCTTGAGGCCGGTGGGCGACACGCCGATCTGGGCTGTAGACCAGGCGGAGCGCCAGGCATCCAACGTCCAGGTTTCAGGCAGTGCCATCATGTTGCCGCCGGTGATCTCCTGCAGCGGCTTCAGCGAGTTGATGCCCATCACATAGAGCGGCAGCAGGTAGAAGAGCGCGAAGAGAAGAAGCACCAGATAGATGAAGGTGCGGGTGACGCGACCGGTCCTGACGGCGGTGTCCTGGCTGACGGCAGACATCAGTTCTTCTCCTTCAGTTCGGCATAGAGATAGGGAACCATGATGGCCGCGATGGTCATCAGCATGATCACGGCAGAGGCCGAGCCGACGCCCATCTGGTTGCGGGTGAAGGTGTAGGAATACATGAAGGTCGCGGGCATCTCGGTGGCACGCCCCGGGCCACCGCCGGTGAGCGCGATCACAAGGTCATAGGACTTGATCGCGAGGTGGCTTAGGATGACGAAAGCGGAAAGAAAGGCCGGTCGCAGCATCGGGATGACAATGCGCCGGTAAAGCTGGAAGCTCGAAGCGCCGTCGATCTGGGCGGCCTTCAGGATCTCGTTGTCGATGCCCCGAAGGCCGGCGAGGAACATGGCCATGACGAAGCCGCTGGTCTGCCAGACCGCCGCGATGACGATGGTGTAAACAGCCATGTCGTTGTCCTTGATCCAGGTGAAGGAAAAGCTCTCCCAGCCCCAGAGGCGCATGATGCGCTCCAGGCCAATGCCCGGATCGAGGAACCACTTCCAGGCTGTGCCTGTGACGATGAAGGACAGCGCCATTGGATAGAGATAGATCGGGCGCAGCAGCCCCTCGCCGCGGATCTTCTGGTCGAGGAAGATTGCGAGCATCAGGCCGAGTGCGGTGCAGATGATGATGTAAAGGCTTGCGAAGATCGCGATGTTGCTGATCGCGATGTGCCAGTTTTCCTGGGCCCAGAGCCGGCTGTAATTGGTGAAGCCGACGAAGGTGTAGAGCGGCAGCATCTTGGAGCCGGTAAAGGACAGGAAGATGGTGAACAGGATGAAGCCGTAGACAAACAGCAGAATAACGGCGAAGGACGGTGCCAGCACCACCTTGGGCAGCCAATCCTGGATGCGCGTGCGCAAGTCAGCCCCGGTCGAGCTTGTCATGAGGTTTCTCCCTGTACTTTCTGGATAGACCGACGCCGCCTCTCACCAGGCAGACGGCGTCGGAGGGGTCGCGGGCAACGAGGAGCATCGCCCGCGACGGGGAGGTTACTTTGCAGCGGCGACCGCTTCGCCGAGCGCCTTGGCAGCCTCGGCACCATCCTTGAAGCCGCCGTTGAAGGCCTTGGTCACGACGTCATAGACGGCGTTCTTCACGGCAGCCGGTGCTGCATGGCCATGGGCCATGGAGCCGAAGAGCGAACCGGCAGAGCTTGCTTCCGCCAGATCCTTCATGCCCTTCTTGCCGCAATCGTCGAAATCCGTATCCGGCACGTCGGTGCGGGCCGGGACCGATCCCTTGACGACGTTGAATGCCGACTGGAACTTCGGGCTTTCGATCGACGAGGCCATGGCCATCTGCGCCTTGACCTTGTCGTCGCCCGAGACGTTGAACATCGCAAACTGATCGGAGTTGAAAGTCACCGACCCTTGCGTTCCGGGGAAGCGGATGCAGACGAAGTCTGCGCCCGGCTTCTTGCCGGCCTTCAGGAATTCGCCCTTGGCCCAGTCGCCCATCATCTGCATGCCGGCCTTGCCGTCGATGACCATGGCCGAGGCCAGGTTCCAGTCGCGGCCGGAGAAGTTGTCGTCGACATAGCTGCGCAGCTTGATCAGGCGATCAAAGGCATCGGCCATGTCGGGACCGGTGAGTGTGGCTTCGTCGAGATCGATGAAGGCCTTCTTGTAGAAGTCGTTGCCCTTGGAGAGAACGACGCCATCGAAAACGGTCGCGTCCTGCCAGGGCTGGCCACCATGGGCGAGCGGGGTGATGCCGTTTGCCTTCATCTTGTCGAGGACGGCGACGAGTTCGTCCCAGCTCTCGGGCGCCTTGCCACCGGCGGCATCGAGGGCGGCCTTGTTGATCCAGACCCAGTTGGTCGAGTGAACGTTCACAGGCGCTGCAATCCAGCGACCATCATACTTCGAGAACTTCTGCAGCGCTTCCGGCACCACCTTGTCCCAGCCTTCGGCATTGGCGACTTCGTCGAGATTGCCGAGTGCGCCCTGCTCTGCCCAGTCGAGAATGTCGAAACCGAGCATCTGGACGGCGGTCGGCGGATCGCCTGCGGTGACACGGGCACGCAGCGCGGTCATTGCGGCTTCACCGCCGCCACCGGCGACTGGCATGTCGACCCAGCCAATGCCCTTGGTGTTCAGATCCTCCTTCAGAACGTTCAGGGCTGCGGCTTCACCGCCCGAGGTCCACCAGTGGAGCACCTCGACATCGGTGGCATGAGAGAGGCCGGCGGTGCCCGCCAGCATGGTACCGGTAATCAGCATGGTTTTGAAAAGGCTACGCATGTTATTCCTCCTGTTTGATGCGTTGCTTTCAATCGTTCCGGAAGTCAGTCGCGTACCCAGTTCGGCCTGGTCTTGCCGATGCGCATCACGACGGATTTGATCTCCAGGAATTCATCGAGGCCGTAGCGGCCATTCTCGCGGCCCTGGCCGCTCTGCTTGAAGCCGCCGAAGGCGACTTCCGGGAAGCCATCCATCCAAGTGTTGGTCCAGACGGTGCCGGCTTCCGCGCGGCGGGCGAAGGCAAGGCAGGTGTGGAAGTTCTCGCTCCAGACGCCGGCGGACAGGCCGTAGGACGCGTCATTGACGAGCGAGATGGCATCTTCCAACGTCTTGAAGGTCAGAACCGCAAGCACCGGACCGAAGACCTCCTCGCGGGCGATCGGCATGTCAGGGCGGACATGGGTAACCACGGTCGGCGCGAAGAAATCGCCCGGCAGCCCCGGATGGCGCACGACCTCGCCACCGAGCGCGAGCTTCGCACCTGCGGATACTGCATCGCGCACATAGGCGGCGATCTTCTGCTGATGAGCCTGAGAAATGATCGCGCCGACCTGGGTCTCGGGATTGAGCGGATCGCCGAAGGCGACCTTGCGGGAAAGCGCCACGACCTTTTCGACCAGGGTGTCAGCGATGTCTTCATGCACGATGATGCGGCTACCGGAATTGCAGCATTCGCCAGCGTTGAAATAGACGCCGAAGGTGATCGCATCGGCGGCTGAATCGAGATCGGCGTCCGGGAAAACGACCTGAGGGTTCTTGCCGCCCAGTTCGAGCGCGACCTTCTTCAGCGTTTTCGAGGCGGCCGCACTGATCGCCTTGCCGACGGCGGTGGAGCCGGTGAAGCTCACCATGTTGACATGGGCATGTTCCGCCATCAGCGCGCCGACCGGCTGGCCGAAACCAAGCACGATGTTGACGACGCCGGCGGGTAATCCCGCTTCGATCAGCAGCTCTCCCAGCATCACCGTCGTCGACGGCGTCATTTCCGATGGCTTGATGACGCAGGTGCAGCCGGCCGCGAGCGCAAAGGGAAGCTTCTGGCTGAGGATCCAGAAGGGGAAGTTCCAGGGGGTGATGATCGAGACGACGCCGATCGGTTCTTTCAGCACCACGGCCAGCATGTCCTCGCCGAGAGAATTGTGGCTGTCGCCATGCAGCGTGCGGGCGAGCGCTGCCGCATAGCGCCAGAGGTCGGCGGCGCCCGCGACTTCGCCGCGGGCCTGGGAAATCGGCTTGCCGCTTTCGAGCGTTTCGAGAAGCGCCATACGCTCGACATTCGCCTCGATGAGATCGGCGACCTTCAGCAGCAGCGTCGAGCGCTCCTTGCCGGTCGCACGGCTCCACTTGCCATCGTCGAAGGCCCGCCGGGCGGCGGCAATTGCCGCTTCCGTTTCGGCCGTGCCGCCCCGTGCGGAGCGGCTGACGACGACGCCATGCGAGGGGGAGACCCTGTCGAAGGTGGCGCCATCGGCACTACCCTGCCAGATCCCGTCGATCAGGTGGCGGCCTTCGAAGGGAGCCTCCGGCAGCGGATGGGCGACGGCAGCGGTCATGGTCATTTCGTTCATGTCATTCTCCCGAAAATGCGGGCTTGCGTTTCGCCCTGAAGGCGGCGACACCTTCGTCGCGATCAGCGCTGGCAGCAATCGCAGCACTGCCCAGCGCCTCGATCATGGCATCGCGATCTTCGCCCCGGCCCGCATGGATCATAAATTTGGAGACCTCGACGGCGCGCGGCGACAGGCCAAGAACCGACTGGGCCAGACTTCTGGCTGTCTCGACCGGGGTGGCCGAGATCTCCGCGACGAAGCCGAAGGCTTGGGCGCGCTCGGCGGAAATCCGCCGGCCGAAGAGCGCCATTTCCTTGAGGATCGGTTCCGGCAGCAACCGAGCCAGACGCTGCGTGCCCGACCAGCCGGGTACGATCCCGACATGGGCTTCGGGAAGGGCGATCGTGGCTGAGGGTGCCATGACCCTGATATCGCAGGCGGCGGCAAGCTCCAGACCGCCACCAAAAGCGTGGCCCGCCATGGCCGCGATCACCGGCTTCGACAGGCGTGCCAGACGATCGAAGATGCGATGCCCATCGCGCACCCAGTGGCGGGCGAATTCTGCAGGCGTCAAATCACCCCAGGCGTTGATATCGGCACCGGCGCAAAAGGCGCGCTCGCCTTCGGCCGTGACGATGACGCAGCGAACGTCAGCCATGCGTTCCAGACGGTCGAGATGGCCGGAAAGCTGCTCCAGCATCTCGACCGTGAAGGCATTGAGTTTCGCCGGATTGTCGAGCCGGATCTCGGCAATGCCATCCGCGATGAGGAGGTGAACGGCGCTCATGGTGTCCACCCCATCGGTTCCTTCGACAGGAGCGATGTCGAGATCACCCGCGCATCCGGAGCGACGGTCACTCGGCCCTGTGATGCCGCGACGATATCCCGCTCGGGTTCGATGCCCGGCATGATCTCGGTCACAACGAGGCTGCTCTCCGTCAGCCGCATCACGCAGCGCTCGGTGATATAGAGCACGTCCTGCCCCTGCTGCCTTGCTCTTTTGCCAGAGAAGGTGACGTGCTCGACCTTGTCGACCATCTTGGTGAACTTGCCGGGGCTGCGGACATGGATGCCGCTTTCCGTCAGGTCTACCGTGGCACCGGCCTCGAACCAGCCGGAGAAGACGATCTTCTTTGCGTGCGCCGTGATATCGACAAAGCCGCCGCAGCCGGCGGTCAGATAGGGTTTCTTGCCGAGCTTCGAGACGTTGACATTTCCCTCGACATCCACCTCCAGGAAGGAGAGGAAGGACACGTCGAAGCCACCGCCCTGGAAGTAGATGAACTGCTGGGGCGAGGGCACAAAAGCGTCCGCATTCGAAGCGCAGCCAAAGGCGAAGTCAGTGAGCGGCATGCCGCCGACGGCACCCTGCTCGATCGCCCAGGTGACGGCCTCGGGATGCCCCTCTTCGAGCAGAATGCGCGGTACCTGCGCGCTGATGCCGAAGCCGAGATTGGCCGTCATGCCTGACTTCAATTCCAGCGCTGCGCGCCGCGCGATCACCTTCTCGACGCCATGTTCGGCGAGCTTGAAGCTCGACCAGGGCCGCATGATCTGGCCCGAGATTGCCGGATCATAGGGCGTCTCGCAGGTCTGTTTCTGCTCGGGATCAAGCACGACGAGGTCGACGAGATGACCGGGTACTCGCACATCATGCGGACGAAGGCTGCCAGCCGCCGTCATTCGGCTCACCTGGGCAATGACCAGACCGCCATTGTTGCGCGTCGCAATCGCCTGCTCCAGACCGCCGAGATAGGCGCCCTCGTGCTCATAGGTGAGATTGCCACGCTCGTCGGCGGTCGTTGCTCGCAAGATGCAGACATCCGGATAGATGTTCGGGAAGTGCAACCAGGTTTCACCGGCGAATTCGACACGGCTGACAATCGGGTGAGCCGACGCGCTTTCATTCATCGCGCAGCCCTCGCGGAGCGGATCGACGAAGGTGTCCAGTCCGATGCGGGTCAGCACACCCGGGCGCCGGGCCGCTGCCTCGCGGTGCATGTCGAACATGATGCCGGAGGGCACGTTATAGGCCTCGACCCGGTTCTCGACCACCATCTTCCAAATTTCGGGCATTGGCAGGCTGGAGGGGCCGGACGGATAGGAGCCGGCCAGAACGCGGCTGATCAGGCCATCTTTGGCAATGTGGTCGATGCCCTTCACGCCATACATGTCGCCCGCGGCAATCGGATGCAGCATGGTGAGATTCCGTGGATGGCCTTCCGTTTCGAAGCGGCGACCGAGAGCGGCCAGGACGAAATCCGGGCAACCGAGCGCGGATGAAGAGGACACCGTGACGACGGCGCCATCGGGGATGCGCGAGACGGCCTCTGAGGGGGCAACAAGCTTGCTCAACGGACACCTCCGTACTTCACGTCGACCCGGACGCCGCGCGCGGCTGCATCGCGCACGGCAAGCGCGACGGCCAGCGACTTCACGCCATCGACACCTGTGGCTGCCGGCCCACCATCGCCGGCGACGGCGGCGTGGAAACGCCGAACGCCTTCCGCATAGAGATCATGGCGGTCGAAGCCGATGGCCTCGCGACCGGAGGCCGTCACCAGTTCGATGGAGCCGATCGGATTCTGCGTCATGACATCCCGAGCGAAGATCGAGCCTTCGGTGCCATGCACTTCGAGACCCGAGCCGGCGAAGGGATGGGTGAAACTTTCATGGCTCATCACCATGGCGCCCGAGGGCATGGCCCAGACGGACATGGCGGAATCCTCGACACCCTCGCCGAGGCCGGAACTCGCCATTTGTGCCACGACTGAAACCGGATCTTCGCCGAGCAGAAAACGGGCGACATCGGCGTCGTGGACGGTGATATCGGGAATGACCCCGCCGCCCGCATCCGGCGCATTGATCCGCCATCCCTGAAGGTGCGGCGGCAGAAACACGGCGTGGTGGAGACGCAGGGAAAGTACGCGACCGATGCGACCAGAGACGATGAGTGCGCGCACGGCACGGTGACTGCCGGAGCAACGCAGATGGTGATTGGTGGCGAAGACGAGCCCGGCCTCTTCGGCGGCGCGCACCATCGCGCTGGCATCATCGAGCGCCAGCGCCAGAGGCTTTTCGCAGAGCACATGCTTCCCGGCCTTTATGGTGGCGAGTGCCTGCGGCAGATGCTTTTCATTGGTGGTCGAGATGTAGACGGCATCGACTTGCGGGTTCGCCAGAAGCTCGTCCAGGTCGGTGCCTGATCCCGGGATCTGGTGCTCGTCGGCAAATGCCCGGGCACGCTCCGCCGATCCGCTCAAGACGCTGACAATCTCGCCTTGCTGAGCGCGGATCGCGCCGACCATGTATTGGCGCGCGATTGTGCTGGCTCCGATCAGGGCCCACCGCATCTGCTGTTCCTCCCTTAGTCAATATTTTGGATCGTTCCAATATATGGAACGATCCAAATCCTATGTCAACCGATTCTCTAGCGAGCGTTCCCGGTGCGCTCATTTGCAAATACTCTGGATGGCTGCGAGGGGCTTTCATACGCTTCCGTCAAGCGGGTTTTGTGTGAAGATTCTGTGCGATCATTGCAACACCTTCGGTGAGCGCGCCGTGCCCAATCCCGAAGGCTCATTCAACGATCCGTGTTCGGGCTTATCGTAAGCCTTTCATTAGGCTGAGACGACGCACGACCGGTAATATTTTCACGCATTGTTAACTTTTTAAGGTCCGAAGAGGCGCGCGATCAGATTATTCTGATCGTTGACGGTCCAGCCGCCGGCGAAACCAAAGCCCTTCTTCAACCACAAGGTCCCCTCAAATCCAGCAATCGTTCGGCACGCGGTGTTGAAAGATTGGAAGCCACGGATTCTTGGCATGTTCTTATTGATCCGGAAGTGTTCGCTCTCGATGCATTGCTGGAGGTGCGTGGTGACATAACATACAGGGTTTGGATGCAGGGGCCCGTCATCGACGGCCCTCCTGGTCGTTGTGGGAAAGGTGTCGGCGCCATCGGCGCCGATCTTTTTGGGGGAGAGTAGCGGCTCGTCCTTCAGCATTTTGCGGAAGAAGCGCTTGGCAGCGTCGAAATCGCGCTTCGCGGTAAGCAGGAAGTCGATCGGGTTTCCGTACTTGTCGATGGCGCGATACAGTTAGCGCCACGTACCCCGAATCTTGACGTAGGTCTCGTCGATCCGGACCGAACCACAATGATGGCACCAAAACTGGCGCAGCCGTTTCTCAATAGCTGGCGCATAGGCTAATCCAGCGGTTAATCGTGCTGTGGTCCACTTCGAAACCGCGTTCCCGAAACATCTCTTCCAAGTCTCGGTAGCTGAGCGGATAGCGTAGATACCAGGTCACTGCCTGTACTATCAGCCATGCCTCGAAATGCCGATGACCTTGCCCCCAAGTTTTATCCAGTTTTGCGTTCGCCCCGGCGGTTTTGGGTTGCGGTATTCGGGGCGGTAGCGGCGTGTTGCGGTACGGACCCGTTTCGGCTGCGCAGCACCGCATCACGTCGCGGGTTGATGGTCTGAGGGAACTCGGCCGGTGTCAGCCAGCCGAGGCCGGAATGTGGTCGATGATCGTTGTAGTCGCTACTCCAGCTTGAGAGCGCTGATCGGGCATGGCTCAGTGACGAGAAGAGCGTCTCGTTCAGGAGTTCATCCCGCAGTCGGCCATTGAAGCTTTCGATGAAGGCGTTCTGGATCGGCTTGCCCGGTGCGATGTAGTGCCATTCCACCTTGGCCCGATCCGTCCATTGCAGGATCGCGTTGCTGGTGAACTCGCTCCCGTTGTCACTGACGATCATCTTAGGCTTGCCCCGCTTCTCGACGATCCGATCCAGCTCACGAGCAACCCGAAGGCCCGAGAGCGATGTATCGGCGACGAGGCCCAGGCATTCCCTGGTGCAATCATCGACGATCGTCAGCACCCGGAACCTGCGGCCATCGGTGAGTTGATCCGACATGAAGTCCAGCGACCAGCGATCGTCGGCCGTCATCGGGACCAGCATCGGCGCACGTGTGCCGATCGCTCGCTTGCGGCCGCCGCGCTTGCGCACCGTCAGCTTCTCCTCCCGATAGAGCCGGAAGAGCTTCTTGTGGTTCACACGGTGTCCTTCGCGTTTGAGCAGCACGTGGATGCGTCTATAGCCAAAGCGACGGCGCTCATGCGCCAATGCTTTCATTCGCTCGCGAAGACGATCATCGTCGCTGCGCCTGGTTTCGTAACGGACCGTCATTCGGCAAAAGCCGCTGGCTTTACACGCCCGCCGTTCGCTCATCTGGTGGTGATCCATCAGATGCACGACAGCTTTCCGCCTTGCTGCGGGCGTTACCACTTCTTTCCCAACAGGTCCTTCAAAGCCGCATTGTCGAGCATCGCGTCAGCCAGAAGCCGCTTCAGCTTGGTGTTCTCGTCCTCCAGTGTCTTCAGCCGCTTGGCTTCGGACACGTCCATGCCACCGAACTTCGCTTTCCATTTATAGATGCTGGCATCGCTGACGCCGTGCTTGCGGCAAAGCTCTGAGACCGGAGTACCTGCCTCATGCTCCTTCAATATCCCGATAATCTGCTCGTCTGTGAAACGGTTGCGCTTCATTCTCTGGTCCTCCCAATGGGCCAGAGCTTACTTCAAAATGGATTAGTTCAGCGGGGCAAGGTCAGGTGCGGCGAATTGTGCGCTTACGATCAACCCGGTAGCCATAAACGCAAAAACCGCCCCTGGCGTAAAGAGGCGGTGAAGGAGATTAGCGGTTAAGCGGTTGCTATATCGGCGTAATGAGCGACTTATGCAGAAATTGGTTGCGGGGGCCTGATTGCACAGAGACTTGTATAAAACTCCTTTCCAGTATTACCACAACCAGGATTTTACGGTTACGAGATTACGGAACGTCAGAGGCCGTCATGTTGCAAGCTCCAGTCGAGCCCCCGGGAACTCGCGCACAAGGAGCTCCACCTGGCTAGCGTCCTCAAGAAGGCAGGATGCCGTTGAGAGCGCGTCCGCTACCGCCGCTGCGGGTGCAGAAATCGACACAGCGCGCCACATCGTCGATACTGGTTTTCCGCTCAGTGGATTTAGAATGTGGCCGAGCCGCCCTGCGGCGTCGAATGTTGTGCCGAGAGGAGACGATGTAGCTAGAGCACGTTGACGCAACCCGACAAGTCCACCGGCTTGGAGGTGAATAGGCCAATCGGCACCATTCGGCATGCCGCCCAAGGCGCGGAACTCGCCCGTCTCGATCAAAATGTCCATTAGGTCTTCGGCCCCCAGCAAGGCAGCCACCCGATCCGCGACATAGCCTTGGCCAATTCCATTCAAGGTAAGCGCCATGCCAGGTCGCAAACTAATTCTAGCCGGGTCAATCTCGACCTTTTCCCACCCTACAAGCGATATCGCACGGGCAATTGCCTGCATATCCGGCGACCCACCGCGTGCAGCGGCTTCCGCCCAGACTGCCCAGAGTGGTTGAACTGTCGGATCGAACCGCCCGCCACTGAAGTGGTTGACTGCACCAGCGATCGACAAGCATTCCAGAAGTTCGAACGGTGGGTCGACCAGATAGCCGTTCCGATTCAGACGAGCTAGTGCGCTTTCCGGACGGTAGAGGCTGAGAATGTTCTCAAGCCGCTCGATCTCTGTCACCACGCGAGCGGCGATCGCTGCGCTGTCGGGATGATCGACCCTGATCGAGGTGCGGGCACCAAGCGCCTGTCCTGTCCAGATCTTGGAGGCATGCCTAGAGGCCCGTCCTGCGGACGGCAAAAGAGCCAACGCGGCGGAAATGACAACCAAGCGGCGTCGGGTTATCGGCATGGATCAACCTCCAGATTTGATGGACAGGGCGCGCAGGCGGTTCTGGAACTCGACATCGTCGCCCTGCGGGTTTGAACCATCGTCGAGGCTCACTGGAGCCAGCACCATGTCGTCAGTGATCTCGTTCAGCGACAACACGCGGCCACCCTCGGCACGGGCAAACTTCTCGGCCTTTTGACGATTGGTGAAAGGAATAGTCTCCGGCGCGCCCATGCCACCTTGACGGTTCGACCCGACGACGAACAGTGCCTCATCGATCGCGATCCAATTGCCATCACCCGGCTTTTCCCAAGTCGCCCCCGGGGCTCCCATGTCGTTCACATAGACCGCAAGGATCGGCGCCATCTGCTCAGGCCCGCGCATGTAAGCGATGGCATCACGCACCTGGCTGAAAAACAAGGGAGCCGGCATGCCCTCAAGAAACACCTGTCCCTTCGGCCCCGAATGCTCGAGAAGGTTCATCTGGCAATAATGCCCGAGCGTCTCGGCGGTCATATCCTTTGGCTTGATGTCCTGCACGGCGTTCTCCTGGCAAGCCACCAGCAGCACCAGAGAGCCGACGATGATGAGTGAACGAAGCGAACTGGTCATGGGGTCACCTTTCGAAAGGCAGCAAGCGCTAATACGATCGCTAATAACGGCCAGACAAAAAGCGAGGCGGCCGATTGCCAGAGCGGAATGGTGTTGGCGGCCCCCCCGATACCGCCTGCAGCCGCGACCGCCTGACCAGCCGACAAATTGAAGACACGAAATGCATCCGCAGGATTGGCAAGCAGGGCAACGGGCAATGCCTGCGTCGTGAAGACGCCGCCGCGATCGGTCACAATCAGCGCCAGAAGCGCAAGATCATAAAGCACGACGGCGAGCAGCCAGAGCGCGATCGCAAGACCCGCTGCTCCGGAGGGACGCCGCGCCAGTGCCGACAGCGCGTAACCCGCGCCAAGGAAGGTGGCGCCCAAAAGAACAGAGGACCAGATCAACCGGATCAGCGAACCGATTCCCTTGATCGCATCCGGATCGGACCAGACCGCCACCAGCAGCGCCGCGCCATAGCCAAGTGTTACGGCAAGCGCGAGGATCGCTAGATGCGCCGTGAGCTTGCCGAGCAGGATCTGCAGACGCGAAACCGGATATGTTAGAAGCAGTGGCAGAGTGCCGCGCTCCACTTCACCCGCCACAGCATCGAAGCTCATTAGCAGCGCCAGAAGTGGCACAAGATAGACCGCCAGCGAAGTCAGAGAAGCGACTGTCACTGACAGCCGGTCAACGCCAACATCGCCTGTTGGCGCGGAGCCGGCGGCGGCCAGCACGAGTGCGAACAGCACCATCATACCGGTGGCGATTAGCACCCAGCGATTTCGAAACGCGATACGAAATTCGCTGGTCGCGGTTGCGAGGATACGGCTCATTGCCCGTCCCTCCGGCTGAAATGGCTGTAAATGTCCTCAAGGCTCGGAGGGATGACATCTAGATCGAGGACGTCCGCGCCATGCACCGTGATCCGAGCGAGTAACGGCAGCTTCTCCGATTGCGCGCAGGATATGCGCAGCACCCCGTCAGCGCCGACCGATGCTTCGGGAAAGGCGGCCACCAGCGATGCCGCATGGCCCTCCGCCGGACGAACCAGGAGCGTGACCGGCAAGGCAGCCCGTGCACGCAAATCGGCAAGCGTACCTTCCGCCACCAATTGCCCTCCCGACAGGATTAGGATGCTGTCGGTGCGCGCCTCGACCTCGGTCAAGACATGCGAAGAGAGCAGGATTGCGGTGCCATCGGCAGAGAGACCGTCGAGCAGGTCGTAGAAATCCCGCCGCGAGACCGGATCGAGGCCAGACGTGGGCTCGTCCAGCACGAGAAGACGGGGGCGCCCGATCAGGGTCTGGGCCAAGCCGACGCGCTGGCGCATGCCCTTGGAATAGGTGCCAATCCGTCGCCGGGCCGCATGGGCGAGACCAACGCGGGCCAGAAGCTCCGGCGCGCCGCGGGGATTTTCCCCACGCAGGGCAAGGTAGTGGCGGATCTGTTCCTCGCCCGTCAGGGCCGGATGGAAGGCGACGTTTTCCGGCAGATAGGCCACCTGCATGCGCGCTGCGGTCGATCCCGGTGCACCGCCGCAGACCGTGACCTCTCCGTTGTCCGATGGGATCAGCCCCAGAATGATCTTCATCATCGTCGACTTGCCGGCGCCGTTGTGGCCCAGCAACGCGGCGCGCTTTCCCGGCTGCAGGGTCAGCGAGACCTGCTTCAGCGCCTCGACGGACTGGAAACGCTTAGTGAGCTGAGAGATTGTCAGGGTCGGTGTCATCATAATGTCCTGTGGCCCATCGGCCAGCGGCCTCAGCTTCATAGC
>CALSAF010000108.1:0-16213 GCA_943372805.1 Rhizobium sp. Q54
CGTAACGGGCGATAGACCGGTTGGCGAGCCGCGCCCAGACAGGATTCGAATCGATTGTCCGGGTGATGCGGGCTTCGTCATAGTGACTGGCAAAGACACCGTGATGCGACGACCAGTCCTTGGGCTCGTCGGGTCCGATCACGGCGACCCCGTCTGCCTGCAGTGCCAGATGACGAGCTGCGGCGGCTCCCATCATGCCCCGTCCAACGACAATCCACTTGAACCGTTCAACCATGCATCATCACCCTTGCGTTGTGTCCGGTGATACCATGGCAAGACACGCTGTCCAGTCGGTTTGCAGGATCGGGCACAGGTCTTTGTCAATCGCCGATCAGCGCGATGACCTTGCCGCAATAGCGCTTCGAGATCGGGTTCATGCGCTTGGCGCCATGGCCGGCATTGTAGCGCAGGATCGTGCCACAGGTTTCGCCACCACCCAGTTCATGGGCCATCGAGAGATACTTCATGCCATAGCGGATGTTGGTTTCGGGATCGTAGAGCCCCTTGGTCTTACCCCGGTAGCCCATGGCCCGAGCGGTAGCCGGCTTGATCTGCATCAGCCCCACCTCCCCGGCACTGCCGCGCGCCTTCGGATTGAAGTTGCTTTCGATCCGGACCACGGCATGAGCAAGATCGACGGGAACGCCATAGGCCTTGGCATATTTCGAGATGATGGCGCCGTAGGGGCTCTTCGAGAAGGCGGGGGCAGCGGGGTAGCCGGCATCCCGGGTGATCGTCTTCAGCGGCTTCTTGAAGCGGCGTTCCTCGCTGCTGGCGAGCGCAGACTGGGCGTGAGACAAAAGAAGGGCGAGGCATGCCGCAGCAGCAACAAGTCGTCGTGTCATGGGAAGGTTCAGTCTCCAATCGAGCAACCGAAATCCAGCACGCATCAAAGCGGACGCAAGCTTGCGTCGCGAGCCCTCACCGGGCCGCCCGTTTCGGTTCTCTGAAGTTGATGTTTGCGCCGGGTTCTTCTGCGAACCACCGGCGCCGTTCAGCCCGTCCTTTAGAGCGACCCAATGAGGAATTCCTGTGGCACTGCAACAAATAGCAGAGCGGCGGGTTGATTCCCCCGGTCAGGAAGGCGGCAGCGGCAGGCGCTTTTCAGGTGAAACGAGGCAGAGCGGCCAGCAGGCGATGCAGCGTCTCTATGGTCGAACTGTCGGCCACACCATCAACCTTGGCTTGCCGGAAGTGCCGCTGGAATGCAGCCACCACGCCCTCGGTATTGACGCAGAATTCGCCCGAAATTTCAATGCCATAGCCATAGAGCGACAGCATGGACTGCAGGGCCTCCACAGGCTGCCCCCGGTCACCCCGCTGGAAGAAGCGCCCCCCTGCGATCGGAGCGGGCGCCACCCAATGCCCCACCCCTGCCCGATGGAGCTTCTCCCAGGGAAAATTTTCACCCGGATCCACCTTGCGTATGGGCGCCACATCGGAGTGCGCAAGCACCCTATCAGGGGCTATCCCATGACGTTCGACGCATTCGAGACATAATTCGATGACGGATTCGATCTGTCTGTCGGGGTAGTCGGGCAGGCCCGCCGGATGTCCGGCATTGGCTATCTCTATGCCGATGGAACGCGAATTGATGTCCACCTCGCCGGCCCAGCTGCTCTTGCCCGCATGCCAGGCCCGCCGCGATTCGGGGACCATCTGCACGACACGTCCGTCTTCATGGACGATATAGTGGCTGGAAACCTGGCTTTCGGGATTGCAGAGCCAGGCCTGCGCCCCTTCGGCTGACGGCATGCCAGTGTAGTGCAGGAGAAGAATATCCGGCCGCTCGACTTGGAGACGCTCACCGTGATTGGGCGACGGACAGACCTCCGCACGCCCATAGTCGGCTGCAAACGAAGTCATGCTGCCCGGCGCGCTTTCTCGATCGCCGAGTAAGCGGCGTTGAAGCTCGCCATCCGATGGTGGGCAACCGCGTGGAACTCAGTCGGCACACCCCGGGCATGCAGCCGGTCCGGATGATTCTCGGCGGCGAGCGCCCGGTAGCGCTTGCGAATGGTTGCAAAATCGTCGGACGGCTTCACGCCGAGAACGCCATAGGGATCCCCATCCTGATGGATGTGCCGCTCGGTGAGCGACGCGAACCGTTCATCCGAGATACCAAACAATTCGGCGATCCGGCCCAGAAAGGCCAGTTCCTTCTCGTGCACCAGACCGTCCGCCTTGGCGATGTGGAACAACGCGTCGATGATGTCTTCCAGGACAGGGCAGAACTCGTCGCAGGTCCGGCACATGCCCGCAAGGTTCCGGGCATAGGTCTCGAAGCCGGCAACGTCCTGACGTGCGAGATTGTAGAGACGCGCGACATTGCGGGCTTCTTCCGGCGGAAACTCGAATATCCTGCGAAAGGCTTCGACCTCGGCATTCGACACGACGCCGTCTGCCTTCGCCATCTTGGCGGATAGAGCGATGATCGCCACTGAAAAGGACACGCGGCGGCGCGTTTCGGGGTCGCCCTCGAAGACCGTCCGCACGGTTTCAACGATGCTGCCAATGACATTGCCGGCCGCCTCGCCGATCGCGCCGAGCAAACGGTCCCAGAATGACGATATTTGTTCGCACGCGAAATCGAAGATCATGTCGCAAGCTTGACCAAATATACCTCGAAAAAGCAAGGAGCGGAGACCTCGGGCAAGGATTAAAGTTTCTTCATCTTGAATGGGTTTCGCTGAATGCGACCGTCCAGGGACCGACACCTCGGCACGACCGCTTATCCACAGACGCCCTCCCGCCGCGCCGCTGCAATTGAATCGATTATATTCGGCATCGCCGCCCTGAAGTCAGCGAAACGCCCGTTTTCCTTGATTTTTTGGCTTTACAGCCCGCCCCGCCTGTCGCATCCATTTGCCACCTGAACAGTCAGCAAGACGGGCAATGATGAAGCCCGAGGAGGATCGATGGCCAAGCAGAAAGTCGCGATGTTGACCGCAGGGGGGCTCGCCCCCTGTCTCTCATCCGCCGTCGGCGGATTGATCGAGCGCTACACGGACATCGCACCTGATGTCGAGCTCATCGCCTACAAGTCTGGCTTCCGTGGCCTGTTGATGGACTACAAGATCGAGATCACGAAGGAGATGCGTGAGAAGGCGCATGTGCTGCACCGGTACGGCGGCTCGCCAATCGGCAACAGCCGCGTGAAGCTGACGAATGTCGCCGATTGCGTCAAGCGCGGCCTCGTGAAGGAAGGCGAGAACCCCTTGCGGGTCGCAGCCGAACGCCTTGCTGCCGACGGCGTGACCATCCTGCACACCATCGGCGGTGACGACACCAACACCACCGCGGCTGACCTCGCCGCCTATCTCGGCGCCAACGGCTACAACCTCACCGTGGTCGGCCTGCCAAAGACAGTCGACAATGACGTCTACCCGATCAAGCAGACGCTCGGCGCCTGGACGGCAGCGGAAGTCGGCGCCCGCTTCTTCGATCACGTTTCGAACGAACAGAGTGCCTCGCCGCGCACCCTCGTCATCCACGAGGTCATGGGCCGCCATTGCGGCTGGCTGACGGCGGCCACGGCGCGCGCCTACATCCAGCGCACCAGGCACAACGAGTATATCGAAGGCTTCATGATGAACCAGGAGCTGAAGAATATTGACGGCCTCTATCTGCCGGAGACACATTTCGACATGGAGGGCGAAGCCAGGCGTCTGAAGGACATCATGGACCGCACCGGCTTTGTCACCCTCTTCGTCTCGGAAGGCGCCTGCATGGACGAGATCGTTGCGGATCGCGAAGCCGCTGGTGAAGAGGTCAAGCGTGACGCCTTCGGCCATGTGAAGCTCGACACCATCAATGTCGGCAACTGGTTCCAGAAGCACTTCGCCAAGCTTCTCAATGCGGATCGCTCAATGGTTCAGAAGTCTGGCTATTACGCCCGCTCGGCTCCTGCCAATTACGAGGATCTGCGCCTGATCCAGAGCATGGTCGATCTCGCGGTGGAAAGTGGCCTGAACAAGATCTCCGGCGTGACCGGCCACGACGAGGATCAGGGCGGACGCTTGCGCACGATCGAATTCCCGCGCATCAAGGGCGGCAAGCCCTTCGATCTCGAAACACCGTGGTTCAAAGAAGTGATGGACTATCTCGGTCAGAAGTACCGCCCGATCCATTGACCTCGCGGCGGAAAGCTGGCTTCCTCTTGAAGGAGGAGTGAGTGCCATGCCCCATGTTACCTGGATCCTGTTCGCAGTGGTTGCAACGGCCATGCTTGTTGTGCCTGGCCGGTCGAAACGTCTGGTGCTGTCCTATGCTCTCGCGCATGGCCGCAAGAGCGCTTTCGCCACAGTGACCGGCGTCGCGCTCGGCGCCGCTCTCGCAGCATCGGTGACCCTGGCGACTTCCTGGGCGGTGTTGACACTATGGAGCTGGGCCTTTGCGGTGCTTCAATGGATCGGCCTCGCCTTCCTCGTCATCTTGGTGATCGGTTTCTCCCGCGCTCCCGTCGGCACCGAACCGATCGCAGACAACGACAACTTGCGAGAGGAAAAGCCTCTGCGAGTCATCCTGCACAGTTTCGAGAGCGAAGCCCGAGACCCGCGCACCAACCTGCTGACCGCCGCACTTCTGCCTCAATTCCTGCTGCCGGAGATGCCTTTCCTCCCTCAGGCGATCGCCCTTGGCTGCATCTTCGTCCTTATCGCGGCGATGACGTGCCTGCCCTATGCGCTGATGGCGGAGAAGGCACGGAAAACCCTGAAAAAGCATGCGGTTCGTCGAACCGTGAATCGGTCGGGCGGAACAGTGCTGATCGCGGCAAAGGCGGTCACCGCCGGCTATCGCAAGATTGCGGCCTGAGCCAGCGAAGCCAGGTGAATTGCCGACGGGACCGCAAGCTTGCCGCAATCTCGGGCATAGATTAAGAAATCAGAACGAACCATCCGGTGATTTGCCGGGGCCGTTCGCGTGCATCTCGTAACGGATAGTGGCATGAACGTCAGAACCGACCGCGGCATTGCTCTGTGCATGGCTGCTTCACTGTTGGCTGGATTGGGCGGATGCACCGCGATCGACGATAGCGTGAAGGCTGATTTCGCCTCCGCGCCCGTCGCAAATCCGAAGTCGCCCGAAATGCTGGCCGCGTCGGCTGCCGAAGCTGCGACCAGCGGCGCGGCTGCCCCCGTGAGTTCGGCAATGTCCCCGGCACAACTGGCAGCCGCCAATCCAGGACCGCCCCAGATCATTCCTGGAACCGAGACCGCCGCGCCGATCCCGTTGCTCAAGGCGTCCGCACTGTCACCGACGACACAGCAGACCGCTGCCACCGAGGCGCTTGCCATGGTGACGTCGCCCGATTCGTCCTTGCCGGCCGGCCAGGAACTGGTGGCCGCGACTGCCCAGACCCAGGCGATTGTAGCGCCTCCGGGCATCGCTCCATCCGCGGCTCTGGCGCCGGGAGCAGGCAACGCAGCGGCAGGCGAACAGGCACCCGTGATTCTCGCCTATGCCGCCCCGCTCCGCGCCACGGCACTGACCAGCTTCGGCGACCCCTTCGACATCTCCCCACCCGGAGCACCGGAGACGCTCGCATCCGACCGGAAACCGGAAACAATCGGACCGACCCGCCTCAATGCGCTGATCGAGAAATACTCCAAGCTCTACGAGATCCCTGTTGATCTGGTGCATCGCGTCGTTCACCGCGAGAGCCGCTACAATCCAGAGGCCTATAGCAAGGGCAATTACGGCCTGATGCAGATCCGCTACAACACGGCCAGGGCCATGGGTTACAACGGACCGGCCGATGGCCTGTTCGACGCGGAAACCAACATCAAGTATGCCGTGAAGTACCTCAAGGGCGCCTGGGTTGTCGCGGACAACGATCATGATCAGGCGGTTCGCCTGTACGCGCGAGGATATTATTACGATGCCAAGCGCAAGGGGCTGTTGCATCTGATGCAGTGACGCCCCCTTGCGGTCGTCAGCGCAGGGCCTGCCGCACGGCCTCCACCAGCTTTTGCGGCTTGTGATCCAGACGGCGCGGTGTGAGGCCAAGCCGCACGACAACCAGACGCTCCGAAGCAATAACAGCGATCGACTGGCCATCATGGCCAAGCATCCAGACCGTCTCGTCCGGCAGACCATGAACGCTGTCGTCGTCCTCCGGACCATTCTGCCAGGCCTGGCCGTGCGTGTAGCGGCCGTCTGACACATCGGTCGGGCGCATCATCTCAGCGATGACGCCAGGATTGATGAGCTGGCGTCCCGCCCACATCCCGTTCTCTGCGACCAGCAAGCCGAAACGTGCCCAGTCTCGGGCCGTGGCATAGAGGTAGGAACTGCCGACGAAGGTCCCCGTCTGATCGGCCTCCAGCACGGCACTGTGCATGCCGATGGCGTCGAAAAGCGCCTTGCGCGGGAAAGCGCGGGCTTCTGCCTGATCTTCGAAGCGTGACATCCAGTAGCGGGAAAGCAGCACGGTCTCGCCAGAGGAATAGTTGAAACGAGTTGCCGGCGGCGCAGACGCCGGAAGCGAGGCGGCATAGGCCGCCATGTCGCGCTCCAGATAGAGCATCCGCGTCACGTCGGTGACGTCGCCATAACTCTCGTTGAAGGCAATTCCGCTCTGCATCGCCAGGAGATCGGCAAGCCGGATGTCGCGGCGGCCATCGCCGGACCAGGACCCGAACAGATCTCGTGCATCCGGGCCGATGCGCCCCTCGCCCTCGAGCATGCCGACCAGCGCTGCAGTCACGGTCTTGGTCATCGACCAGCCAAGCAGGGGCGTATTCCGGTTGAAGCCCGGCCCGTAGACCTCTCCGGCGATCTGCCCGTCTTTGATCACCACCACCGCCCGGGAGCCCGGACCAAGCAGCACGGGATCAGCCAGCACGGCTGCGAGCCTCGGATCGGTTGCCGCCTCGCCCTCGCCTTCCGGCCATGGCAAACTCGCGTCTGCCGCCACGGCCTCGGCCGATGGCGCTGTCAGGCGGCGCGCAGCGTCAAGGTCAGTGGCATCCACATTGGCGCAGCCTAGACCGGGACGATACAGGGCGAGCGAGGGCGCAACCACCCCCAGCATGGCAGTACGAACAAGCCCCACTTCGAGATCGACATCGGCTCCCACCAGCCGCAGCAGCGGGTGGCCAGGCGCTTGCACATCGTCGCGCAGGACTTCGTCGGCGTCACGCCCGGCGATGAAGACATTCGAACAGATGATCTTTGCAGCATAGCCGGTGCCGACCCGCAAAAGCTCAGGCGGATATGCGACCAGCCAACCGATGGCGACCACGCCAAGCCCGCCGACGGCGATAACGCCGCGCAAAACCCACTTCATCAAACCCGGCATCCATATCTCCTCAACCTTCCGTCAACAAAGCAGAAAAGCATGACGGGAGGATAGACGACAAAGGAAAAAGCGGCTCTCCCGATAACCGTTCAGGGCACCGCTGGGCTTGTCGGTTGCACGAGCCGCTTCTGCAGGTACTCCATCACATCTCCTGCGGCGAAGGGCTTGGCGAACAGGAAACCTTGCGCCTCCCCGATGCCGAGAAGCTTGATGAAGTCGAGCTGGTTCTTCGTCTCGATCCCCTCGATCGTCGTGCGGATCTGGAAGGTCTCGGACAGTTTATGCATCAGGTCGACCAGCTTTGCCCCCTGGCTCGTCTCCAGCATCTGGCCGGCGAAGGATCGGTCAATCTTCAACTCGTCGAGGGGGAAGAGCCTGAGATTGTTGATGGAGGAAAAACCGGTGCCGAAATCGTCAAGCGCGATCCGGACACCGCTCGACCGAAGCTCGGCCAGACTGCGGCAGACGAGATCGATATCTACGGAGAAGACTGCCTCCGTCACCTCGATGGTAAGACGTTCCGGAGCGAGGCCGGTCTCGGCAAGAGAATCAAGAATATGCGTAACGAAGTTCGGATCCTTGAACTGGTCGCCAGAGACGTTGACGCTGACGCCTGTCGGTGCCGGCCATGTGACAGCCGCCGCACAGGCCTGCTGCACGACCCATTTTCCGATCGCCTGGATGATGCCCGTCTTTTCGGCAAGCGGAATGAAGATATCCGGCGTGATGAGCCCCCGTTTCGGGTGGCTCCAGCGCAACAGCGCTTCGAGCGATCGAACCTCGCCGTTCTCGACACCGACGATCGGCTGGTATTCGAGATAGAATTCTCCGTCGAGCAACCCGCGCGCCAGATCGCGCTCGAGTTCGAGACCGTCCCTGACCTGCCGCGCCAAAGACTCGTCATAGAAAGCATGACTCGGGCCAAAGGCCTCCTTGGCACGGTAGAGAGCGAGATCTGCTCGCTGCTGGAGCGCCTTCACATCCCGGTCCTGCGCAGCGATCAGTGTCGCCCCGAT
The DNA here is from genome assembly GCA_943372805.1 of Rhizobium sp. Q54. Taxonomy (GTDB): domain Bacteria; phylum Pseudomonadota; class Alphaproteobacteria; order Rhizobiales; family Rhizobiaceae; genus Allorhizobium. The sequence continues at coordinate 8,320 of CALSAF010000108.1, forward strand.
GCTCACACCCGCCATGATCCGTCCATGCTCGAGCTCGAAGGGCTGCGCGAGCGCATGCTCGATCTCAAGGCAGACGAACTCTGCCACCGGTCGCCGGGATGCCTGCGGCAGGATGGCCGCGAATTCATCCGCACCCAGTCGGAACAGCAAGGCGCCATCCCCGGCTGATTGACGCAACCGATCTGCAACGGCGACCAGAAGGGCGTCACCTGCCGCATGCCCCAAGGTATCGTTGACATATTTGAACCGGTCGAGATCAATCAAGAGAAGGGTGCCCGAGGACGTATCCGCACTTCGCATGCGCGCCCGCAATGTTTCTTCGAGCGCCTGTCGGTTCCCGAGGCCCGTCAGCTGATCACAGCGCGACGCGACGGCGAGATCCGACGCCCCACCTTCAAGGCTCCTGATTCGATCCTGCAGCAGCGCCTCCCAGGCGGCGATCCGCCAGCCGACACCCGCTCCGACAAGCGGCAAGGCCGTCGCGGCGAGGAGCGACCAGTCGAGGAGCAATTCTGTGGACAGGGCGGCAAGCCCGGATTGGGCAATGGCCGGCAGGACGACCGCTGCCGGCGCAATGGAGCCGCCGACAAAACCGGCGAAGCCATATCTTAGAGCCCGACCGAGCGGGATTTCACTTAACATCATGTTAAACACCCCTAAAATAACTGAGGACAATTTGAACAAAATGAATTGAAATTCGGTTACTGCCGCAAGTCTAGGCCGTCATCATGCTGTAGCATGGGACCGCTAAACGCCGTCAAACTCAAGAGGACGGCGGATCGACATGACAGACATTGCACCGAATGCCGGGTTTCATCGAAACGAAAAGCTGAAGGATGCTCTGCTCCAGCATGCCCCCCTTTCGGCAGCCGGCCTCTCGGAACGCCTGTTTGGCCTGCTCTTCTCTGGGCTCGTCTACGCCCAGATATGGGAAGATCCGGAAGTCGACATGCAGGCGATGGATCTGGCCGAAGGAGCACGTATCGTGACCATCGGCTCCGGGGGCTGCAACATGCTCGCCTATCTGAGCTGCCGTCCGGCCTCTATCGAGGTGGTGGACCTCAACCCGAACCATGTCGCACTCAACCGTCTGAAGCTCGCTGCCTTTCGCCATCTGCCTGATCACGCATCGGTTCGCCGATTGCTGGGCGAGCCGTCGGTCAAGAGCAATGTCCGCATGTACCAGCAGCATGTAGCGCCCCATCTCGACGCCGGGACCCGCGACTACTGGGAGGCGCGAGATCTCATGGGTCGCCGCCGCATCACGGTCTTCAACCGCAACATCTATCGTACCGGCCTACTCGGTCGTTTCATTGCTCTCGGCCACCTGATTGCCCGCAGCCACGGCGTAAGACTGGAAGAGCTGGCAGAAACCCGGTCACTGCGCGAACAGCGTCTCTTCTTCGACAACCGGATCGCGCCGCTGTTCGACAAGCCGCTGATCCGCTGGCTGACCCGCCGGAAGAGCTCGCTCTTCGGTCTGGGCATTCCCCCGCAGCAATATGACGAACTCGCCTCGCTTGCCGAAGACGGCACGATCGCACCCGTGCTGCGCCACCGCCTGGAGAAGCTCGCGTGCCACTTCCTGCTGCGGGACAACTACTTCGCATGGCAAGCCTTCATGCGTCGCTATCCCAAGCCGGAGGAAGGCATTTTGCCGACTTACCTGCAGGAAAGGCACTATGCGGCCATCCGTGAAACGGCGTCCCGGGTGACCGTCCATCATGCGAATTTTACCGAACTGCTTGCAGGAAAACCGGCCGCCAGCGTCGACCGATACGTGCTGCTCGACGCGCAGGACTGGATGACCGAGCGCCAGCTCAACGACCTCTGGAGCGAAATCACCCGGACGGCAGCCGACGGCGCGCGCGTGATCTTCCGGACGGCCGCCGAAGAAAGCATCCTGGACGGCAAGCTCGAACCGGCAATCCTGGGGCAATGGCATTATCAGGCGGAACGCTCGCAGGCACTGACCAAGCAGGACCGCTCGGCGATCTATGGCGGTTTCCATATCTACGAAAAGCGGCCCGTATGAACGAGAGCCCTGCTGTGCTGACTGCCGGTGATGCGCGCGACCATGCCCTACGCATGGACCGGATGTACCGCTACCAGAGGCATATCTACGACCTGACGCGGAAATACTATCTGCTCGGCCGTGACCACATGATCGCACGGCTCGGCATTCCCTCAGGGGGCTCTCTACTCGAAATCGGCTGCGGCACCGGTCGGAACATGGTTCTTGCACGACGCCATAACCCGACAGCCAAGCTTTACGGCCTCGACATCTCTGCCGAAATGCTCGCAACGGCACGGGCAAAATTCGCCGGAGAGCGCGTTCCGCCGCGCTTCGAAGTGGGTGATGCCACCACGTTCACCGCAACGGACTTCGGCCAGACCGGCTTCGACCGGGTGATGATCTCCTATGCTTTGTCGATGATTCCCGACTGGCCGGCAGCAATTGACGGGGCGATCGCTGCGCTGGGGCCCGAAGGTGCGCTGCATATTGTCGATTTCGGCCAGCAGGAACGCCTGCCCCGCGCCTTTCGCACAGGACTTCAGGCCTGGCTCACGCGCTTCCACGTCACCCCGCGCCCGGATCTGCGCGCGGTGCTTGAAGAACGCGCAACCGCCAACGGCCTGAAACTGACTTTCGAGCCGCTGTGGCGCGGCTACGCGTGGCATGCCGTTCTCGCCCGCTGACGGTTGCGCTTTCCGGACAGCATTGCATCTCCCCGGTTTTTGACCATGATGGATGCAGAGTTGCATCGTCTCTCCGCGCGTCTTCCTTGTCGCACGCTTGGAGGCGTGGCTCTTCAATCCTTAGCCGACGGACACTTCATGCGGTGGCTTTCTACAACGCTTTTTCCGCTGTGCCTCGCGCTCGCGGCCTGCACGTCCGGCTCCTACGACTTCATGGAAACCGCATCCGTTGCACCGCGCTTCCAGGACACAGACCCGCAGCATTTCGGCGGCAAGACACCGCACCGGCATGATGTACACGGCATTGACGTGTCCAAGTGGAATGGCGATGTCGACTGGCGACAGGTGCGAAAATCGGGGGTTTCCTTCGCCTTCATCAAGGCGACAGAAGGCAAGGACCGGGTCGATCCGCGCTTCCACGAATACTGGCGGGGAGCCCGCGCCGCGGGGTTACCCCATGCTCCCTATCACTTTTACTATTTCTGTTCCTCGGCCGACGAGCAGGCCGACTGGTTCGTCCAGAACGTTCCACGCGAATCGATCCACCTGCCGCCAGTCATCGACGTGGAATGGAATCCGAGTTCTCCAACCTGCCGCTTCCGGCCGGATGCCGCCACTGTGCGCAGCGAGATGCAGCGCTTCATGCAGCGCATCGAGGCGCATTATGGCAAACGACCGATCATCTACACCTCCGTCGACTTTCACCGGGAAAACCTCGTTGGCGCATTCCTGGATCATCATTTCTGGGTTCGCGCGGTGGCCCAGCACCCCAGCGAGATCTATCCGGACCGCCGATGGGCCTTCTGGCAGTATACGTCGACGGGCGTGGTTCCCGGCATTCGCGGCGAGACGGATATCAATGTCTTTGCCGGCACCAGAAAGAATTGGCAAAACTGGGTAGCATCTGTCTCGAAATGATCGCAAACGCTGCCTAGACGTCTCGTTTGACAGGCCAGGGCGGCGCATCTCGCGCGGTCGAGGCCAAGACATTTCACATTCATGACCACTCGAAGGATCGACTGATGAAAAACGCCCTGCGTCGTGTGCTCCCTCTGGCTCTTCTCCTTGCTTCGACCGGTCTGGTCCAGGCCCAGCAGCAATGCGGTGGCGATCTCGCGACCTTCCTCGCAGGCGTCAAGGCAGAAGCGATCTCTGCCGGCACGCCGGCCGAGATCGCCGACAAGGCACTTGCAGGTGCCGTGATCGATCAGAAGGTTCTGTCCCGCGACCGTTCGCAGGGTGTCTTCCGCCAGACCTTCCTCGAATTTTCCGGTCGCACCGTAAGTCAGGCACGCCTCGACATCGGCCGGAAGAAGATCAAGGATTTCGCCGAGGTCTTTGCTCGCGCCGAGCAGGAATATGGCGTACCACCGGGTGTGATCACCGCGTTCTGGGCGATGGAGACCGACTTCGGCGCCGTTCAGGGTGACTTCAACACCCGCAACGCTCTCGTCACGCTTGCACATGACTGCCGCCGTCCCGAACTCTTCCGTCCGCAATTGCTGGCACTCATCAAGATGGTCGAGCACGGCGATCTGGAGCCGGCCAGCAACACCGGCGCCTGGGCGGGCGAGATCGGTCAGGTGCAGATGCTGCCGAGAGATATCATCGAGTTCGGCATCGACGGTGATGGCGACGGCCATGTGAACGTGAAGCAGAGCAGCCCGGACGCCATCTTGACGGCCGCCAAGTTCATCCAGCATCTCGGCTTCAAGCGTGGCGAGCCATGGATCCAGGAAGTGACCATTCCGGAAAACCTTCCGTTTGAGAAAGCCGGCCTCGGAGGCAGCATGACCGCCGGCGAATGGTTCTCCCTTGGCGTTCAACCCCGTGATGGCAACACCGCCTTCGCGGCCCTGCCCGCCTCGCTCGTCCTGCCGCAGGGGCGGAAAGGGCCGGCCTTCGTCACCTATCCGAACTTCAACATCTATCTCGAATGGAACCAGTCCTTCATCTACACGACCTCGGCAGCCTATTTCGCCACCCGCTTCGGCGGCGCGCCCGTCTATCAGAAGGGCAATCCGGAGCCAGGCCTCGATGTGGACCAGATGAAGGCCCTACAGACGAAGCTTCAGGGGCTGGGACACGATGTCGGGAAGATTGACGGCATCCTCGGCGCCGGCACGCGCGTGGCTGTCCAGAAGGAACAGCAGCGGGTAGGCCTTCCCGCCGACGGCTGGCCGACACCAGCACTCCTGAGCGCGCTCTGAAACAACCGACGGCACACGGTCGAACGAGCCGGGGCGGCACAGCCGCCCCGGCTTTATTCTTGGCTCCCGCGCACCGTCGGCAGGTCCTGCTGCAGCGCATCAGTCGGCGCAAACCCCTCCTCCGGGCCTCACGGATGTTAAACTTCATTAACAAGACGAGATAGACGCAAGACATTGATATAAAACAACTATCCTGACAGTGCGGTCAGTTATCCACTGCCCCTTGCCGCAGCGCAGCACAGAATTGGCTTTGCGCCGACACAAATCGGACATAATATCTAACGGTCAACGCAAGGAGGCACACATGGGACTGACCAATTCAATCAATGTCCTGATCGTCGGTGCGGCGTTTGTTTTCATAGCCACGATGCTGTTCATCTGACCCTGGTCTGATGAACCACAAGCCATGAGGCGGCCGGCCAAGGCCTCTCCAGCAAACATGCTTTAAAGTTTAAAAAGGCGCATGACACGGACCGTCATGCGCCTTTTTCCATCGGGTCGTCAGGCCGCTGCGCCGGACATCCGGGCGACACGCCCCTTGATGCCGATACGCTCCAGCGTCGCAATGGTCAGCGGCGCCCGGTTCATCGTGTAGATGTGGAATTCATTGACGCCGCGCTGCGCAAGGTCGGCAATCTGTTCTGCGGCCAAGTCGGCAGCGATAGCCGCACGCGCCATCGCATCGCCCTCCGTCCCTTCGAAACGAGTGTCGAGAACCGCAGGAACGGTCGCTCCGCACATGGAGGCAAAGCGCTTGAGTTGCGCGAGATTTTGGATCGGCATAATGCCCGGCACGATCGGGATCGTGATACCGGCGGCCCGCACCCGGTCCAGGTAACGCTCGAAGATGTCGTTGTCGAAGAAGAACTGTGTCAGAGCCCGCGTGGCACCGGCATCCACCTTTTTCTTCAGCATGTCGAGATCGACTGAATCGCTTTCGCTCTCCGGATGGCGCTCCGGATAGGCGGAGACAGAAATCTCGAAGTCGCCCATGTCCCGCAGCCCGGAAACCAGATCAGCCGCATTGGCAAAGCCGCCCGGATGGGGTGCATAGCGCGTGCCAACCCCACCCTGGGGATCGCCACGGAGCGCGACGAAATGACGAACGCCCGCCGCCTGGAACTCCTCGACGACCGTCTGCACCTCTTCCCGCGTGGCTCCGACACAGGTCAGGTGCGAGGCCGTTGCCAAAGGGGTATCTTCGATGAGCCGCTTGACCGTCGAAAGTGTCGGTTCGCGCGTCGTTCCCCCTGCCCCGTAGGTTACCGAGACGAAATCGGGCTCAAAGGGCTCAAGCGCGCGCACGGTCTGCCAGAGTTGCTCCTCCATATCCGGAGATTTCGGCGGGAAGAACTCGAAGGAGACCTTGAGGTCGGATGTCTTGGCGATCGGTCGCTCGGGCTTGGTCATTTATCTGCTCCCGGTCAAGGCAAGAGGTTGGTCCTGGACGGCCTGTTGTGCGTGCCCACCGCGACGGGCCAGCCAGATGGTCACGGTGAGGCCCCGTCCGGCGGAAGTCTCGGGCGGAAGGTCGGTAACACCCTCCACCTTGAGGCCCTGGCGGTTCAGCCATTCGGCCATCACACCGTGTGAGAAGCCAAGCCGCACATGGGCGTGTTCGTCGCGCAGATACTCATGCGCATGCGGTGCAAGGTCGATGATTGCCAGCCGTCCACCGGGCTTCAGCATCCGCGCGGCCTCGGCAAGCGCAAGCTCCGGCTCTTCCAGGAAGTGCAAGACCTGGTGGATCGTGACCAGGTCGAAGTCACCGGCATCGAGCGGCAGGTTCAGGATGTCGCCATGCCGGACGCTGGCCGACAGGATACCTTCCTTGTCGAGATTTGACCGGGCAACGGCGAGCATGTCCCGGCTTGCATCGATCCCGATCGCGCGGCGATAGCGGGGGGAGAGCAATTGCAGGATGCGACCGGTGCCAGTACCGAGATCCAGCATGGCCTCGACGGCTTCGGTTCCGACAAGCCTAAGGAGCGCCGCCTCGACATCAGCGTCATTGACATGCAGGCGCCGCAATTCGTCCCATTCGGAAGCGTTGCGGCTGAAATAGGCCTGTGCCTTCTCCGCCCTCGCGCGCTTGACGGCGGCCAGGCGGTCGCGGTCGCGCTGGAGCACGGGGTCACTGCCTTCGGCCTGGCCGAGCAGAAGTCCGATGAGTGCCGCCCCTGCTCCGTCCTGCTTCAAGCGGAAATAGGCCCACGCCCCTTCCTGATAGCGATCGATAAGGTCGGCCTCGGCGAGCAGCTTCAGATGACGTGAGATCCGCGGCTGCGACTGCCCCAGAATTTCGGTAAGATCCGTGACCGTCAGGTCACCGGAGGAAAGCAACGTCAGCAGGCGGAGTCGCGTGGGCTCCCCCGCAGCCTTCAACAAATCCACCAGAGTATCGACGCCGAGTCTCATTCGCATCACCGCAATAACCACATAAAGATATGTTTATGTCTTTTCGCCGCTTGATGCAAGTCGAAAGTTCACGACCCGACTCGGTTGTCCAAACCGAAACGGCCGCCCCGAAAGGGACGACCGCAGGATCATGAAGACAAGAATATCGGAGCCATCAGAGCGAAGATGTTGCCTGCCGAAGCTCAGAACTCCTCCCAGCTGTCGCGAGCCAGCGCCGTGTTCCCGGAGGTCGCCGCCCGCGTTGCCGTCCGCGCTGGAGGTGCTGGAGGTGCTGGCATCGGCGCGGCACCGGCACGCCGCACAGGCGTCACGCCACGAGACGCAGCTGCCGTCCCATCGGCAACAGCCTGATCACCTGCCCTGAACTGGCTGAGCAGTTGCGCCAACGTGGCCGCCTCCTGTGCGAGACCGGCGGATGCCGCATTCATTTCCTCGACCATGGCGGCGTTCTTCTGCGTCGCCTGGTCCATGTGGTTGACCGCCTGGTTGACCTCGCCGAGGCCGACCGACTGCTCCTGGGCGGCAGAGGCGATCGCATCCATGTGCTCGTTGATCGCCTGCACGAG
>CALSAF010000109.1:0-16081 GCA_943372805.1 Rhizobium sp. Q54
CTGATGGCCTGCGTGGAATGCGTGGCCGATCGGGAGAGCAACAATCCGCTGGCGCTGGACCTCGAAGTCGGCAAGAGGATCGATGCCCATTGCCAGCAACTGGGCCTGCTGGTGCGCCCGCTCATCCATATGTGCGTGATGTCTCCACCGCTGACGATTTCCAGACCGCAGATCGACGACCTGGTCTCCATTCTTCGGCAGGGCATCTCGCTGACCCAGGATGAACTCACGCGCGAAGGGTTGTGGAAGGGCTGATGCCCCGAGAAAACGGCCGCAGCGGATATGATTTCCGCCTGGCGCCCCATCATGCAGACCTTTTGGTCATGTTTCTGGTCCCGCTAGAAGCGGACATGACCTGAAACCCACTTTCCCTCCAGCTTTCGGATCAGAGCACTGCCGGTCCGCGCCCCAACCCAAGCGATATGCTGTCGGCATCACGGCGGCGCAATCGTCCGGTCGGACCGCTGCGACCTGTTGCTGTTCGGCGGTGTCGGCGGCTGGACCGCCATGTCTTGAACATTCGGCGCCGGGATTTCGTTGCGCACTCGTCAGCGGCGGCGCTTGAATGACGCCCCTTCAGCGACGACGGAGAGGCAAAGGACCTTCACGGGATCCAGGTCGTGCCAGCGCCCTGTCTTGTGGCTCTCGAGAATTTTCAGGTGTCGCTTTTGACCGTACGTCTGCGAATTTCGATGATCAGCACGCCAATCAGAGTGGCTACAATCAGGATGACGCAAAGCGCATTGATCGTTGGTGTTATTCCACTTCTCACCTTTGAAAAAACATAGACCGTCAAGGTATCGTAAGGCCCACGCGTAAAGAGCGTAACGTTGAAATTTTCGATCGACTGGAAGAATGCGATGACCACTCCTGCCCCGAGTGCCGGGTAGAGATGCGGCATCAGAATGCGGCGCAGCACCATCATATGGCTGGCGCCAAGATCAAGGGCTGCTTCCTCCAGCGAGCGATCGAAACTCTGCAGGCGCGCAAGCACCAGCAGCATCACGAAGGCCGAGATATAGGAGGCTTGGCCGAGGACCGCGAGATGCAGACCGGGGGCCACTCCAAGCGAATTCCAGAGCAGAAGCGTGGAGATGCCGATAACGGCGCCGGGGGTGAGCACTGGCGCGACCATCATTCCATAGAGCGTGGACCGGAGAGCACCGCCGAGATTGTTGACGAGGATAGCGGCTGCGGTGCCGATCGGAACGGAGATCGCGACGACCGCAAGCGCAACCAGCAAGGTGTTCTTGAAGGCGTTCAGCAGGCGGGCATCGTTCCACAGGTCGACGAACCATTTCAGGGTAAATCCCTGCCAGGGAAAGACGGAGGGGAACCGTGTGTCGTTGAAGGCGGCGCCGGCCATGACCACCAGCGGCAGCAGTAGATAGGCCAGAAAGATGACGAGATAGACGCGAAACAGCCAGTCGGATTTCTGGGTCATGCGGGCCTCACTTCGCGATGTCGGACAGTTTGACACGGAAGATCCGCATGGCTGCTGTTACGAAGAGCGTACACAGGATCAGGAGCAGGAAGGCGTAGGCTGCGCCCGTATTCCAGTCGAGTGACTCGAACATCCATTGCTGGATGATTTCCGTGAACCATCGTGAACTGGTCGACGCGAGCAAGGTCGGAACAAGGATGGAGCCCGCCGACAGCATGAAGACCATCACGGATCCAGAAGCGATGCCCGGCTTGGCATGGGGTAGAATGATCCGCCAGTGGATACGCCACGACGACGCCCCGAGATCGTCTGCCGCCTCAATCTGGCTCGTATCGAGCGACTGGATCGCGTTATAGACCGGGAACAGCATGAACAGGACATAGGTGTAAACGAGGCCGATCATCACGCTGCGGAAACCCGTCATCCAGCGGATCGGCCGTTCGATGATGCCGATATCGAGCAGGATGTAGTTGAGCGGGCCCTTCAGCGACAGGATGATGAACCAGGCGAAGGAGCGCATGATTTCGCTGACCCACAACGGAATGGTGAGCAGCAGGAAGATGGTCGGCAGACTCTTCGGCGACGCCCTCTTCGAGAGGTAGTAGGCCAGCGGATAGGCAATGGCGAAACAGATGGCGGTCACGATCGAGGAATAGATGACCGTCCAGACAAAGACAGAGATGTGGATCGGGCTCTGGAAGAAGGTCAGGTAGTTCTTGAGTGTATAGACATCCTTCGGGCCGCCCATCTCCTGCACAGGAAGATAGGGCCGGAAGGAGTTCTCGAACAGATAGAGGTTTGGCACGATCACCAGCAGCAGGAGCCAGAAGGCGACCAGCAAGCACATGATCAGGGTCAGGCCGCCACCATAGCGTTCGACGAGGTCCTTCATGCTGGCTCTGCCGCGCTGATGGTGGTTTCGTCGGCAAGGATGAAGGCGTGGTTCATCTCGAAGTTGGCAAACAGCCGGGCGCCGCGATCCGGTATGGCGGCTGATCCGTCGTTGCGGATTTCGGAGACGATCACCCGGCCCGAGGCATCCTGCGTCTTGATCGAGATGAAATTGCCTTCAAAGGCAATGTCCGTGACGTCCACCGCAATCGAGTTGCCATCTGCTTCGCCGGCATCCAGGCGCACATGCTCAGGGCGGACATAGAGTTTGGCGCCGCTATCGATGTCGGCACCAAGCTTGCCGCGGAAAACGCCATTCTCGGTCTGGAAGTCGCCGACGGCGCCCGAGCGGGCAGAGAGCGTACCCGTGAAGCAATTGGTTTCGCCGACAAAGGTTGCGACGAAGCCGTTTGCAGGATTGTTGTAGATCTCGCGGGGGGCTGCCACCTGCTGCAGCTTGCCATGCGACATGACTGCAACCCGGTCGGACATGGCAAGCGCCTCACCCTGGTCATGGGTGATGTAGATGAAAGTGACATTGGTGCGCTTCTGGATCGCGCGCAACTCGGCACGCATGTGCTGGCGCAGTTTCAGATCCAGTGCCGAGAGCGGCTCGTCGAGCAGCATGACGGATGGTTCGACGGCCAGCGCGCGGGCAATGGCCACGCGCTGCTTCTGACCACCCGAGAGCTGGCTGACCGCCTTGTCGGCCGCGTTCGGCAGATCGACGAGGGCCAGAAGTTCCTCTGCCTTCCGGCGGCGGGTCTTCTTGTCGACACCTCTCGCTTCCAGCCCAAAGGCGATGTTTTCCCAGATCGGCATCAGCGGAAAGAGTGCGAGGTTCTGGAAGATCAGCGCTGTGGGACGCTGGTTGGGGCGCTGCCCCTGCATATCTTTATCCCCGATCCGTATTGTGCCTGAGGTTGGCGCGATGAAGCCCGAAACCATGCGCAGAATGGTTGTCTTGCCGCAGCCGGACGGACCGAGAAAGGAGAAGAATTCACCGGCGCCGATTGACAGCGTCACATTGTCGACGGCGCGGAACGTGCCGAAATCGGCGCAGACATCTTGAAGTTCGACACTGGCACTCATTGCGTGTGGTTCATTCCCTTGGCCCGGCGCGGGCTTCGTTTGGCTCCGATGCCGGCCGCAAAGCGGCCGGCATGATCCCTCAAATCGCTCAGGCAGCCTTGTACTTGTCGGCATATTCCCCGCGCTTGGCGAGGAACCATGCAGCCTGACTTGGCCACCAATAAAGCTTGCTGACAGCATCGCCGGGGAAGCTTGCCTTGTAGAATTCGGAGACGGCCGGATCCATGAGGTCGATACCGCCCTTGCCAACCGGATTTGCCGAGAAGGCGGTCGCCCAGAGGGCGGAGCCTTCTGCCGTCGACACCCATTTGGCAAATTCATGCGCCTGTTCGACATTCTTGGCGTTCTTCAGGAGGACCAGGCCCTGGTTCCACGCAAAGGCGCCTTCCTTCGGGGCGACGTAGCTGTAGCCGCCTTCCTTCTTCAGGTTGAAGCCGGTGGAATCCCAGCAGAGGCCGAGGACCGCGCCATTGGTGCGGAAGGCCGCCTGCGCGTCATTCTCGCCAGACCAGAACTGGACGATGTTGCCCTTGGCCTTGATCGCCTCTGCAAGGACAATGTCCCAGAGTTCGACCATGGTCGCCTCGTCCTTGTAGCCGTCGATCCACGGCTTCGGCAGCTTGCCTTCGGCATCGAGCCAACGGCCCATGGCGGCAAGCGCCGAATGGCCGCGGACCGTCGTGGAGTTTTCCGGGTTGAACAGGTCAGCAAGGCTCGCCTTGCCGTATTCCGTCGGGAAGTCGGTGGTGTTGTAGACCAGCGCTTCCGTGCCCCAGACGGAGGGCACGATCAGCTTCTGGCCGTCGATCGTTGCCAGTTCATCAGCGGAGCCATCCGCCAGACCTGGGGCATAGTTGTCGAGAGAGAGCTTGCTGGTATCCCAGCCCTGCAGCAGGCCATTGGAGTTCCAGGCGGAGACACGGTCGAGCGTCGGCTCGACAACATCTGACGTGCCTGTTTCAAGAGAGATCTTCGCCTGGGCGAACATCGTGTCCTGGTCAGGCTGCTCGGTGAAGTTGACCTTGATTCCGGTCGCCTTCTCGAAGGCGGGGAAGACCTTTTCGGCCATGCCGGGATAGCCGGCCCAGCCGGTGAAGTTCAGCTCGCCGGACGAAGCAAGCGCGTTGGAGGAAATGAGGGCGGGGGCGGCCAGCAGGCCGGCACCGGCTGCAGAGGTTTTCAAAAGGGTACGGCGTGTCAGCGGTTTGGTAAGTAAGGTCATTGCTAAGCTCCCAGTTTCGTCAGGTTCCCGTGGTTGCAACAGCCGGTTTTCCGGTCTTCTGTTCTGATGTGAGTTTCAGCGTCCATCCAGGCGCGCCTTGCATTCGGCAAGCACGCACAGGAGTTCGAACATGATGGTGACGCCGAGGAAGGCTGTCGCGCCGCTCGTATCGAACGGGGGCGACACCTCGACCAGATCGGCGCCAATGATGTTCAGGCCTCTCAATGCGCGGACGACTTCCAGCGCCTGGAAACTGTTCGGGCCGCCAATCTCCGGCGTCCCGGTCCCCGGCGCAAAGGCCGGGTCGATGAAGTCGATGTCGTAGCTGACATAGGTTTCGCCGGTGCCTGCGATCGCACGCGCCTCTGCCATCACGTCTGCGACACCCCGGGCGTGGAGTTCTTCGATCGGAATGACCCGGATGCCGACCGCATCGGCAAAGTCGCGGTCCTCGAAATCATAGGCAGGACCTCTGATGCCGATCATGCAGACGCGCCTGGGATCGAGCAGACCTTCCTCCACCGCGCGGCGAAACGGGGTGCCATGGGTGTATTTGAAGCCACCGAAATAGGAGTGGAAGAGATCCGTATGGCTGTCGAAATGCACCATGCCGAGAGGGTGGTCCTTCGCCAGAGCCCTGAGGATCGGCAACGTGCAAAGATGGTCGCCGCCGGCACTCAGAGGACGGATGCCGGCCTTCACCACCCGGGAGTAGAAAGCGCTGATACGATCCATGGAATCCTGAACATCGGCCGGGTTCGGGCCGACATCGCCGAGATCAGCGCAGCGCGCCAGTTCAAACGGTCTGGTTCTCGTCACGCCGTTCTGACTGCGGATCATGGTCGAGTAGTCCCGCAGCTGACGCGGCGCATGGCGCGGACCGGGCCTGTTTGTTGTGCCGCCGTCCCAGGGAACGCCGATCAATCCGATCTCGACTTCAGAGATCCTGTCATCGTCGAAGGTGATGTGTGGCAAGCGCATGAAGGTGGCGATGCCCGCAAACCGTGGGAGGTCGAAGCCGGAAACCGGTTGAAAGTCGCCAGAATTCATGCAGTCCTCTGCAGCTTTACGCGCTGTCCTTCGGCGAACAAGCTAACACGAAGAAGACGCCTGACAACAATAGATCATCAGCAACATTCGCAGTTCTGTTGTATACTATCGACATTTTCTCCATCGATCAGTCATCTGTCTAAATATAGGTCTATTTGGCGTTGAAAAATTTCGCATTATGCCGTTTTTTTGTGCGCCATTTTTTACTGATATCGACCTCGTCAATTAGAAAAGTCGGACGAATAGCTGAAATCCATATGAAATACGTGCTTCTCTGTGCTGAAGCGCTACCGCCTGCTTCCTGGTTTGACTGGCTCCATGCTTGAAGACAGCTGGATCTGTCGGGTCACGACAGGTGGCCATATGACTGCTTGGCATGGCCGGGCCTCGGCTGGTTCGCGGCATCAGGGGATTGGCATGGAAGCACTGATCATCGGCGCCGTTACGGTCGCCGCGGGTGCGTTCCGCGGTGTAACCGGCTTCGGCTATGCGCTTGTGGCAGCCCTTGGCCTTGCTGGGATATCCTCACCGACAGGTATGGTCCCGTTCATTCTGATCAACGACCTTATGCTGACTGCATTTACAGTCGTCGATCGCGGAAGAAGCCCGATCGATTGGCGGGTCACGCGGGTTCTGATGGTCAGTGGCTTGTTCGGGGCGTTGTGTGGATCCCTGCTCGTACCCTATCTGGCCGGAGAGGTGGCGCGCATCCTGGTCTCCGCCACGATCGTTGTTGCCGCCTGTGTTGCCCTGATCGCCAATCCGCCGGCATGGCTTGCGCACAAGGCGCTTGGGATCGGCATCGGCTTTATCACAGGCGTTCTTCTCTCCGCTTTCGCAGTCGGCGGCCCGCTCATTGCCGCCTGGCTTCTGGCGGGCGGCGTCAGGCGGGATTACATTCGCGGAACGCTCGCGGTGTTTTTCGGTGTGGTCGACATCTTCACTCTGGCTGCGCGCGCCTCGATGGGGGAAATCGATGCCAATCTATTGCATATGCTCGCGATCTACGCACCGCTGACGCTGGCTGGCTTTACTGCGGGCTATATACTCTCGCACCGACTGCCTCAGCATGTCTGGGATCGTGTGGCCGGTATAGGTCTCGTTTTCATCGCGATCACTGGCCTGTTGCAAACCATTCATGCCATCGCAACCGCCTGACCAAGACATGCCAAAGCCCAAGGAGACTTCGACCATGCAGAAAACCGTTCTCGTCACCGGCGCCACATCGGGCTTCGGCAAAGCCATCGCGCAGCGCTTTGCCCGTGAAGGCCATCGTCTGGTGCTGACCGGCCGGCGGAAGGATCGGCTGGATACGCTGGTCGAGGAGCTTGGCGGAGCAGAACGCGTGACTTCGCTTTGCTTCGACATTCGCGATGAGAAGGCGACGGCGGCGGCGCTTGCAACACTTGCCGACCCCTTTTCCAAGATCGATGTTCTCGTCAACAATGCCGGGCTGGCGCTGGGGACAGGGCCTGCGCAGGACAGCGATCTCGACCACTGGAGGACAATGATCGACACCAATGTGACAGGGCTCGTGACCATCACGCGCCTGCTGCTCGATCAACTGATCGAAAGGCGCGGACTGATCGTCAATCTGGCCTCGATCGCGTCGAACTGGCCTTATCCCGGCGGCAATGTCTATGCCGGCACCAAGGCCTTTGTCCGGCAGTTTTCGCTGGGGCTGCGAAGCGATCTGTCAGCCAAGGGCGTGCGCGTGACGTCGATAGAGCCCGGTCTGTCGGAAAGCGAATTCACGCTGGTACGCACCGGCGGTGACCGCGAGGCCTATGATCGTCTGTATGCCGGTGCCAATCCGCTGCAACCCGAGGACATTGCCGAGACAGTCGCCTGGGTGGCGTCACTGCCCTCCCATGTCAACATCAACAGCCTGGAAGTGATGCCAGTCAGCCAGTCCTGGGCACCGTTCCAGATCCATCGGGGATGACGGAGAGAGACTTGGGCGGCACCCCATCTGGCGAGCGTTGGCTGACCAGCGCTGATCCTCAGCCAAAGACGGTCGTCAGTGCGGTGTCGATGGCGTCGGTGATCTGATCGATATCCTGTTCGGTTGCGACTAGGGCGGGCGCCAGGCACAGCGTGTTGTTCAGGCCGTGTAGCGATCGGTTGGTCGCGCCGATCAGGACACCCTGTGCGGCACAGTTTGCGATGACCGCCTGGACCAGCTTCTCCGGCGCCGGCTCCTTTGTCTGCCGATCCGCCACAAGTTCTGCGCCGCAGAACAGGCCGGCACCGCGAACATGGCCGATGACGGCGTGACGTTCGGACAGCTCTTCAAGGTTGGCAATCAGCCTTGCTCCCATCTCCAGCGTGTTGTCGAGCAGTCCCTCGTCCTCGATGATCCGCATGTTTTCCAGTGCCGCAGCAGGGCCGGCCACGCAGCCACCAAAGGTCGATATATCGCGGAAATGCGACATCGGATCTTCGGAATCGTCCTTGAAAAGGTCGAAGATCTTCTCGGTGGTCACGGTGCAGGAAATCGCCGCATAACCCGATGCCACACCCTTTGCCATGGTGACGAAATCCGGCTCGATGCCGAAGTTCTGATAGCCAAACCACATGCCGGTGCGTCCGACCCCGCAGACCACTTCGTCGATGTGAAGCAGGATGTCATATTTCCGGCAGATCTCACCGACCTTCTGCCAATAGCCAGCAGGAGGGACGATCACACCGCCGCCGGCCGTGACCGGCTCGAGGCAGAGGAGGCCAATCGTATCTGGCCCCTCGCGCAGAATGACCTCCTCGATCGCTTCGGCGGCTCGCTCGCCGTAGTTGTCAATCGCGCCGTATTGGCTGCGATACTCAAGGCAGTGCGGCACCTCGACGAAGCCCGGGGGCATCGGGCCATATTGCTCGCGCCGCTGCGGCTGGCCGGCAGCGGCCAGCGTTCCGATCGTGGTGCCGTGATAATCGCGTTCACGGTAGAGGATCTTGTATTTGCGTCCGCCGTGGTGCCGATGGGCAATCTGGCGCACCATCTTGAACACCTTCTCATTCGCTTCCGAACCGGAGTTCGAATAATAGACGCGCGTCAGTCCGGGCATTCTGGAAATCAGCTTTCGGGCAAATTCTGCCCCGGCAATCGAGCCAGCCGAATTGGCGAAGTAGTTGAGCTTGACCAGCTGATCACGCACGGCATTCGCAATGCTGACACGTCCGAAGCCGACATTGACGGTCCACACGCCGCCTGAGAGCGCATCCAGAAACTCGCGTCCTGCCGCATCCCAGAGCCGCAAGCCGCGTCCCTCGACAAAAATGCGCGGATCATTGGTCTCCAGTGGCTTGTGCTGGAGGAGGTGGTGCCAGACATGGGCGCGGTCGGCCTCGATGATGTCGCGGATGTCGTTGGGCTGCTGGACCATATTCATGCCTGGAACGTCTCCCTGGGATCACGGGGTTGCTTGCCAACAGCCATCGGTTGTTCGCGAAGCGCTAGATCCCGGTTTTAACACAGGGGCGGCGGCATGGCCCCCATGCGGGCCTCTGGCCCCCTCAAAACTCCCTTCTGGTTCCTGGGCTCAGCGTTACCATGGATCCTTGGCGCGCCGGCACTGCTCTTCGACGATCGCGCCGAGCTTGGCGAGCCCGCCCGCAATCCGGCTGGACGCAATAGAGCTGAAACCTATGCGGAAGCAATTGCGCCCGGCCGTTTGGTCTGCATGGAAGATATCCCCGGCCTCAATCAGGATGCCCTGTGCCTTTGCGATGGCGACAACCAAACGTGCATCGAGTTGCGGCGGGCCCTCCACCCAAAAACTTGAGGAACCGGCACCGCGCACCCAACGGCAGGAAGGCATGACGTGCGGCAGGGTCTCCGCAATCAGCCGCGCTCGCTCGGCTATCATCGAGCCGGTTTGGGCAAGATGCTGCCGATAGTGACCGAGCGCAATGAAAGTTGCGAGTGACCTCTGGTTGTTCGTGGGCGGGTGTCGCAGCATCAGCCTGCGCAGAACACGCAATTCCTCGATCACCGGCTTTGTGGCGACGAGATAGCCGATGCGCAATCCAGGTGCGAGAACCTTGGAGAAGCTGCCAACATAGATGACCCGTCCGGCCGCATCCATGCTCTTCAGCGAGGGAATATCGCGATCGGCCTCGACCGACAGATCGGCGTCGTAATCATCTTCGACCAGAAGAAGATCGCTCCTGGCTGCCGCTTTAAGCAGCAGCTTGCGTCGTTCCTCCGGCATCACGGTGGTGGTTGGACACTGATGGGCTACCGTCACGAAGGCGATCTGGCATTCGGACAAGATCCGATCTGGAACGACGCCCTGATCGTCATTTGTCAGAAAGCGGGCGTTGCGGGTAGCAAGGCTCACCATGTTACGCAGATCCGGGTATCCGGGATTTTCCAGGCCGACTTGGGTTTCCCTATCGATGAAAAGCTGGACGATCATCGCAAGCGCCTGCTGCGAGCCGATTGTGATGATGATTTCGTCGGGCCGTACGAAGATGCCCCGGCGTGGCAGCACCTGCAGCCTCAGCTGCTCGATAAGATCCGGATCGTCGTCGTCAATCATATCGGCGGCCCAACCCTGAATTTCCTGGACAGTCGAGGTCGCCCTCACGGCCTCCCGCCAGTTGTTTGTCGGGAACAGCGCGGGGTCATACTGACCCGACAGGAAGGGATATGGATAGGAGCGCCAGTCGCGCGGCTTGGTGATATGGTGCAGCTGCGAGGGCCTGATGACAAACTTCTCGCCCAAGTTGGCGCAGCGTTTCTGGCTCGTTTTCATGGGTGCGGGTCGGATGTCGGCCGATACGAATATTCCGCTGCGATGATGTGAAACGAGGAACCCTTCGTCGATCAGCTGTTGATAGGCCGAGGTTACGGTGTTGCGCCCGACGCCGAGCATGGACGCAAGGCGTCGCGACGAGGGGAGCCGGGTTTCGGCTGGCAGGGTTCCAGTCTCAGTCCCCCTGACGATCATGCGGCGGATCTGGATGTGCAGCGGCGCACCGCCACGGTCGACAGCGTCGAATACGCGAGGCCATATGGTGTCTTCGGTTGAGGGCAGCTGCGAGATCTTCATGCCCGATCAAAAGCAAGAAGTGGGCCATTTTTTCGATCGGCATGTCACCGGGGGCTTCATCAACTGGTGCGGCTGACAAGTCGTCCCCGGTCATTCGGCTAGAGACGGGAACGCGAAAAACAGCGTTGCCGCCCGGTCCGGGCATGGGGTGAAAAGCGGCGTGTCCAACGGTGATAGTGATTGGGTTGACGCTGCCTGCCGAGCACTTTCGGGCATTTGCACAGATCGCCGGAAGCCGAGCGAAGCCCACATGCCTGGTTGTACCGCGCGAGAGATGCCCGCTAACGATTTTTAGACATCCGCGCATTCACCTCCGCCATCCGCTCTTCCTCTGGAGCCGTCTCCAGCGTCATGACGGGCAGAACCGCCCGCAGGTGATCGTGATGGGTCCGAACGCCATATTCCAGATCCGAGAGATAGAAGCCGGCAAACGAACGGGAGGTCATCGCCTCATTGGACCAGACGGTCAATTGTACATCCTCGGCCATCGTATCGCGGTCGATGCGGGCGGAAAGATAGCGAGCGAGACGCTGTGCCCGCCCCTCGTCCGGATAGCGGTAGATGGCGCCGCGAAGCTGGGTCCGACCGCGTGTGACCGGGAATTCCTGATAGAATTGCACCGTCTCCGGCGTCACCGCGATCACATTGTTCGGGAAGAGACCGTAATAGATCCAGGCGCTGCGCAGTTCCGGTGGCAGATGCGTGGCTTCGGGGGCGATGGCCCGGTATCTATCCACGCTCCACCGGCGACCCGCATGCGGATTGTAGGTGGCAAACGATCGACTAACCCCGTCTACGAAGGGTTCGTCGAAATAGCTTGATCCGTAAAGGTCCTGCAGGGACGGATGTGCCATGGCAACATGATAGCCTTCATTGTCGACATCGCGCACCGACTTCCAGTTGACCGGCGATTCATGCCCCCAGAACCCACCTGTCGGGATCATTTCGGCTGTGCCGTAGTGGACAAGCTCCGCCTCGAAAGGCTTCATGAGTTCGGCAACGGAGGGCTGAGGGCCGGGTTTCAGACGAATGAAGACGAAGCCGAGCCAGACTTCCGTTTCGATGCCGGACAGGGCGAATTCATGCTTGTCGAGCGGCGGAAAGCTCTCAGGCCGGGCCGGGCCGCGCAGGGTACCGTCGAGATTGTAAACCCAGCCATGAAACGGACAGACCAGCGCGCCCCGGCAATGCCCGGCCTCTGCGGTGACAAGGCGGGACCCGCGATGGCGGCAGACATTGTTGAAGGCGCGCACGACACCGTCCTTGTCGCGCAGAACGAGCACCCGCTCTCCGACCAGATCAAGGGTGATATAGCGCCCCGCCTCGGCCACGTCGCTCACATGGCAGGCGATCTGCCAATGGGATCGGAAAACATGCTCCTTCTCCAGTTCCAGCAGCGCGTCGGAATGATAACACCACCCCGGAAGGCCACGTCTGTCCCAGTCCTTCGGAACGGCAATATCCCGGACCTGCTCGTTCATGGCGCCCTCATATTTGCTGAACGTTCATTCAATATAAGCACAAATTGCCGCCGATGAAAAGGGATCAGGCCCGGCGAGCCCGCCCAATCCAGCGAAGGAGCAGGGATGGAGGTCTGATTGCCATCACGTCCGCTGCAAGGGAACGACAAGGCGTTTGCGCGTATCGGAGGGGCTCTCGCGGAAATGTGCGCGGTAGCTGCGCGAGAAGGCCGAGGCCGAATTGAAGCCGGTTGCGACTGCAATATCGGCAAAGGGAAGCCGCGTTTCGATCACCTTTCGACGCGCGGCGTTCAGGCGAAGCGCAAGGTAATGAATATGGGGCGGCGCCCCGATTGCGGCGGTAAACAGCGATTGCAGCCGCCTTTCGCTAAGTCCGATGCGCCGCGCCAGACGCACCAGTGACAAGGGCTGTTCGATATGCTCCTCCATCATGCGCATGGCCTCACTGACCCGTGGATCGGCGAGCCGAATACTGCCCGTTGACGGCATGGCAACCGTCGTCCCGCGGGCACCTCCCTGTTCGTAGATGAACTGCCGCGACACCTCCAGCGCCAGCGAATAACCATGCTGGCGCCGGATCAGTTCCAGCATGAGATCGAGCGTGGGCAGTGAACCGCCGGTGGTGATCCGCCTGCCATCAATGACGAAACGTTCGCGCACCGCACGGACATGTGGATAGGCGGTGGCGAATTCCTCGTAATCCTCCCAGTGAGGCGTTGCGGAAAAATTGTCGAGAAGGGCCGCATCCGCAAGCAACCAGGTGCCGGACTCGATACCCGCCACCACGCTCCTGTGGCGCGCCGATTTTGCCAGCCGCCGCTTCAGGTCCGAGGTCGCGTGGCGTTGCCAGTTATGACTTGAGAGGACAAACAACGGCTCCTCCTCCTTGCCGGGCTGGAAGGCCCAATCGACAGGAATAGGGATATGGCTCTTGGTCTCGATCGGCTGCCCATTGGGGCTCATGATGCGCCAGCGATAAAGCTCCAGCCCACTCACCCGGTTTGCAAGGCGCAAGGGTTCGATCACCGAGGCCACGAGTATGAGATTGGTCTCGGGCAAGATGAGGAGATCAAGCATCACTGGAGACGTATTGCTGTCGAACATTAGGGACAGATCTCCGGAAACTTCTGAGAATGTATAGCATGCATCCAAAAATGCAAAGCATGCCGCGGGGTTCTGCCGCGTAATAGGGTCAACCAACGCGGGAGAACCGATCGTGCCTCTAGCCATGAACCGGGATGTTTTCATCACCTGCGCCGTCACAGGCGCCGGCGACACGACTGCCAAGTCTCCGCATGTACCCATTACCCCAAAGCAGATTGCCGAGTCTGCCATCGATGCCGCCAAGGCCGGTGCCGCCATCGTGCACTGTCATGTGCGCGATCCGGACACGGGCGCCGCCAGCCGTCGCAACGATCTCTACCGCGAAGTTACCGACCGCATTCGCTCCGCTGATGCCGATGTCGTGCTGAACCTCACCGCCGGAATGGGCGGTGACATGATTTTCGGCGATGTCGAAAACCCGCTGCCGCTCAACCCTGTGGGTACCGACATGGCCGGCGCCACCGAGCGCGTCTCCCATGTCGCCGAATGCCTGCCGGAGATCTGCACGCTCGATTGCGGCACGATGAACTTTTCGCTCGGCGACTATGTGATGACCAACACGCCCGGCATGTTGCGCGCCATGGCACGCCGGATGACAGATCTCGGTGTTCGCCCGGAAATCGAGGCATTCGACACCGGGCACCTCTGGTTTGCCAAGCAGCTTGCCGAAGAGGGCCTGATCGAGGATCCGGTGCTGATCCAGCTGTGCATGGGCATTCCCTGGGGCGCACCTGATGACCTCAACACCTTTGTGGCCATGGTCAACAATGTGCCCGCCCACTGGACATTCTCCGCCTTTTCCATCGGCCGAAACGCGCTTGCCTATCCGGCAGCCGCGGTGCTTGCCGGCGGCAATGTCCGTGTCGGGCTGGAAGACAATCTCTATGCCGGAAAGGGTAATCTCGCCACCAATGCACAGCTCGTCGAAAGGGCCGTGAACGTGATCGAGGGCATGGGTGCCCGCATCATCGGCCCCGAAGCCGTCAGACAGAAGTTGAAGCTCACCAAGCGCTAGACAACCGACAGCTAGCCCCTCCCCGGGCAAGGCATCGCAACAGGAAGGACCGCAGACAGGATGACAAGGATCAACAAGGCAGCCTGTATCGGCGGCGGTGTCATAGGGGGAGCCTGGGCGGCGCGCTTCATCCTGGCCGGCATCGACACCAAGGTGTACGACCCGCATCCAGACGCGGAGCGTATCATCGGCGAGGTGATGGCAAATGCCGAACGCGCCTATGGCATGCTGACCATGGCGCCGTTGCCACCCAAGGGCAAACTGACCTTCGCCACCTCGATCGAAGAGGCCGTCAAGGGGGCCGACTGGATCCAGGAAAGCGTGCCCGAACGTCCCGATCTCAAGCGCAGCGTTCTGACTGAGATCGACGCGGCAGCGGACAGCAAGGCCCTGATCGGCTCCTCGACCTCAGGCATCCTGCCGACAGACCTGCAGCGCGACATGAAACACCCCGAGCGCATGTTCGTCGCCCATCCCTACAATCCCGTCTATCTGCTGCCGCTTGCCGAACTGGTTGGCGGGGAAAGGACCAGCCGCGCGACGCTGGAGGAAGCAAGGGCCAAGCTTGTGCCGATCGGCATGAAGGGTGTGATCATCAACAGGGAAATCGAGGCCTTTGTCGGCGACCGCCTGCTCGAGGCGCTCTGGCGCGAGGCCCTGTGGCTGATCAAGGACGATATCTGCGATACCGAAACGCTCGACGACGTGATCCGCTATTCCTTCGGCATGCGGTGGGCGCAAATGGGCCTGTTCGAGACCTACCGCATCGCCGGCGGTGAAGCCGGCATGAGCCATTTCCTCGCCCAGTTCGGCCCCTGCCTCTCCTGGCCCTGGACAAAGCTGACCGATGTCGTCGACCTCAACGACGAACTGGTCGAAAAGATTGCGGGCCAGTCCGACCGGCAATCCGGTGCCCGTGGCATCCGCGAGCTGGAACGCATCCGCGACCAGAACCTCGTCTCGATCATGCAGGCCCTGAAGGCCGGCGACGAGGGGCGCGGCTGGGGGGCTGGCAGACTGCTTGCCGACTTCGAGAACCATCTCTGGAAAACCGCGCCGCCAATGGCCGCAGGCAATGTGGCGCAACCGATCAGGCTTTCCGAGTTCAAGGTTCAGCCGTCCTGGGTCGACTACAACGGCCACATGACCGAATACCGCTATTCACAATGTTTTGCTGACAGCGCCGATGCCCTTCTGCGCATGATCGGTGCGGATATGCAGTATGTTGCCGAAGGCCACAGCTACTACACCGTCGAAAGCCACCTGCGGCTTCTTGACGAATGCAAGCTCGGCGACGGGCTCTACGTGACCGCGCAACTCCTTCCTTCGGATGACAAGAAACTGCATTCATTCCTGTGGCTGCACCGCATATCGGATGATCGGATCGTTGCGACATGCGAACACCTGATGCTCCATGTTTCATCCCAGGAAGGCAAGGCTGTGCCCGCACTTGCGCAGATCCGAGCGAGGCTTGAGCCGCTATTGGCCAAGCATGCCCTGCTCGACAAGCCCGAGGCCATGGGACGCCACGTCGGACAGAAGAGGTGATTGCGGCAGGTTTGGCAACCATCCGCGCAAGTAGGCCTGGCGATCGACCTGAACCGGAAGAGCGCACTCGTTGCTGGTCATGGTACCGGAGCAGCCAACTGGGTAACCATCGCCTCGCTCATCGAGGCCTCCAAGCACAGTGCCCTCGATTCTCTGGCCTACCTGAGCGCCACGCTCACTGTC
>CALSAF010000110.1:0-15582 GCA_943372805.1 Rhizobium sp. Q54
AAGAAGGATGTGAGAATGAGGAAGACGATGAGAGCGGCAAAGCCGCCGAGCATGAAGATGTCACCATGGGCAAAGTTGATCATGCCGATGATGCCGTAAACCATCGTATAGCCGATAGCCACGAGGCCATAGATGGATCCAAGAGTCAGCCCGTTGATGAGCTGCTGGATGAAGTACTCCATATATTATCCCCCGGACGCGCCTGATTGATGCGTCTCATTTTGTTGTCCCTTGCGGGCATAGGCGTCGAAGGATTCCATATCGCTTTGTCCGAAAATGTGAAGCCAAAAAGGCATGTTTCAGACAAAATGTTACTGTTAACAGGTGGTTTGACCCGGGAAATGACAGGTCACACAAAAAAGCAGCAGAAAAAGCTTACGAAATCAGCAGGTCGCGCGAGCGACCTGCTGTTGATGCCCCAGTCCCAATGCAAGCCCATTTTCACCAAGAATGGTTCAGTTTCTCATCCGCGACCCATTCGCGTCAAATAGCGACTGCGGCTGCAAACGGGCGGGCAGGATTTCCCCAAGAATTTCCACGCCCCAGCCTTCGATTTCGTCTGCAATCTCCTTGGGAACATAGCCGATCGCGACCGAGACGCCGCTCGGATGGGCAAAGCCGCCCGAGGTCACCCAACCGCGAACTTCCCCCCTGTAGGAGATCGGCTCGTCGCCGATGACGTCGGCATCCCTGGCATCGATGATGAAGGTGCGCAGCCGAAGCGTACCACCAGACAGCTTCTCCTCCATCGCCGCCTGCTTGCCGATGAAGCTCGCCTCTTTCTTCAGCGCCACGAAACGAGACAGCCCAGCTTCGAGCGGCCCATAGAGCGGGCGATACTCGCGCGACCAGCTGCCAAAGCTCTTTTCCAGTCTGAGCGCATTGAGGGCGCGTAGACCAAAGAGCGAGATGTTGAACTCCGCACCCGCCTCCATCAGCACGTCGAAGACATAGCGCTGATACTCGGGCCGCATCCAGAGCTCGTAGCCGAGATCGCCGGTATAGCTGACGCGCCCCAGAATGACCGGTGCCATGCCGAGATCCATCTCGCGGATCGCCATGAACGGCAGAGCCTCGTCCGAGACATCGAGATGCGTCAGCTTGGCGAGCACCTCGCGCGACTTCGGCCCGGCAATCGACAAGCCGACAAGGCTGAGGTTCAGCGCCTCGACATCAACGGAACCGTCGTCCGGCAGATGGCTCTCGAACCAGCGCATGTGGTAGTCCTCGGCAATGCCGGAACCGATGACGAGGAAGTCCTCGTCGTCGAGATTGGCGACCGTGAAGTCACCGATCAGCTTGCCCGCCTCGTTGAGCATCGGCGCCAGCGCCATGCGCCCGACTTCCGGCAGCTTGCAGGCGAGCATGCGATCGAGCCATTCACGAGACCCCTCCCCGCTCACCATGTATTTGGCAAAGCCGGAGGTTTCCATCAGGCCGACGCTGTCGCGCACGGCCTGGGCTTCCCGGCCGACGGCCTCGAAATCGGTCGAGCGGCGCCAGGAAAAGGCATCCTCGACGCCTTCGGGCGCAAACCAGAGCGGCGTTTCGAGCCCGTAGGAGGCGCCAAATACGGCACCGGCGCTTTTGAGCTTGTCGTAGATCGGCGTGGTGAGAAGCGGACGGGCACCCGGCAGCTCCTCGTTCGGATAACGGATCGAGAAGCGGCGGGAATAGTTTTCGCGCACCTTGGCATTGGTATAGGCGAGCGTTGCATAGTCGCCGTAGCGGCAGACATCCATGGCAAAGACATCAAAGCCCGGATCGCCTTCGATGATCCAGTTGGCAAGTGCCAGCCCCACGCCACCCCCTTGAGAGAAGCCCGCCATAACCGCGCAGGCGGACCAGAAATTGGTCATGCCGCGAACGGGACCGACGAGCGGATTGCCGTCGGGCGAGAAGGTGAAGGGGCCGTTGATGATCTTCTTGATACCGGCATTGTTGAAGGCCGGGAAATGCCGGAAGCCGATTTCGAGCTCGTTGGTGATGCGCTCCAGGTCTTCGGCCAGAAGCTCGTGGCCGAAGGTCCAGGGCGTCTCGATCGGCGACCAGGGACGGCAGTCCTTTTCATAGGTGCCCATCAGCATGCCATTGCGCTCCTGGCGGATATAGATCTCGCCATCGAAATCGACGCAGTGCATCAGCTCCTTGCCCGTCGTCTTGTTGAACTCGATGACCTCGGGCATGTCCTCGGTGATCAGATACATGTGCTCCATGGCCAGCACCGGCAGCTCCAGCCCGACCATGCGGCCCACTTCGCGCGCCCAGAGACCGCCGGCATTCACCACATGCTCGGCGCGGATTTCGCCCTTGTTGGTAATGACGCGCCAGGTGCCGTCTTCCAGCTGCACCAGATCCTCGACCTTGGTGTGCAGATAGATTTCCGCCCCGTTCTTCTTCGCCGACTTCGCATAGGCATGGGTGGTGCCGTACGGGTCGAGATGGCCCTCATGCGGATCGAAGACCGCGCCGACGAACTGCTTCGGGTCCAAGAGCGGCATCATCTCGTAGGCTTCCTGCGCCGAAATCAACGTCGCCTCACCACCCGCATATTTGCCCTTGGCAAGCAACGACTTCATCCAGTCGAAGCGCTCCTTGGTGGCCGCCAGCATCAGGCCCGAGGTCATGTGCAAGCCGATATCCTGGCCCGAATATTCCTCGATCTCCTTGTAGAGCTCGACCGTGTACTTCTGCAGCTTGGCAACGTTCGGATCGCCATTGATCGTGTGCATGCCGCCCGCCGCATGCCAGGTGGAGCCGGAGGTCAGCTCGGACCGCTCCAGCAGGACGACATCGGTCCAGCCGAACTTGGTCAGGTGATAAAGCACCGAACACCCGACGACACCCCCGCCGATGACGACGACACGCGCATGGCTCTTCATGGAAAAACGCTCCCCTTGGCGGCAATGATTGATGCAACAAAGCTAGATTGCCCGCATGAAAGCCAGAAGACCATGCTGCGACGAAAGATGTCGCATCGGTAACAGCGAGTGTTCTCTCGGCGGCGTGGTGAGAGGCAGGTTTGGCCATAGACGCCCGCACGATTTGCGGTTTTTTCGTCTGCTAAGACAACAGCGGGCGGGACCGGCAAGGGCGTTAACGCACTGACCGCAGCGTGAACTCCGTCAGCTCCGCCGGAACGCCGATCCTGAGTGCAAAGCCAGGCCACAGACCCGTGCCGTTGTTGACATAGAGCTGCATCTCCCCGACCCGATAGAAGCCGGAGACATAGCCATTGTTGGCCCGGGCGACGATCCGGTCGAGGCCGCGCACCATGCCGCCATGGGTATGGCCGGAGAGCTGCAGGGCAACACCATGCTTTGCGGCCCGCTCTGCCATGCGCGGCTGGTGGTCGAGAAGAATGACGGGCGCATCGGCAGGCGCGCCATGCAGCGCCCGCCCCAGATCCGGCTCGATAGCGCCGGTAAACCGCGCCGAAAGATCCGTCACACCGGCGATGACGAGCCTGCCCTCGCCGCGCTCGATGACGTGATGCTCATTGGCAAGGATGCGCATGTTGAGTTCGGGGAAATGTTTGAGCCAGCGGTCGACATCGAAGAAATATTCGTGATTTCCGGGCACGGTCAGCACGCCGTGCCGGGCCTTGAGACCTGCAAGCGGCGCAATGTCCTCGCGGCGGATGTCGAGACTGCCGTCGATCAGATCGGCATCCAGCGCATTGGTCTTTTCCACCACGGCCCGTGCCCAGGAAACCGTGAACAGCCGGCTGATATGCATGTCGGTCAGCTGCACCATCCGGTAACCGTCGAGATCAGGAGCAAGACCGGGGATCTGAACCTCGATCCGCTTCAGCTTCGGCACGCGGATCGCCCGGCTGATACCAAAGCTTGCAAGCAACAGCGCGGCGATCCCCATCGCATATCGTACTTCCGACGGCACCACAGGAAACGACCAGGTGACGGCAAAGATCAGGATACTGACGATATCAAGGACCACCTGCATGGCCGCCAACAGCACGATCGCCCCGAAGAACAGGTTGAAGGCTATCACCAGTGGCCGCGGGAATTCCGGCGCGAAGACCGATCCGGAGGTGAAACGGCTGAACAGGTGATATTGCGAGGCGAACAGCAGGAAGACGGCGAGCGAAAGCTGCACCCACCATGGCCACGGCAAGGGGGCGATGAAGCGAGAGGCGACAATCAGCCATGGCAGGGAAAACATCAGGTGAAACATGCGGGGCGCGGGATCCTTTGTGCCTGAAACGCGGAAACCCCGCAGGCAGTTCACCCGAAGATAGGAACGGTCAGCCCCTCACGCAAACCCCGCCGTCAGCGCGAACTCCCGCCCCATCTCCCGAACCTCGTCGAACACAAATCCCGCAAAGCTGCGCATGACGATGATCTCGAACGCATCCTGCCCCGTGCGGGCGAGGTTGGCGGCGACATGGCAGATCTGGCAATTGCTCGACTGGCCGATTTCGAAGAGATCGGCATGCAGGTCAAGCGCCGTGCATTTGGCGAGGATCGCCCGGACCTTCGGCCCCTGGATGCGCAGTACGACGCGGCCGTCGCTCTGGTCGACGAAAGAGGCGCGGCTCGCCCCGAGCTCGGCGAGCTGACGGGCGATCGTGTCAGCGGCAACAGTCTCGCTGACGACAAGCCATTCGCCTGGTCCGCAGAAACGGACATGCACATCTTCGAGATTGGTCAGCGCCTCGTCGATGTCCGCCTCATGCCCTGGATGGGCCAGAACGGAAAAGACGGAGACAGCCCTCAGAATGGCAAGATGATGCGGGTTCGGCGTCGCTTCGAAACCGGAAATGTGGTCCTCGAGCACGTGACTGATGGCATAGGTCACCGGCATGATCGGATCCTCACAGGTTCAGTTTCTTGTTGTCGGGGTCGTAAAAGACGGGGCTGACGACCTCGGCCAGCACTTCCGAACCGCGCAAGCCGTCCCAGACGACGATTTTCTCGCCCAGCCGCTCACGGCCGGATTTCAGGAAGGCGAGGCCGATCGCGTGCCCGAGCGTCGGCGAATGGCAGACGGAGGACACCCAGCCCTGGTCGTTCAACGTCGACGGCTTGACGTTTTCCTTCAGCAGATGCGCACCGGCGGCGAAACTCTTGTCACGATCGACAGGCTTCAGGCCGACGAGCTGCGGACGATCGGCGGCGGTGAGGCCGAAGCGGCTGGAGAGCCGCTTTCCAATGAAGTCAGGCTTCTGCGTCGAGAACATCTTGCCGAGGCCCACATCGTCGGGCGTCGTGCGACCGTCGATTTCGCTGTGGGTGATGAAGCCCTTTTCGATGCGCAGCACGTTGAGCGCCTCGACGCCGTAAGCACAGATACCGTGCGGCTTGCCGGCCGCCATGATCGCATCGGCGACCGCTTCGCCGTAATTGGCGGGGACGGCCACTTCGAAGGCGAGTTCGCCGGAGAAGGAAATGCGGAAGAGCCGCGCCTTCAAGCCACCCTTGAGCAGCACCTCGCGCGCCGAAAGGAAGGGGAAGGCCTCGTCGGAGATATCGTCTTCGATGATCTGTTCGAGGATGATCCGGGCCTTCGGACCGGCAACAGACATCTGCGCCCACTGATCGCTGGAGGAGACGAAGCGCACGTCAAGATCCGGCCAGAGAACCTGGGAGCAGAATTCCAGATGCGTCATCACCTCGCCGGCATAGGCCGTCGTGGTGGTCATGAAGAAGTGCTCATCCGAGAACCGGCTCGTCGTGCCGTCGTCGTAGATCATCCCGTCTTCGCGCAGCATCAGCCCATAGCGCGCCTTGCCGACCGGCAGCTTGAGGAAGGCGTTGGAATAGACGCGATTGAGGAATTCCGCCGCGTCCTTGCCAAAGATCTCGATCTTGCCGAGCGTCGACACATCGCAGATGCCGGCATTGGCGCGGATGTTCAACACTTCACGGTCCACGGCCTCGCGCCAGGTCTTCTCGCCGTCGCGCGGGAACCAGGAGGAGCGATACCAGAGGCCGGATTCGACGAAGACGGCACCGTTTTTCTTCGCCCAGCCATGCAGCGGCGAGGTGCGCACGGGCCGCGAATGTTCTCCGCGTGAGGTGCCCGCCATCGCGCCGAAGGAGACGGGCGTATAGAAGGGCCGGAAGGTCGTGGTGCCGATCTCGGCCGGCGAGACGCCTCGCATGCCGGCCATGATGCCGATCGTAGCTATATTGCCGAGCTTGCCCTGATCGGTCGCCATGCCGCCGGTCGTGTAGCGCTTGGTGTGCTCGACATGCCCCATGGCCTCGCGCTGGGCAAGGCTCAGGTCCTTCACATGCACGTCGTTCTGAAAGTCGACGAAGGCCTTGGATTTGGCGCCCGGCACATACCAGAGCGGCGCGAAGGAGGCATCGAATTCACCCTCGACTTGCGGCACGTCGACCGTGCCGACGAGCCGACCGAGATCGCCGATCGCCTCATGCGCTTTGTCTGCACCATCGCGCAGAACGGCGGCAAGCGAGGCATGACCGGCCGCCGAGCCAGCGATCCGCAACCCCTGCCCCACATCGGGTGCCAGGAAGGCCTGGTGCTCGTCCGACCAGGTGGGCTTTGCGCCGCGCTGGCAGGCGAGATGCACGATCGGGCTATAGCCACCGCTCATCGCCAGCGCATCGCAGGCGATCTCTTCCTGGTGGCCGACGCGTTCGGCGATCAGACCCTTGATCCGGTAGTACCCCTTGGTGTCGATAACGGAGCCGCCACGGATGACCCGCACCCCGGATGGCGCAACATCAGAAGACTGTGTCCGCCCGTCGATGATGGCAGCGACACCCACACCGGCAACAACCAGATCGGCCGCCGTGCGATAACCCGCACCGCCATTGGTGAAGATGGCGACATTCTGGCCGGCAGCGACGCCATAGCGATTGAGATAGGTGCGCACGGCACCCGAGGTCATTACACCCGGCTTGTCGTTCCCGCCGAAGACCAGCGGCCGCTCTTCCGCACCCGAAGCCAGGATCGCCCGCTTGGCGACGATGCGCCAGACTCGCTCGACCGGCAGCTCACCGGACGGCTGCGCGACATGCTTCTGTACCTTTTCGACGGCGCCGAAGACATTGTCGTCATACCAGCCGAACACGGTCGTGCGCGGCATCAGCGTGACATTGGAAAGGCTCTTGAGCTCCTCGACGACGGAGGCTGCATACTCGGCCGCCGGCACGCCGCCGACGGTGACACGCTCGGAAAGCAGTGAACCGCCAAGACGGAACCCTTCATCCGCCAGTATGACGCGAAGCCCGGCGCGCGCCGCAGCCCGCGCCGCCATCAGACCGGCCGGGCCAGCGCCAATCATCAGGAGGTCGCAATGCGCCCAGGCCTTTTCGTAGCGATCGGGATCGGCGATGAACGGCGTCTTGCCGAGGCCGGCCGCTTTCCGGATGATCGGCTCGTAGAGCTTTTCCCAGAAGGCCTTCGGCCACATGAAGGTCTTGTAGTAGAAGCCGGCCGAGAGAAACGGCGACAACAGGCTGTTGACCGATCCGATATCGTATTTCAGCGACGGCCAGCGGTTCTGGCTATTGGCTTCGAGCCCCTGATAGAGCTCGGCGACGGTGGCGCGGGTATTCGGCTCTGTGCGCCCTTCGGCTCCAATCGTGACGAGCGCATTCGGCTCGGCAGAACCCGCCGTCACGATGCCGCGCGGGCGGTGATATTTGAACGAACGCCCGACCAGCAGCTGGTCATTGGCGATCAGGGCCGAGGCCAGCGTATCGCCCTCATAACCCGTATAGGTCTTGCCATCGAAGCTGAAGGACAGCGTACGAGCCCGGTTGACTAGCCCGCCGGAGGACAGCCTGAAACCACTCATCGTGCGGCCTCCTTTGCGTATTCGCTCGCATCGGTCACACTGTAGACCTCGTGGCTCGCGGCATTATCGCGCTCGACGACAAGCCAGCGCCGGCATCCGGCAGTGTGATGCCAGTGTTCGATGATCCGGCCCTTCGGGTTGTCGCGGATGAAGACATAAGCGTTCCAGACGTCGTCGGGTGCGCCGGGCGCCGGACGAACCGGGCTCGCGTCTCCGCGAATGCTGAACTCTTCCTTGGGACGAACGCCGCAATGCGGACAGGTGATCAGGCTTGCCATGGCGATGTCTCAATGCAGGTTCGGTTGTGGACCCTTGCCGCCTTCGTCGACGGCAAAGCCGCGTTCGAAACGGTCGAGGCGCAACAGGCGGGCCACGGGATGGGGTTCGTTCTTGGCAATCAGATGGGCAAAGCAGAAGCCAGACGCCGGCGTCGCCTTGAAGCCGCCGTAACACCAGCCGCAATTCAGGTAGAGATTGTCGATCGGCGTGCGGTCGATGATCGGCGAACCATCCATCGACATGTCCATCGCCCCGCCCCAGGACCGCAGAACCCTGACCCTCGACAGACCGGGGATCAGCGACACCCCCTCCTCGATCGTATGCTCGACGGTCGCCAGATTGCCGCGCTGAGCATAGGAGGAATAGTAGTCGATGTCAGCGCCGAAGACCAAGCCGCCCTTGTCGGACTGCGAGATATAGAAATGTCCCGCGCCATAGGTGATGACATTGTCGATCACGGGCTTGATGCCTTCCGACACGAAGGCCTGCAGCACATGCGTCTCGATCGGCAGGTCGAGCCCGGCCATCTTGCCGGTGACGGACGTATGACCGGCAGTCGCCAGCGCCAGCTTGTTGCAGCCGATGAAGCCCTTGGTCGTTTCGACGCCGGTCACCTGACCGAGTTCGTCGCGACGGATACCGGTCACTTCGCAATGCTGGATGAGATCGACGCCCCGCTCGTCGGCACCGCGCCCATAGCCCCAGGCAACGGCGTCATGGCGAGCCGTACCGCCGCGCTTCTGCAACAGACCGCCCAGGATCGGGAAGCGCGCATGGTTGAAATTGAGATAAGGCATCATCGAGCGCACCTGCTCGCGGTCGAGCAGTTCGGCGGCCACCCCATGCATCATCATCGCATTGCCGCGCCGCGCATAGGCGTCGCGCTGGCCATCGGTGTGGAAGAGATTGACGATGCCACGCTGCGAAACCATGGCATTATAGTTGAAGTCCTGTTCCAGGCCTTCCCACAGCTTCATGGAGAATTCGTAGAAGGGCTCGTTGCCCTCAAGCATGTAGTTCGAGCGGATGATCGTCGTGTTTCGCCCGACATTCCCGCCGCCGAGATAACCCTTCTCGATAACCGCGACATTGGTGATGCCGAATTCCTTGGCGAGGTAATAGGCGGTGGAAAGACCATGCCCGCCACCGCCGACGATGATCACATCGTAATGCGGTTTCGGCTGCGGCTCGCGCCACATCGGCGCCCAGTTCCGGTTTCCGGAAAGCGCCTGGCGGAAGATCGAAAGGGCGGAATAACGCATCGAACAACCTCTGCAAATGTCGCGTCACATTCGCATAGGCGTCACAAAGAGCAAGCGCGATCAGGACAAAAACTGTGCTGATTGAGACATGCGGCCCCGGTTTGGACGCAGTGCAGCACGAAAGCCGCAGATACGCGCATCACGCCGTGGCATGCCGCACTTCCCATTCGCCTTCACCACCGTTAAACCGGATAAAGAAACGCTTCGCGGAGCCATGTCCAGGTGCATCAGACCGCCGATATGCTGGAACTGTTCGAGCAGGCCGCTCTCGCTGCGGGCCGCGTGATACTCGACATTTATCGAGCCGGCCATGATGTGCGCCTGAAGAGTGACGCATCACCGGTCACTCAGGCGGACGAGGCAGCCGAACGGCTGATTCTCGAAGCCCTGTCCCGCGCCCTGCCGGATATCCCTGTTGTCGCCGAAGAGGAAGTGGCAGCCGGGCGCATCCCTGATATCACCGGCGGACGCTTCATTCTCGTTGATCCGCTCGACGGCACCCGCGAATTCATCGGCGGCCATGACGACTTCACCGTAAACATCGCCCTGATCGAGAAGGGCGCCCCCGTGCTTGGGGTGGTCCATGCCCCGGCTCTGGCGACAATGTATGTCGGCGGCAGCGACAGGGCGGAAAGGCTTGCGGTCGACACTGCGGACCGCATCGCCGTGCGCCAGCCGATTGCTGTACGCTCGAAGCACGCCACACCCTCAGCGCTAGTCTCGCGTTCGCACAACTGCGACACCACAGATGCCTATATGCGCAAGGCCGAAATCATGGAGCGCAAGGCTGTCGGTTCCTCGCTGAAATTCTGCCTGATTGCAGAAGGCGAAGCCGATATTTATCCCCGTTTCGGCCCCACCATGGAATGGGACACAGCCGCCGGCGACGCCGTTTTGCGCGCAGCGGGCGGCATGGTGACCACCGAAGACGGTGCACCCCTTACCTATGGCAAGCGGCTACCAGGCCTGCGTGTGTTCGAAAACCCGCCCTTCGTCGCTTCGGGTGGCCCGCCCGAGCGGGGATGACAGCAGGAAAAAAACGAGCCGCTTCAACGGGGGCATGTGTTTTTCATCCCCCATCTCAGGCACGGCCTCACACTTGTTCCTTCAACACGCAGGGCTGCATCCGGCAGCCCGCAGCCAGAAGGAACGGACCATGCCTGACACGACCCAAAATCTCTCCCTCCCCTTTATCCTCCCGGCTCAGGCGCAGAAGCACGTAACCCACAACGAGGCGCTCCAGCGGCTCGATTCCCTGGTGCAGATGGTCGTTGCCACGAGTGCAACGAGCCCGCCGGCGAACCCCGTAGCGGGCGAGATCCACTGGATCACCCCGGCCGCAACAGACCTCTGGGCAGACCATCCCGATACGCTCGCCCTCTTTCAGGACGGCGTCTGGGTGTTCATTGCGCCGCGCGAAGGCTGGACTGCAGTCTTTCTCGACGAGGGTAGGCTGAAGCTCTTCGATGGCACAGACTGGATTGTCCCGCCCTTGCCCGCAGACGCCCGGTTCGATCGGCTCGGCATCGCCGCCAACTCAGACGGCTACAACCGGCTCTCGCTTGCGTCGCCTGCAAGCCTCTTCAACCATGCGGGTGCCGGCCACCGGCTGACTGTGAACAAGGCTGCGACGTCCGAAACCGCAAGCCTGATCTTCCAGTCCAACTGGCAGGGCCGCGCGGAAATGGGGCTCGCCGGGGAAGACAGCTTCTCCCTCAAGGT
Source organism: Rhizobium sp. Q54 (assembly GCA_943372805.1). GTDB lineage: Bacteria > Pseudomonadota > Alphaproteobacteria > Rhizobiales > Rhizobiaceae > Allorhizobium. Next base: position 11,056 of record CALSAF010000110.1, read on the forward strand.
CAACGGCGACACGACGGGCTGGCGTCAGGCCGTGAGCGTGACGCCGGAAGGCTATGTCCGCCACGATCAGCGACCGCTCGCCCGCGCCGCTCTGGCCCCGGCCACGCTCACCCCGGTCAATGACAGCTTCACTGGCTTTGATATTCTGCATCTGTCGGGTGGAGATGTGACCCTGGGAGCCCCCCTCCCCTCAGGCAACGGGCGTCCGCTGGTGGTATCGGCCTCGGGTCAATACCTGCTGTCGCTCACGGTCTGCGCCATCAGCACCGCCAGCCACGCCGTCCATGTCAGCCGCAACGGCGCGTCAGACATCGCAAGCCATGTCGGTGGTGCCGGCACATCCAGCACCTCCGCTCTGGTATGGTGCGACGCCGGCGACACGCTGACGCTACGCCATCAGGGCACGAGCCAGCTGGAATTCGGATACGGCAAGACGGAAATCAGCCTCGCCCTTCTATGACCTAAGGCAGACATGACCTGGGCGCCGCAACCACTGCGGCGCCCTCTTACGATGATGGGTCAGGTGGTCTTCCGCTCAGAGCAGACGATAGCGACAGGCACGGGCAACCGCCTGCATGCGATTGACAGCTTCCAGCTTTCGCATGGCGCTCTTCAGGTAGCTGACGACCGTATGGCTGGAGATGTCGAGAATGATGGCGATCTCGTCGCTGCTCTTCCCGGCTGCCGACCAGCGAAGACATTCCACCTCCCGCGCGGAAAGCTTCTCCTTCGGTCCGAGCCGTGGCACCAGCGCCTCGACGCCGGCATCGAGCAATTCCATCGCACTCAATTGCAGCATCGCGATTTCCTGGCGTTCGGGAGGCGTATCGCGCCCTGAAAACACAAGCACATACTGCGTCTGGTTCCGGTCATTGAGGCTGAAGACCAACGATGCAGCGACACCGAACTGCTGGAAAATCGGCGCCAATTGCAAACGCACTTCAGACCCGGCAGTCCCGAGGAATGGATTGTCACGCGTAAACAGCGGCAGGATAGACTGCTTCAGCCGGGCAACGAGCTGGCTGCCGGCATAGACTTCGGCTGCCTCATAGGCGAGCCGCAACTCGTCGGGCCAAGTGCAGGCGATCAGATTCGTCGAGAATTCTGGGCTGTCCGCCTTCGGAAGGCGGGCCAGAAGACAGTGTCGGAAGCCAAAGCTGCGCCCGAGATCGAAGAGGTCACGACCCCACGGCCCCCCGGCGAGCGCTTCGCTCTGAAAAACGGCATCACCGTCACCAAGACCGTGACCACGCGTCACATCAGTTGGCCTGAACATAAAACTCCTTTCGACCGAACATTTGTCCGATCGGGATCTGAATGTCTGTGAACATTGAATCGTTCCATGGTGAAACGGGTATCAGCTGGGCCTGTCGCCGATCTTGCGGCTCTAACGAGAACCGGGTTGCGCGACATTTCCACATCCGGACGACGAAACAATCGCGGTCCGGGTATCCATGAGCGCCCAAATGCCACAGTTCTCAGGACCGCACCAGTCACGGACCTCGCATAACTCCTATGCAAATGCCGCAAGTTTACTCAAGTTGCATCAAAAACTGCGAATCCCGGAGCGGCTGCGTCGCGAAAATTATTATCAAATGCTTACAATGGGCTTAGGCAAATTTTAAAGCATCGGTCCTAGTATGCGGGTGTGTGGTCTTGAGTTTGTATAGAGAGTCCAATGACCGAAATGATCCGCCCACGAGTGAAATATGTCATCGGCCCCGATGGCAGCCCCCTGACGATCGCCGATCTTCCGCCGGCCAATACGCGCCGCTGGGTGATCCGCCGCAAGGCTGAGGTTGTCGCGGCAGTGCGTGGTGGCCTGTTGAGCCTGGAAGAAGCCTGCGAACGTTATACACTGACCGTCGAGGAATTCCTGTCCTGGCAGTCGTCAATCAATGACCACGGCCTACCGGGCCTGCGTACCACCCGCATCCAGCAGTATCGCCATTAGTTCCTTTGGTGCCGGCTGCCCGGCACGATAAGTTTTTTTGTAAAAGACCCATCCTGAACCGGCACGGCCCAGCCTGCCGGTTTCATGCATTCTGGGGGCGGGAGGTCCTGCCGAGGGCACTCAAGGCGACGACGCCGAGGCTGGACCCTGCATAGAACCAGAGGCCCGGTTGCGTGAACGCCTGCGCCAGACCACTCGTCTTCGTCGCGAAGATTACGATGGCGACCAGAAGCACGTCCATCATCGACCACTTCGACAGGACAGGCACCAACCTATCGAGAAAACCCTTCTGCCCAACACCATCCCCTGCCACCTGCTCGGCGGCAACGAGCACAAGTTTGGCGAGCGGAAAGGCGATGGAGACGGTTGCGACAAGCACCGCAAGTGCCCCATCCCCGCCAGCCCACAGAGACAGGATCACCTCGAGCAGCGAGGCATCGGTGGAGAACACGTAAAAGCTCTCGAAACGCATGAGGGGCAGCGTTACGCCGAGCGCGAAGGATGCCGACGCGCAGATGAGGAGGAACGCCTTCAACCAGACCAGCAACGAGGTTCCCCCTGCAGTTTCGAACAGTGCGTGTCCGGGCAGCGCCGTTGCCGGTTCGCAGAAACAGATGTTAATCAGAAGCACTGAAACACGGCAACAGGAGGCGTCGATGCAGATCACCAGTGAGGAAGCGGGGTCCGGCGGACGATACACCGGTCGTGTCGATGGCATCGCGGAACCGGCGATCATGACCTTCTCCCGCGCCTCCCCCACACTGATCATCGTCGATCACACCGAAGTTCCGGGCGCGATGCGCGGAACCGGCGCAGGTCAGGCGCTTGCGGAGCACGCGGTCGCCGAAGCCCGCAGAGGCGGCTGGAAGATCATTCCTCTCTGCCCGTTCATGAAGGCCCAGATGGACCGCCACCCCGATTGGAACGACGCCCGCCAGTGATGATGTCGCGCCGTGAGCCGGCGCGAAAACGAACGAAGGCGGACGCAGGGCAACCCGCGACCGCCTTCTTCTTCGAAATCTCAACCAGTCTGAATAGCGCTATTCAGGCCCGGACACGCATCTGGCCATCACGCTCTTCGAGAGCCGCAGCCTTCTGGTATTCCGCTTCAGCCTCTTCCAGCGCCAGTTCTGCTGCTTCCTGCTGGACCTTCAATTCCCGAATCGAGACCTGAAGATTGTCCGCGCGCTGGCGAGCCGCCTTGGCGAAGGTGGGATAGGCGAAATGATTGGGATCAGAGATGCCCGATTTCTTCTCCTCGATGCCGATCTGAGCCTCAAGCTCCTTCGCCATCCGTTCGAACTCAGACATCATAGACTGCAACTGCTGCAATTGCCGACGCTTTTCGGTGACCTGAAAACCCTTCAGGCGTACCAGGCTCTCACGCGACTTCATACGCAATACTCCCGTGATGCGAGACCCCCCGCCACACTTGCTACTCAACACGCCCGCCACCGATTCGTCCAAAAAAAGTCCGCGGCGTTAACAAAAACCTACCTTTGGTAACCTTTCGTTTACGGGCATCGTTAATGATAAGGACGATCACTTAAGGGTCAGTAAATGCCAGAGCCCGAAAAGAGCTCCTGACAATGATGAGTCAAATGAATCGGTTACGGGGGTTCCCTGAGGCTCTGATTCAGATGTGGCGATGACCGAAACACATGAAGAATCAGGAGACTGATATCTTTGCTTAATGAATTCGATACACCTTGCCAGAGGGAATCAGAATTTGTTAACCAATTGGTGGCAGCCTTCAAATCAGGCAACGACTGGATCCGTATCGCGTAGGGGGCCATCTTGACCTTTCGGCGGCGGTAAAGGGGATAAATATGCGGGTTCTACTCATTGAAGACGATAGCGCGACGGCGCAGAGCATCGAACTGATGCTCAAGTCGGAGAGCTTTAACGTCTACACCACCGATCTCGGCGAAGAAGGTGTCGATCTCGGAAAGCTCTACGACTACGACATCATTCTGCTCGACCTGAACCTGCCCGACATGTCCGGTTACGAGGTGCTGCGTACCCTTCGCCTTTCCAAGGTGAAGACGCCGATCCTGATCCTTTCCGGCATGGCAGGCATCGAAGACAAGGTGCGAGGCCTCGGCTTTGGCGCCGACGACTACATGACGAAGCCGTTCCACAAGGACGAACTCGTTGCCCGCATTCATGCGATCGTCCGCCGCTCGAAGGGCCATGCCCAGTCGATCATCATCACCGGCGAGCTGATCGTGAACCTGGATGCCAAGACGGTTGAAGTTGGTGGCCAGCGCGTTCACCTGACCGGCAAGGAATACCAGATGCTGGAGCTCCTCTCGCTCCGCAAGGGTACCACGCTCACCAAGGAAATGTTCCTTAACCACCTCTATGGCGGCATGGACGAACCGGAACTCAAGATCATCGACGTCTTCATCTGCAAGCTGCGCAAGAAGCTTGCAAACGCCGCCGGTGGCGCCAACTACATCGAGACGGTCTGGGGCCGCGGCTACGTGCTGCGCGAGCCGGATGGCGCGGAATACATGGAAACGGCCTGAGCCTTTCTCCTTCCCTCTCCTTTATCCAAGAGGCCCGCGTCC
>CALSAF010000111.1:0-15561 GCA_943372805.1 Rhizobium sp. Q54
CCTCGTCGGCCCGTCCGGCTGCGGCAAGTCGACCTTGCTCCGGATGATTGCCGGGCTGGAGGATATCACCGACGGCACGATCTCGATTGGCGACAAGGTGGTGAACGATCTGCCCGCCTCGAAGCGTGAGCTGTCGATGGTATTCCAGAGCTATGCGCTCTATCCGCATATGACGGTGCGCAAGAACCTCGCCTTTGGCCTGCAGAACTTCAAGATGTCCAAGGCCGACGTCGAGCGACGCGTCGCGGAAGCTGCCCGCATCCTCCAGATCGAGCCGCTGATGGATCGCAAGCCGCGGCAGCTCTCGGGCGGACAGAAGCAGCGCGTCGCGATCGGTCGCGCAATCGTGCGCGAGCCCAAGCTCTTCCTCTTCGACGAACCGCTTTCCAACCTCGATGCGGAGCTGCGCGTTCAGATGCGGGCGGAACTCGCCTCGCTCTATGCCCGTCTCGGCACCACCATGATCTACGTCACCCATGACCAGGTCGAAGCCATGACCATGGCGAGCCGCATCGTCGTGCTCCGCAGTGGCAAGATCGAGCAGGTCGGCACGCCGCAGGAGCTTTACACGCGTCCTCAGAACCTCTTCGTCGCCGGCTTCATCGGATCGCCGAAGATCAACATGCTGAAGGCAGACGTCCTGCGCGAAGCTGCTTCCACCCGTGTGCGGGTCGAAGGCTGGCCTGAGTTTGCGATTGCCGATCTGCCAACATCCGACACGCAGCTGACACTGTGCGTCCGCCCGGGCGCGCTTCTGGTCGGAGCGGGGACGATCAGGACCGAGGCAACCGTGCGTCTCGTCGAATATCTCGGAAACGAGACGCTGTTGCACATGGCCTTGCCGACAGGGCAGACCGTGCTGGTCAGCGACAGCGGCAAGATCACCTATCGCCAGGGCGATAGCGTCACGATCGGCTTCGAGCTGGAGGCGATCCATTATTTCGATGCGTCTGGTCAGCGCGTCGAGCCCACGGGTGAGAGGGTCTGAGACAGTGAAGATCGCTATCGTTGGATGCGGCTCGCGGCACAAGATGTTTCGCGATTCCATTACAGATGACTATGCCGACAGGCATGAAATCGTTGCCCTGTGCGACAGCAACCCGCACCGGCTGGGGGAGGCGGCCAAGGCGGTGCAGCGGCCTGGGACCAACGGCGTTGCAACCTATCTCGCCGAAGACTTCGACCGGCTGATCCTGGAGCAGAAGCCTGACACCATCGTAGTCACCACGCCGGATTTTCTGCACGCCGATTACATTGTCCGGGCCTTCGAGGCCGGATGCGATGTCATCTGCGAAAAGCCGCTGACCATAGACCTTGCGCGACTGAAGACGATCATCGACGCACAGGCCCGGACCGGCCGCAAGGTGCAGGTCACCTTCAACTATCGCTATTCGCCGGCCAGGACCCAGATCAAGGAGCTCATCTCATCCGGTGCGATCGGTGAGGTCACCGCCGTTGATTTCCGCTGGCATCTCGATCGGGTCCATGGCGCAGACTATTTCCGCAGATGGCACCGTCAGAAGGAAAACTCGGGTGGCCTTCTCGTTCACAAATCGACCCACCATTTCGACCTCTTGAACTGGTGGCTGGGTACGGTACCGACGGCGGTGCTCGCATCCGGCAGGCGCGCCTTCTACCGCCCGGAAACGGCTGCAGCACTCGGCCTTGAAGGGCGGGGACCGCGATGCCACGGCTGTCCCGTGGCCGCCAAATGCGACTTCAAGCTGGACCTGGCCGCCGACGAAAGCCTGAAGAACCTCTATCTGGAGGCAGAGAGCGCAGACGGCTATTTCCGTGACCTGTGCGTCTTTGATGCCGATATCGGCATCGAGGATACGATGCAGGCCCATATCCGCTATGCCTCTGGTGTCACCGCCAACTATACACTGACCGCCTATTCGCCCTGGGAAGGGCTGGAGATCAAGTTCCAGGGAACCAAGGGCGATATCACGCACCGCCATGTCGAGGTTCACGGTGTCTTCGGCGGAACGCGAGCCCATGCGGACGCGGACGCCGTCACCACGGAGCTGCATCTGGCCGGTCAGGTCCCTCGGCTTCTGGACGTCCCCCACGCCAGCGGGCATCACGGCGGGGCCGATCCCGTAATGCTGGGCTACATCTTCGACCCCGAGGGCATGACACCCGACCGATATGGTCGCGCCTCCGATCATGTCGCCGGCGCCTGGTCCATCCTGACGGGTATTGCCGCCAACGCCTCCATCGACACGGGCTCGCTCGTCGACATCAAATCCATGCTGCGGTCGCGTGGCATCAAGCTGGAGCACTAGTACCATGGGATCACGGCTGAAGTTTGCGGTCATCGGCGTCGATCACGGCCATATCTACGGGATGATCGACGGCCTTCTGTCGGCTGGCGCCGAATTTACCGGATGGTGCACCGGACCGGAGACGCCGCCCGAAGTGACCGGTGCTTTCGCGTCCTGCTATGACGCTGCTCCGATGCTTTCGGAAGAACGGATCCTGGGGGATGCTGATATCAGCGTGATCCTCTCCGCCGCAATCAACAGCGACAGGGCCGATATCGCGATCCGGTCGATGCAGCACGGCAAGGATGTGCTGGTCGACAAACCGGGCTGCACGACATTCGAGCAGTTGAGCCGGCTGAAGGAGGCCGTTGAGACAACCGGACGTCGCTGGCTCGTCTGTTTTTCCGAACGACTGACGGTCGAGAGCACCACGGTCGTCGATCGCCTGATCGGCGAAGGCCGGATCGGCCGGGTTGTTCAGACGGTCGGCCTCGGACCCCACAGGCGCAACGCCCATCTCCGCCCTGCCTGGTTCTGGGACAGACAGCGCAGCGGCGGCATTCTGAACGATATCTGCGCCCATCAGTACGACCAGTTCCTGCACTTTACCGGCTCGACTGAGGCGCGCGTGATCTCGGCGCATGTCGGCAATGTCGCCAATCCGGAACGGCCGGACTTTATGGATTTCGGTGAAGTGCTGCTCGAGGGCAATGGCGGGCGCGGTTATGCCCGCGTCGACTGGTTGACCCCGGATGGCCTACCGACCTGGGGGGATGGCCGAATGACCATTCTCGGGACCGAAGGCTATATCGAGATGCGAAAATATGTCGATATCGGTGGCCAAGCCGGCGGCGATCACGTGATCCTGGTCGACGCCAAGGGGGTCGAGCGGTTCAACGCAAGCGGCGCCGGAACGCCCTTTTTCGGCAGGCTCCTGCAGGACGTCAGGGAGCGCACCGAAACCGCGATGCGTCAGGACCATGCCTTTCTGGCAACCGAGCTTTCGCTCCAGGCACAGCAGATGGCAGAGGAGAAGATCCGATGAACAAGCGCATCAGAGTGGCGGTTCTGGGTGCCGGGATCGGCAGGTCGCATATCTCGGGCTATGCCGAGCTGCCGGATCATTACGAGGTCGTCTATGTCTGCGATCTTGACCTGGAAAAGGCTTCAGCAGGGGCCAGGCTTGCAAAGGGAGCAAGACCCGTCACCGCTGTGGCGGAGGTCTTTTCAGACCCGAGTATCGACCTCGTCGACATCTGCCTGCCGCCACACCTGCATGCCTCCATGACGATTGCGGCACTCGATGCCGGCAAGCATGTGGTCTGCGAGAAGCCGATCGCCGGGTCCATGGCCGATGTTGCCCGGATTGCGGCAGCGGCATCGCGGGCCGGACGACAGGTCTTTCCGGTCTTCCAGTATCGCTATGGTGCCGGCTACCGGGCAGCCCATGCGCTGCGGAAAAAGGGGATGCTCGGAAAGCCCTATGTCATGGCTCTGGAGACCCACTGGCAGCGCGGGGCGGACTATTACGCCGAACGCTGGCGTGGCAGCTGGAACGGCGAATTGGGTGGCGCGATCGTCAGTCACGCCATCCATGCCCACAATCTTGTGACGCTGCTGGCCGGCAATATCCGTTCCGTGGCCGCCTTTCTCGACACAAGGGTCAATCCGATCGAGACCGAGGACTGCGCCGCCATCAGCATGAAGACGGTTGAGGGGGCGTTGGTGACCTCCTCGATCACACTTGGCGCGGCAGGCAGCAAGTCGCGATTCCGGGTCTGCTTCGAACATGTCACCATCACGTCAGGGACCGAGCCATACCACGTCGGCGCCGGCCCATGGACGTTCAACGCCACGGACCCGGCACGGCAGGCAGAGCTCGATGCCGTCCTGGCCAGCGTTCCGCATGTCGAAGACCGCTTTGCCGGGCAATTCGCAGACATTTACCAAAAGCTGAACGGGGAACCCGATCTCTACCTTCCGGTCTTCGCAGAGGCTGTGCACTCTATCGAACTGATCACCGCGATCTACGATTCCGCCCTGAACGCCCGCATCGTTCAGCTTCCGCTGCCCGCTGACCATCAGTTCAAAGATGGCTGGCAACCGGGACGCTAAAGAACTCGCGTGATTGAATATGCTTTGGATGCTTGACTGGCGGCCAGCTGGAGCGATCAATCCGTCATGGTCGCAGATAGCATCCGCTCCAACCAAAAGGTCGTGGCGAATTGAACTGAACAGCCAGGACCGAATGGCCCATGACTTTCCATGAAGTCGGTACTTTACTTGATGAAGTGGCGGACAGGGTGGGATTCGAACCCACGGTACGCTTTCACGCACACACGCGTTCCAGGCGTGCGCCTTAAACCACTCGGCCACCTGTCCAGGGGGATCGCGGGGAAAACCACCGCGGTTGGTCGGGCGCGATATATACCGAGGAATTCCGAGGGATCAACCGAAATCTATCAGAATTTTGACATCGGTCGACAATTCCCTATTTATAGGGTCGCGCGCGGCGGATTGGAGGCCGTGGCGGGCTTCAGCCGGAGACATTGGTGGTGCGGTTCCTGTTCAGGGTCTTGAGTTTGCTTGCGCTTTGCGTCGGAGTTGTACTCGCCGTCATCGACGCGATTGCTTCGGTGTCGGCGTCGCAGGTTATCATGACGCCGCTTTCGGTGGCCTGGATCAGCGCGCACCCGGGTTCGCTGATGGCGCTTGAGGATCAGGTGGTCACGCGGCTCGGTGATGGGGCCTGGCTTGCATTGCGAGACGTGGTCCTGCCGCAGCCAGCCTTTGCCGCCATGCTCCTCCTGTCACTTGTGTTCTGGATGATCGGCTACAAGAAACCGTCGCTGGTCGGGCGATTTGCAGCCTGAGGGGATGGGGCCGCCCGAGATTGCGCCGTCGCGGGTTGCATGAATGATCCGGCGGCTGGCGTAAGTCCGGGCGGGTTTCCGCGACAAATGGAATACAGACCGGAGCACGCAGTCTTCGGTTACCGCCGCAAAGGCGGGTCCCTACACATCGTACAGGCCGACAAGCGGCCGCAGGAGGTTTCAGATGTTCCTGATCGACATGTTCAACAAGAAGACAGTGATGCCCACGGCGGAAAATGCCCTGCCCGGACGGCCAGAGCAGATCCCGACGGCGGCCATGCATTTCGTTTCCGGCCTGCCTCTGAAAGGGCCCGTGCCCCGGGGCATGAAGACCGTCTATCTCGGCATGGGCTGCTTCTGGGGCGCGGAGCGGCTACTCTGGCAGACGCAAGGGGTCTATCTGACTGCGGCAGGCTACCAGGGCGGAATCACCCCGAACCCGACCTATCAGGAGACGGTAACGGGGCTGACCGGCCATACGGAAGTGGTCAAGGTCGTCTATGATCCCCAGAAGATTACGCTCGAAGGGCTGCTCAAGGTCTTCTTCGAGGCGCATGACCCAACCCAGGGCATGCGCCAGGGGAACGATATCGGCACCACTTATCGCTCGGCCATCTATGTCGAGGATGAGGCAGACATGGCGCTCGCGATCTCCGTGCGCGACCGTTTCCAGGAGGCGCTGGTAAAAGCCGGGCGCAACAGCCGGATCACGACGGAAATCGCCGATGCGGGCCCCTTCTATTTTGCCGAGGATTATCACCAGCAATATCTGGCGAAGAATCCGAATGGCTATTGCGGCTTACGCGGCACAGGCGTCTCCTGCCCGACCACACCCGCAGCCTGAGAGCAATTGCTCAAAGTGACAGCATAAATCCCATTGATCTGACTGATTTTTCAGCGCTCAGCGCTGAAAAATCAGCAGCCGTGTGAATCTTTACCAGATGAAAAAAATCTGGTGAATTTTTGAACGAGCCATGCAAGGATGCCCCCAGCCAGGACCTCCGGAACAGGGGGCGGCGGTTCCGCAGACATGTCTTTCCTCGCGGAAAGGCTTGCGGGAGGACCCAACAAGATCAATAGCAACAACAGGGCTGCACAATGAAGAAAACCCTCCTCAGTCTCTTTGCCTTGGCCGCGATGTCGACGACCGCGCTTGCGGCCGACATCAAGCCGGCGCTGGTCTACGGCACGGGCGGCAAGTTCGACAAATCCTTCAACGAAGCCGCCTATGGTGGCGCCGAGAAGTTCAAGGCCGAAACCGGCATCGACTACCGCGATTTCGAGCCGACCAGCGACACGCAGGGCGAACAGGCCATCCGCAACTTCGCCTCGCGCGGCTTCAATCCAGTTGTCGCCGTTTCCTTCGCCTGGACCTCCGCCGTCGAGAAGGTTGCCGCCGAATTCCCGGACACCCAGTTCGTGATCGTCGATTCCGTCGTCGACAAGCCGAATGTCCGCTCGGTCGTCTACAAGGAACATGAAGGCTCCTACCTCGTCGGCCTGCTCGCAGGTATGGCTTCGACCTCCGGCAAGGTCGGCTTCGTCGGCGGCATGGACATCCCGCTGATCCGCAAGTTCGCCTGTGGCTACGAGCAGGGCGCCCGCGCTGCGAAGGCTGACATCGAAGTCTTCCAGAACATGACCGGCACGACGGGTGCAGCCTGGAACGACCCGGTTCGCGGCGGTGAACTGACCAAGAACCAGATCGACCAGGGCGCGGACGTCGTCTACGCAGCTGCCGGCGCAACCGGCCTCGGCGTTCTCCAGACCGCTGCCGACAACGGCAAGCTGTCGATCGGCGTCGATTCCAACCAGAACCACCTGCATCCGGGCTCTGTCCTGACCTCCATGGTCAAGCGCGTCGACCTGGCTGTCTACAACGCCTATGCCGATTCCAAGGGCGACAAGTTCACGCCCGGCCTGCAGGCGCTCGGCGTTGCCGAAGATGGCGTCGGCTATGCGCTCGACGACAACAATGCCAAGCTGATCACCGAAGACATGAAGGCTGCCGTCGAGAAGGCCAAGGCCGACATCATCGCCGGCACCATCAAGGTGCATGACTACATGTCGGACAATTCCTGCCCGAAGTGAGTTGAAATCCGGGCGCAGGACGGCGATCCCGTCGTCCTGCGCCCTTTTTGTATGTCTGGGGGACCGGAATGAGTGCAGCGAACCAGGCACCCGCGATCGAACTGATCGGCATCGACAAGAAGTTCGGTGCGGTGCATGCCAACAAGAACATCAATCTGACGGTCGCCAAGGGCTCCATCCACGGCATCATCGGTGAAAACGGTGCCGGCAAGTCGACACTGATGTCGATCCTCTACGGCTTCTATCAGGCCGACCAGGGATCCATCCAGATCGACGGCAAACCGATCACGATCAAGGACAGCCAGGCTGCCATCAATTCCGGGATCGGAATGGTGCACCAGCACTTCATGCTGGTCGAAAATTTCTCCGTGCTCGAAAACCTGATGCTCGGTGCCGAAGGCGGCGCCCTGCTCGGCAAGGGGACGGATGCGGCGCGCGCCGCGCTGAAGAAGCTGGAAGAAGACTACGAGCTGGAAGTGGACCCCGATGCGATCATCGAGGAACTGCCTGTCGGTCTGCAGCAGCGCGTCGAGATCCTGAAAGCGCTCTATCGCGGGGCCGAGATCCTGATCCTCGACGAGCCCACGGGCGTTTTGACGCCGGCGGAAGCCGACCACCTGTTCAAGATCCTCGGCGTGCTGCGCGACCAGGGCAAGACGGTCATCCTCATCACCCACAAGCTGCGCGAGATCATGGCGATCACCGACACGGTGTCGGTCATGCGCCGCGGCGAAATGGTCGCGACCCGCACGACGGCCGAAACGACGGTTGAAGAACTTGCCGAACTGATGGTCGGTCGACGCGTGCTGCTGCATGTCGAGAAGCAGCCTGCCAATCCGGGCGAGATCTTCCTGTCGGTGCGCAACCTGACGGTCAAGGATAACCGCGGCGTCGTCATGGTCGACAATGTCTCCTTCGACGTGCGAGACGGCGAGATCGTCGGGATCGCGGGTGTCGCCGGCAATGGCCAGAGCGAGCTTCTGGAAGCGATCACCGGCATCCGCAAGCCGACCTCGGGCGAGATCTGGATCAATGGTCAGAACGTGGCGGGTCTTGATCCGGCCGAACTGCGCTGCATCGGCGTGGCGCATATCCCGGAAGACCGCCATCACATGGGCCTGGTGCTGCCCTTCGAGGAAAGCCAGAACGCCATCCTCGGCTATCACCGGGACGAGCGCTATGGGAAGGGCATGTTCCTGAACCCGGACCTCATTCGAAAAGCTGCGGTTGAAGAGATCGAGAAATACGACATCCGCCCACCGAACCCGCGGCTGAAGACCGCCAACTTCTCCGGCGGCAACCAGCAGAAGATCGTCGTTGCGCGCGAAATCGAGCGCGACCCGAAACTCCTGATCGTCGGTCAACCGACACGCGGCGTCGACATCGGGGCGATCGAATTCATTCACAAGCGGATCGTGGAAACGCGCGACGCCGGCAAGGCCGTGCTGCTCGTCTCCGTGGAACTCGACGAGATCCGCTCGCTCTCCGACCGCATTCTGGTAATGTTTGCCGGCAAAGTCGTCGGCGAGAAGACGCCTGATACAGGCGAACAGACACTCGGCCTGATGATGGCCGGCATTGCCGCTTGAGGATTTGATGAGCACTGCATCCGTACCCCTACCCAACTGGATCAATTATGCGCTGCTGCCGCTGATCAATCTCACGCTCGCCTTCCTCGTTTCGGGACTTGTGGTGTGGATCATCGGGGAAAACCCCTGGGAAGCGCTGAAGCTCATGATCGAAGGTGCGCTCGGCAGCGGCGAAGGCATCGGCTTCACGCTGTTTTATGCGACAAGTTTCATCTTCACCGGGCTTTCCGTGGCGGTTGCCTATCATGCCGGTCTGTTCAACATCGGCTCGGAAGGTCAGGCCTATCTGGGTGGCCTGGGGGCGGCGCTTGCCGCACTCGCGCTCGACCACTACGTGCCGTGGTATGTCACCATGCCGTTTGCTATCATGGCCGCTGCGCTCTTCGGTGCGGCCTGGGCGCTGATCCCGGCCTGGCTGCAGGCCAAGCGCGGCAGCCATATCGTCATCACCACGATCATGTTCAATTTCATCGGCGCAGCGCTGATGGTCTATCTCTTGGTCAACGTGCTGATCGTGCCGGGCAAGATGGCGCCGGAAACCCGCACCTTCCTCGAAGGCGGCCAGCTGCCGAAGCTCGATTGGCTGATCGCCATGTTCGGCGGTACGCTCGGGCCTGCCCCGTTCAACGTGTCCTTCCTGATCGCGCTGGTGATGTGCGTCGTCGTCTGGGTGCTGATCTGGCGTACCAAGCTCGGCTATGAGATGCGCACGCTCGGCATCAGCCGCTCGGCAGCGGCCTATGCCGGCATTCCCTATGTAAAGATCGTCATGATCACCATGCTGATCTCGGGTGGTCTGGCCGGCATGATGGCGCTGAACCCGGTTCTCGGCGCCTCGGCCCGCCTGCAAGTGGAATTCGTCGCCGGTGCCGGATTCGTCGGCATTGCCGTGTCGCTGATGGGGCGCAACCATCCGCTCGGCATCGTGCTCGCCGCCATCCTGTTCGGCATTCTCTATCAGGGTGGAGCCTGGCTCTCCTTCGACATGCCCAACATCACCCGCGAAATGATCGTCGTCATCCAGGGTCTGGTGATCCTGTTTGCCGGCGCGCTGGAATTCATGTGCCGTCCGATGATCGTGCGGATCTACCAGTCAATGACAAAGGCCTGAGGACGCGACCATGGAATCCTTTGACATGCTCATCAGCATCCTCGGCTCGACGATCCGTCTGTCGATCCCGCTGATCCTGGCTGCTCTTGCCGGCCTCTATTCGGAACGCGCCGGTGTCTTCGACATCGGGCTTGAGGGCAAGATGCTGGCCGCGGCCTTCGCAGCCGCCTGCGTTGCCTATCTCACCGGTTCGGCCTGGCTCGGCCTGTTTTCCGGCATCGCTGTTTCGCTGGTCTTCTCGCTGATCCACGGCTTTGCCTCGATCACCAATCGCGGCAACCAGATCGTCTCGGGCGTGGCGCTGAACTTCGTGGCGGCGGGTCTGACCGTGGTGCTCGGCCAGGCCTGGTTCGGACAGGGTGGCCGCACGCCGCAGATTTCCGGCGAAGCCCGCTTCTCGCCGATCATCCTGCCGGGTGCGGAGATGATGCGCGACGTGCCCTTCATCGGGCCGATCTATTCGAACGTGATCTCCGGCAACAACATGCTCACCTATATGGCATTCCTGGCGGTTCCGATCTCCTGGTGGGTGCTCTATCGCACACGCTTCGGCCTTCGCCTGCGCGCCGTGGGCGAAAACCCGGGTGCGGTGGATACGGCCGGCATTTCGGTGACCTTCCTGCGTTATCGTGCGGTTCTGGTCGCCGGTCTGCTCTGCGGCATCGCCGGCACCTATCTCGCGATCGCGCAGTCGGCGGCCTTCATCAAGGACATGTCGGCGGGCAAGGGCTTCATTGCGCTCGCAGCCCTGATCTTCGCCAAGTGGAAGCCGGTGCCGGTCATGTTCGCCTGCCTGCTGTTCGGTTTCCTCGATGCGCTGGCCAACTTCATGCAGGGCAAGGAGATCCCTGTCATCGGTGAAGTGCCGGTGCAGCTCTTCCAGGCGCTGCCCTATATCCTCACCTGCATCCTGCTGGCAGGCTTCATCGGCTCGGCCAACCCGCCAAAGGCCGGTGGTGTGGCCTATTCGAAGGAGCGTTGATCCATGTCTCACGACCTGTTTGAGGCGGCGCGCGGCGCGATGTCCTTCGCGCATGCGCCCTATTCCAAATTCCCGGTCGGCGCTGCGATCCGAGCCGATGACGGCCGGATCTATACGGGCGCGAATATCGAGAACCTCTCCTTCCCTCAAGGATGGTGTGCCGAGCCGACGGCGATCGGCTGCATGATCATGGGCGGGGGGAAGAAGATCGTCGAGATGGCGGTCATTGCCGAGAAGCTGGCGCTCTGCCCGCCCTGTGGCGGTTGCCGGCAGAAGATCTCGGAATTCGCATCCGCCGACACCAAGATCTATCTCTGCGACGAAGTCGGCGTGCAGAAGACCATGACCATGGACGAGCTTCTGCCGCTCAGCTTCAAGACGGACATCCTCGGATGAAGGCCGCCGTCGATCTACTTGTCGAGCGGCTGAACGGGCTGGTTCCGCGCCATGCGATCGTGCTGGGTTCGGGCTTGGGGTCGCTGGTCAACGAGGTTCGCGATGCGGTGCGCGTTCCCTATGCGGAGCTTCCCGGCTTTCCGTTGAGCGGCGTGTCGGGCCATGCCGGCGAGATCGTTGCCGGCTATCTCGGGCGCACACCTGTGATCATGCTGGCCGGCCGCATGCATTACTACGAGCATGGCGATGCGAATGCGATGCGCAAGCCGATCGAGGTGCTGATGGGCCTGGGCGTGAAGTCGCTCATCCTGACCAATGCCGCCGGATCGCTGCGCGAGGACATGGCCCCGGGCTCTGTCATGCAGATCACCGACCACATCAATTTCTCCGGCAAGAACCCGCTGATCGGGGAGCCGAGCGACGGGCGCTTCGTGGGCATGACCTCGGCCTATGACGCCGAGCTGCAGGTGGCGATGCGGGAAGCGGCAGAGGCCGAAGGCGTGCCGCTGTCGCAGGGCGTCTATATGTGGTTCTCCGGCCCGAGCTTCGAGACGCCGGCCGAGATCCGGATGGCGCGTGTGCTGGGCGCGGATGCCGTCGGCATGTCGACCGTGCCGGAGGTGATCCTCGCCCGATTCTACGGCCTGAGGGTTGCAGCTGCCTCCGTGATCACCAATTATGGGGCCGGCATGACCGGTGGCGAACTCAGCCACGAAGAAACCAAGGACATGGCGCCGATCGGCGGCAAACGTCTGGCCACCATCCTGAAACGGATGATCGGCGGAGGAAATGACATTGGATAATCAAGAACTGCGCGCTGTCGCTTCGCGGGCGCTTTCGCTGCTCGACCTCACCAACCTCAAGGACGACTGCACGCCCGAACAGATCGTGACGCTCTGCGGTAGGGCGCAGAGCGCCTTCGGCCCGACGGCTGCGATCTGCATCTGGCCCCGCTTCGTGATGCAGGCCCGCACGCTTCTGGGCCCCGACAGCCCGATCCGGATCGCGACCGTCGTCAACTTCCCTTCGGGCGAGATGAAGACCGAGGACGTGCTGGCCGAGACGCGGGATGCCGTGGCTGACGGCGCAGACGATATCGACCTCGTGATCCCCTACCGCGCGTTCGCCAAGGGTGACGAGAAGGCGGTGTCCGACATGGTTTCCGCGGTCAAGGGAGCTTGCGGTCCGGCGATCCTGAAGACGATCCTGGAAACGGGCGAGCTCAAGGATATCTCGCTGATCCGCCGCGCGTCAGACCTTTCGATCGCAGCCGGTGCGGACTTCATCAAGACCTCGACCGGCAAGGTCGGCGTCAATGCGACGCTGGAAGCCGCAGACATCATACTCCAGGCGATCCGCGACAGCCGCAAGAAGGTTGGCTTCAAGCCCGCCGGCGGTATTTCGACGGTGGCGGATGCCGCGCTTTATCTCAGCCTCGCCGATACGATCATGGGCGAGGACTGGGTGATGCCGTCGACCTTCCGGTTTGGCGCCTCGGGTCTGCTAGACAACATTCTTGCGGTGCTTTCGGGCCAGCAGGCCCAGGCCGTCTCGGGGTACTGACATGCTTCCGCAGGAGATCATCCGTCGCAAGCGGGATGGCGGTACGCTGACCGCCGAAGAGATTGCCGGCTTCATCGAAGGCCTGTCGAGGGAAACGATCTCCGAGGGGCAGGTGGCGGCCTTTGCCATGGCCGTTTTCTTCAAGGGCATGACGCCGGAAGAAATCGTGGCGCTGACGCTTGCGATGCGCGATTCCGGTGACGTTCTCTCCTGGGCCGGCGTTGGCAAGCCCGTGGCCGACAAACATTCGACCGGTGGCGTCGGTGACAATGTCTCGCTGATGCTGGCGCCGATCGTGGCGGCCTGCGGGCTTGCCGTGCCGATGATCTCTGGGCGCGGGCTTGGCCATACCGGCGGCACGCTCGACAAGCTGCAATCAATACCCGGCTATGACGTGATGCCTGACAATGCCACGTTCCGCCGGACGGTCGATCGGGCCGGCTGCGCGATCATCGGCCAGACGGGCGATCTCGCGCCTGCCGACAAGCGGCTCTATGGGATCCGCGATGTGACCGCGACGGTTGAATCCATTCCGCTGATCACGGCCTCCATCCTGTCCAAGAAGCTAGCAGCCGGACTTGAAAGCCTTGTGCTCGACGTGAAGGTCGGCAATGGCGCTTTCATGGCGAAGAGCGAGGATGCGGAGGCCTTAGCCCGCTCGCTGGTTCGGGTCGCCAATGGTGCCGGCGTGAAGACCACGGCGCTTTTGACCGACATGAACGAGCCGCTCGCCGACTGTGCCGGAAACGCGATCGAAGTGCAGAATGCCGTCGATTTCCTGCAGGGCAAGAAGAGCGGCACGCGTCTCGAAGAGGTGACGCTCGCCTTAGGCGCCGAGATGCTGGTCAATGCAGCTGTCGAAACCGACCAGGCGGTGGCACTCGCCCGCTGCAGCGAGGCTCTTGCCTCCGGCAAGGCGGCCGAGATCTTCGGGCAGATGGTCAGCGAGCTCGGCGGACCCAAGGATTTCATGAGGAAGGCGGAAGGCTATCTGCCGCGCGCCAAGGTCGAGAGACCAGTTCTTGCGGAGAAAGACGGTTATCTCGGCGAATGCGATACGCGTAGGTTGGGCCTCGCCGTTGTCACGCTTGGCGGCGGACGCCAGCGTCCGAGCGACAAGATCGACCATGGTGTCGGTCTGTCCGGCTTCAAGCCGCTGGGGACGCAGGTCGTGAAGGGCGAGCCGATCGCCTTCGTGCAGGCCAATGACGAGGCTGCCGCTGCGCAAGCCGCCAGGACGGTGGCGGAGTGCTATCGCATTTCCGATACAAAGCCGGCTGCGATGCCGGTCATCGGCCTCAGGATTGGCGCAGAGTAAAGGCCAGAGGCCTCATGTATGGGATGTATTACTGGATCATCCGCAGGACGCGCTTCTCGGCGGTATAGGACTTGAGCTTGCTCATGAAGCTCATGCCAACGAGTGTCGACGTCAGCGCCTCATCGCTCAGCACGAAGGCATCGACTTCCCTCACCCGGATGCTGCCGATCTCGACACGGTCGAGCACGACATGGGCGGCCTTGATCGAGCCATTGGCCGTATTCACGTTGTAACGGAAATCAAGCGCTGCAGGGCTGAAGCCGAGGCGGCGGGCGGTGGAAACATTGATCGCCACCGTCGAGGCGCCCGTGTCGACCATGGCGTCAACGGGCTTGCCATTCATCTTGAACGTGCCCGTGTAGTGGCCGCCCGGTCCCATGGTGAGAACCGTCTGACCGGCATGGGAGGCGGAAGGTTTGGCGGCGACCTCTTCAGGGGCAGTGGCCTCGCGTTGATCCAGCATGGCCTGAACCTTCTCCGCGATTGTCGGCCACTGGCTGGCGGACAAAGCGAGCATCAGGACTGTGAACAGCGTGCGAGCGAACATCCGTTATCCCCGTGAGCGATCCGCTGATCGTAACAGGCGCTGATCAGAAATTGGATAAGGCACCACGCAAAACGGCCCGAAACCGGGGTTTCGGGCCGTCAAAGCTTGCGATCTGGTTAAGAAATCACTTCGTTCCGTACATGCGGTCGCCGGCATCGCCAAGGCCGGGCATGATGTAGCCCTTGTCGTTCAGGTGGCTGTCGATGGAGGCCGTGAAGATCGGCACATCAGGATGGACGGCGTGGAAGTTCTTGATGCCTTCGGGGGCGGCCAGCAGGCAAAGGAAGCGGATGTTCTTCGCGCCGCGCTCCTTGAGCTTGTCGATGGCGGCGATCGAGGAATTGCCGGTGGCGAGCATGGGATCGACGACAATGACCAGGCGCTCGGCAAGTGCTTCGGGCGCCTTGAAGTAGTATTCGACGGCCTGCAGGGTCTCGTGATCGCGGTAAACGCCGACATGGGCGACACGGGCGGCCGGAACCAGCTCCAGCATGCCTTCCAAGAGGCCGTTGCCGGCGCGCAGGATCGAGGCGAAGACCAGCTTCTTGCCCTCGAGGATCGGCGACTGCATCTCGGTCAGCGGCGTCTCGATCGTCTCCATGGTGAGCTCGAGGTCGCGGGTGATCTCATAGCAGAGGAGCGTCGAGATTTCGCGCAGCAGACGGCGGAAGCTCGAGGTCGATGTTTCCTTCCGGCGCATGATCGTCAGCTTGTGCTGCACGAGGGGGTGATCGATGACTGTTACGCCGTCCATGGTCGAGCCTTCTTTTCTTGTTTTCTGAGGTTCTTCTATTTTCACGTTCTCGCAAGGCGCTGCAAGAGCG
>CALSAF010000112.1:0-15390 GCA_943372805.1 Rhizobium sp. Q54
AGCAGCCCTATCTCTTCGAAGGCTCGATCCGCGACAACATCCGCTATGGCCGCCCCGAGGCGACCGATGCCGAGATCGAGGACGCAGCGCGTCTGGCGAATGCGCATGACTTCATCCTCGCGCAGCCGCAGGGCTATGACACGCCCGTCGGCGAAAACGGCGTAACGCTATCCGGTGGTCAGCGGCAGCGGCTGTCGATCGCGCGTGCTCTCGTGCGCAATGCGCCGATCCTGTTGCTCGACGAGGCTACCTCCGCACTCGACACGGAATCGGAAGCAGCCGTGCAGCAGGCGCTCGACGCCGCGATGGCCGGTCGCACGGTGATCGTCATCGCGCATCGCCTGTCCACCGTCGTCAATGCCGACAAGATCATCGTCATGCAGGCCGGTCAGGCGGTGGAAGAAGGCACGCATGAGAGTCTTGCACAGCGATCGGGTGGCCTCTACGCTCGGCTCAACAACCTGCAGGCCGCGCCCAACGGCCCGCTCAGCATTCAGGAATAGACCCGCATGGATACGCCCATGAAGCTCGTCGTCGTTGGTGCCGCCGGTCGCATGGGCAGGACACTGATCAAGCTGATCAGCGAAACGCCGGGCCTCGTCCTGCATGCTGCCGTCGAACGGGCAGGCTCTGCCGTTGTCGGACAGGATGCGGGCGAACTGGCAGGCGTGCCGAAGCTCGGCGTTGCCGTGACCGACGATCCGCTGGCGGCTTTCGTGCATGCGGATGGGGTCATCGACTTTACCACCCCGGCTTCGACCGTCGAATTTGCAGCCCTCGCAGCACAGGCGCGGATCGTGCATGTGATCGGCACCACCGGCTGCCTGCCAGAGCATGATGAGAAGATCGACGCGGCGGCCCGCCATGCGCGGGTCGTGAAGTCGGGCAATATGAGCCTCGGCGTCAATCTGCTTTCGGTTCTCATCAAGCAGGCAGCGCGCGCGCTTGATGCGGCCGGCTGGGATATCGAGGTGCTCGAAATGCACCACAAGCACAAGGTCGATGCGCCCTCGGGCACGGCGCTTCTGCTTGGCGAAGCGGCAGCGGAAGGCCGGGGCATTTCGCTTGCCGATCATTCGGTCCGTGTGCGCGACGGCCATACCGGACCGCGCGAGGAAGGCTCGATCGGCTTTGCCACGCTGCGCGGCGGCTCCGTGATCGGCGAACATCAGGTGCTGTTTGCCAGCGAAGGTGAATTGATCACCCTGTCTCACAGTGCGACCGACCGTTCACTCTTTGCCCGCGGCGCGCTGAAGGCCGCCACCTGGGCCCGTGACAAGAAGCCCGGCCGCTATACCATGCTCGACGTGCTCGGGCTCAACTCCACCCCCTGATCGTCAAGAGAGGAATTGTCGATGACCGGTACCCTCGTGCTCGTGCGCCATGGCCAGAGCGACTGGAACCTGAAGAACCTGTTTACCGGCTGGCGTGATCCGGACCTGACCGAACTCGGCGTGCAGGAAGCCAATGCCGGCGGCAAGGCGCTTGCCGACTACGGCATCAAGTTCGATATCGCGTTCACGTCCGTCCTCACCCGTGCGCAAAAAACCTGCAACATCATCCTCGAAAACGTCGGCCAGACCGGGCTCGAGACGATCAAGGACCAGGCTCTGAACGAGCGGGACTACGGTGATCTCTCCGGCCTCAACAAAGACGATGCGCGCGCCAAGTGGGGCGAGGAGCAGGTGCATATCTGGCGCCGTTCCTACGACATCCCGCCGCCGGGTGGCGAAAGCCTGCGCGACACGGGTGCGCGCGTCTGGCCCTATTATCTCACCGAAATCCTGCCGCGTGTGCTTCGTGGCGAGAAGGTGCTGGTTGCAGCGCACGGCAATTCGCTGCGCTCGCTGGTCATGGTGCTCGACAAGCTGACCAAGGAGCAGATCCTCGGCGTCAATCTCGCGACGGGCGTTCCCATGGTCTACAAGCTGAACGCGGATTCGACGGTGGCTTCCAAGGAAGTGCTGGGCGACATGTCCGCCGCGCATTGAGCGCAAACTACCCTCCCCTTGAGGGGGAGGGTCGGGCCAAGGGCCCGGGGTGGGGTGAGCGTCCGGTCGATCGGAAACGTGTCACCCCCACCCGCCGCTTTGCGGCGACCTCCCCCCTCAAGGGGGAGGTGTATTGTCACTGCTTGCGCATGAAACTCTGGATCAGATCGGCGAGCGCTTCCGGCTGCTCGACGCAGGGGATATGGGCGCAATCGTCGATCACCTCGAAACGGACGCCGGGCACGAGTTGCGAGCCGGCCTCCACGGTGGCGGGCGGCGTCGAGCCGTCCTGGTCGCCGACGACGAAGAGCGTGGGAACCGTGATGGTCGGCAGGACATCGGAGAAATCCGTGTCGCGCAGGGCAGCACAGGTCGAGAGATAGCCGGACAGCGACTGGCGCGTCATCATCAGGCGGTAGCCGGCAAGTTCATCGGCGCGATCTTCGTGGAAGGCCGGCGTGAACCAGCGCGCCATGGCACTGTCGGCGGCGCTTTCCAGGCCGCCCTTTTCGATACCGGCGATGCGCTCGGCCCAGATTTCGGTCGATCCGATGCGGGGTGCGGTGTCGCAGAGGATGAGCTTGCGGAAAAGATCCGGCCGCTCCTGCCAGAGGCCCTGGCAGACGAGGCCGCCAACGGAGAGGCCGCAGAAGGTCGCCTTGCGGATGCCGAGTTCGTCGCAGAGGCTAGCCAGATCCGAGACGAGATCGGCCATGCCGAAGGGCTTGTCGGCGCCGCCGGACAGGCCGTGGCCGCGGCTATCGTAGAACAGTACCGAGACGTCGTCGCCGAGTTCATCGAAAAGCGGCAGCCAGATGCGGAAATCGGTGCCGAGCCCGTTGGAGAAAACGATCAGGTTCTTGGCTTTCGCCTCTCCGATCAGTTCGTAATGGACGACATTGCCGTTGATGGTGGTGAAGGCCAATTCTCATACTCCTGTGGGGCCGTTTGCGCCCCGTTGTTGTGGTCCCGGCCAGGCCGGGAATTCTCAGTGCGCCTCGTCCCAATTGTGGGCGGCGCGGGCGTCGACCTTGAGCGGCACGCGCATCGAGACGGCCGGCATGGCGGCATTTTCCATGATGTCGACAATGACAGGCATGGCGGCATCGACCGCCTCGTCCTCGACCTCGAAGATCAGTTCGTCATGCACCTGCAACAGCATGCGGCAGCGTTCCGACAGGCCGGCAGCCACGAGTGCGGGTTCGATCTGGATCATCGCCCGACGGATGACGTCGGCAGCCGAGCCCTGGATCGGGGCGTTGATCGCGGCGCGTTCGTTGAAGGCGCGCATCGAGGGGTTGGACGACTTGATCTCCGGGTAATGGGCGCGGCGGCCGAAGATGGTTTCCACATAGCCGTGCTCGCGGGCGAAGGCTTTGGTGCTCTCCATGTAGTCCTTGATGCCGGGGAAGCGCTCGAAATACTTCTTGATGTAGTCGCCGGCTTCCGAGCGCTCGATGCTCAGCTGATTGGCCAGACCGAAGGCCGAGATGCCGTAGATGATGCCGAAGTTGATCGCCTTGGCGCGGCGACGGACTTCCGACGGCATGCCCTCGACCGGCACGCCGAACATTTCCGACGCGGTCATGGCATGGATGTCGATGCCGTCGGCGAAGGCCTGGCGCAGCTGCGGGATCTCGGCGACGTGGGCGAGCACGCGCAACTCGATCTGGCTGTAGTCGGCCGAGAGCAGCTTGTGGCCCGGCGTCGAGATGAAGGCGGTGCGGATCTTGCGGCCTTCGGCGGTGCGGACCGGGATGTTCTGCAGGTTCGGCTCTGACGATGACAGGCGGCCTGTTGTCGTGGAGGCAAGCGAATAGCCCGTATGGACGCGCTTGGTCTGCGGATGGATATAGCCGGGAAGGGCATCGGTATAGGTGGACTTCAGCTTGGTCAGCTGGCGCCAGTCGACGATCTTGCGCGGCAGGGGCGCACCCTCGGCGGCGAGATCTTCCAGCACCTGGGCCGAGGTTGACCACTGGCCGGTCTTGGTCTTGGAACCGCCGGGAAGACCCATCTTGCCGAAAAGGATATCGCCGAGCTGCTTTGGCGAGCCGATGTTGAAACGCTCGCCGGCGAGTTCATAGACCTCGTCCTCGGCGGCGGCGGCCTTCTGGGCAAGCTCGCCCGACAGGCGCGAGAGGATCTGGCGATCGACGGTGATGCCGCGCTCTTCCATATGGGCGAGCACCGGCACGAGCGGGCGCTCCAGACGCTCGTAGATGCGGGTGAGACCCTCGGCGGCTAGGCGGGGTTTCAGCACCAGCCAGAGGCGCAGCGTCACGTCGGCATCCTCGGCGGCATAGGCGGTTGCGCGGTCGATATCGACGAGGTCGAAGGTGACGGAGGATTTGCCGGAGCCGGCGACGTCCTTGTAGGCAATCGGCGTGTGGCCGAGCCACTTCTCCGACAGGCCGTCCATGCCGTGATTGCCCTTGCCGGCGTCAAGCACGTAGGACATCAGCATGGTGTCGTCGAAGGCCTGCATGACAATGCCGTGGCGCTTCATCACCAGGTAATCGTATTTCAGGTTCTGCGCGACCTTCAGTACGGAAGGGTCTTCCAGCAGTCCCTTCAGGGCGGCCAGCGCCTCCTTCATCGGGATCTGGCCATCGGCATGCCCGCCGCCGAGGAGATCGCCGACACCGGTCTTGTGGGTCAGCGGGATATAGGCGGCGCGGATGTCGGTCGAGCCCGGCGACAGGACGTTGTCCTGGATCGCGAGCGAGACGCCGACGAGTTCGGCCTGCATCGGATCGAGCGAGGTGGTCTCAGTGTCGAAGGCGACGAGGCCGGTTTCCCGTGCGTCGGCGATCCAGCGTTCCAGGGTCGCGATATCGCGGATCGTCACATAGGCGCTGGTATCGATCGGCTTGCCGGCAAAGGCATTGGCGCGGCTGGCCGCAAGATCGGCAGGGGTTTTACCGTCGGGGCTGCCTGTCGTTGCGGCTGCCGGCGTGGAAGATGGTGCCGTGGCAGGAGCAGATGAGGCGGGGACATCGCCGGCGTCGAGATCGGGGCCGCGGGCAGCATCACCCCATTCGACCGGCACGTCGGCGGGTTCGATTGCGAAAGCATCGCAGTCGCAGACTTCGGCGACGCGGCGGGTCAGCGTGGTGAATTCCATGGCCTTGAGGAAGGCGATGAGCTTCGGACCATTCTGCGGTTCGAGCACCAGTTCCTCGAGCTTCATGTCGAGCGGCACGTCGGTGCGCAGCTCGACGAGCTGGCGGGACACGCGGGCGAGCTCGGCATTGGCGACGATGTTTTCGCGGCGCTTGACCTGCTTGATCTCGCCGGCGCGGGCGAGCAGCGTTTCCAGATCGCCGAACTCTTCCAAGAGCTGGGCTGCGGTTTTCGGGCCGATGCCGGGAATGCCGGGAACGTTGTCGGTCGAATCGCCGGTCAACGCCTGGAGATCGATCATCTTTTCCGGGGCGACACCCCACTTCTCGATGACATCGGGTATGCCGATCTGCTTGTCCTTCATCGCGTCGTACATGTGCACGTTCGCCGTGACGAGCTGCATCAGGTCCTTGTCCGAGGAGACGATGGTGACATCGGCGCCGACGGCTTCCGCCTGGCGGGCATAGGTGGCGATGATGTCGTCGGCCTCAAACCCTTCGGTCTCGATACAGGGCAGGTTGAAGGCGCGCGTGGCATGGCGGATGAGGCCGAACTGCGGGATCAGATCTTCCGGCGGGGCGGAACGATTGGCCTTGTAGAGCGGATAGATTTCCTTGCGGAAGGTCGTCGACGAATAGTCGAAGATCACGGCCAGATGGGTCGGCGTCACCCCGACATCGGTGTTGCGCGCGTCGCGCAGCAGCTTCCACAGCATGTTGCAGAAGCCCGACACCGCATTGACGGGAAGGCCGTCGGACTTGCGGTTGAGGGCCGGGATGGCGTGGAAGGCACGGAAGATGAAACCCGAGCCGTCGACGAGGAAGAGATGATCGCCTTTTTTCATGTCGGCATGGATAGCGCGAGGCGGCTGAAACGTCCATGACGGTTTGGACCTACTGCCGCAAAATCGCGCGGCGCGGAAGGGCGGGTTCCGCGATCGGATCACCCATGGATCATCACGAAAAGCTTACCGATTTGTAATCCGGGCTTCCCTTGAAAAACCACATTCCGGATCACAAATCCTAGTCATCGGCGCCTGATCACGCCGTAGTCTGAAAGAGGCTCGTCCCCCGCCGCTTCAGACTCGGGCAAAGGCCTTATCCCCCTCTCCGGGCCTTTGTCCCCATATTCCGGAGCCGTCGTGGCAGTCCCCGCCCTCAGCCACGACGGCCTCCTCCTCTCCGTGGTGACAATCCAAAATTGGTCAGCCTCGAAAATGGATCGCATGCGATCATTCCTGCAAACGATTCCACGACGATGTGTCGAGCGCCATGGCCCATGACCGCAGGATCCCCGACCGCTCCGAATCCGCCACATGGCTGGCAAGCCAGCTGGCGCGCGGGTTTACGCGGGCACTACAGGCACGGGCGGTGAAACTCGGTTTTTCACCCGGACAGTTTCCGATCCTGATCGAGCTTTGGGAGGAAGAGGGGCTGACCCAAAGGCAGCTTCTCGATCGCGTCGATGTGGAGCAGGCGACAATTGCCAATACGCTTGCGCGCATGGAGCGCGACGGGCTGATCGAACGCCGGGTTCACCCCACCGACAAGCGGGCACAGCAGATCTTTCTGACCGACAAGGCGCGCGACATGCGCGAGGACGCGCTTGCCGCGGCGGAAGAGGCGGAACAGGCAGTCTTTAAGGGGTTTCGGCGTTTCGAGAAGGAATTGCTGAAAGAGTATATCCGCTGGGCGATCGCCAATGCGCGCAAGCTGTGAACGGAAATCGATCCGGCATTGAGAAAAATTCGCGGTCCCGACGCCTCGAAACGTCAGGAGGTTTGGTCTATCGTCCGCCCCACTTTCAAATTTGCAGGACATGACCATGACCGATCTCTCTCCCATCCTTGCCAAGGCCGACGAGGCCCTGCCACAGAGCCTCGAGCGCCTGTTCGATCTCGTGCGCATTCCGTCGATCTCGACGGATGCGGCCTATAAGGCCGATTGCCGCAAGGCCGGCGAATGGCTGGTCTCGGCGCTTTCCGAACTGGGTTTCGACGCCTCGCTGCGAGACACGCCCGGTCACCCGATGGTGGTCGCCCATCACGCAGCTGACCGGGCCGATGCGCCGCATGTGCTTTTCTACGGCCATTACGACGTTCAGCCGGTCGATCCGCTCGATCTCTGGGAAGACGATCCCTTTGTGCCTGCGATCAAGGAGAAGGATGGCCGGAAGGTGATCACCGGTCGTGGCACGTCCGACGACAAGGGACAGCTCTTGACCTTCGTCGAGGCCTGCCGCGCCTACAAGGCGGTGAAGGGTTCGCTGCCGGTCAAGATCACGATCCTGTTCGAGGGCGAAGAAGAATCCGGCTCGCCGTCGCTGAAGCCGTTCCTCGCTGCGAACGCCGACGAGCTGAAGGCCGATTTTGCGCTGGTCTGCGATACCAGCATGTGGGATCGCGAGACACCGGCGATCGCTGCGGCCCTGCGAGGCCTCGTCGGCGAAGAAGTCACCATCATTGCGGCCGACCGCGATCTGCATTCGGGTCTCTTCGGCGGTGCGGCCGCCAATCCGGTTCACATCCTGACCAAGATCCTGGCCGATCTGCATGACGAGACGGGCAAGGTAACGCTTCCCGGCTTCTACGATGGTGTCGAAGAGACGCCCGCCAATATCAAGGCCTCCTGGGAGAGCCTGGGGCGGACGGCCGAAAGCTTCCTCGGCGAAGTGGGCCTGTCTGTCCCCTCAGGTGAAAAGGGCCGTTCCGTGCTGGAGCTGACCTGGGCACGTCCGACGGCGGAAGTAAACGGCATCATCGGTGGCTATACCGGCGAGGGCTTCAAGACCGTGATTGCGGCCAAGGCCTCGGCGAAGATTTCCTTCCGGCTGGTGGGCACACAGGATCCGGCAAAGGTGCGCGAGAGCTTCCGCGCCTTCGTGCAGGCCCGCATTCCTGCCGACTGCAAGGTGGAGTTCCACGAGCATGGTGGCT
Organism: Rhizobium sp. Q54; assembly: GCA_943372805.1. GTDB lineage: Bacteria > Pseudomonadota > Alphaproteobacteria > Rhizobiales > Rhizobiaceae > Allorhizobium. The sequence continues at coordinate 8,053 of CALSAF010000112.1, forward strand.
CGCCGGCCATCCAGCTGTCCTATGATTCGCCGGAGCTGACCAAGGCGAAGAATGCGCTGTCGGACGAATGGCCGAAGCCTGCCGTGATCATCGGCATGGGTGGCTCGATCCCGATCGTTGGCGATTTCCAGAAGATGCTCGGCATGGATTCGCTGCTGGTCGGCTTTGGCCTGACCGACGACCGCATCCATTCGCCGAACGAGAAGTACGACCTCAACTCGTTCCACAAGGGCATTCGCTCGTGGATCCGTATCCTCGACGCACTCGCTAACGGCTGAGGCCAAAAAAGCAAAAAGGCCGGTGAAAACCGGCCTTTCCTTTACGTTTCTACGCTTGCCTGCCAGTACATCCGTGGTCAGGGACGGAAACGTGCCATTCGATGTCTCGGATGTTGGTCCACCTTCGCGAACCGCATCCCGGATCTTGATGATCACCCTGGATGCTTAACAACCGGTTAAGCGTACACAAGTTCCTGAAACAGGATCCCTGCAAACGCTCTATCGCCTGGTGATCCGTAGATGGGGACGCTCGAACCGGCTTTCAAGGGGACCTCAGCTTGAAAAGCGCCGTTGGCTGCGGATAGACTTCTCCCATGAGCCTCGAATCCGTCCGCCAGTTCTTCCGGGACCATGCTCCCGACATCTCCGTCATCGTCACCGAAGCGAGTTCTGCCACCGTTCCGCTTGCGGCCGAGGCGCACGGCGTGGAGCCGGACCAGATCGCCAAGACCATCTGCCTCAGGATCGGCGAAGACGTGGTGCTGGTGGTCACGGCGGGCACGAAGCGGCTCGACAATCGCAAGTTCAAGGACCGCTTCGGGGTCAAGCCGAGGATGCTTGATGCCGAGGCGGTGGTCGAGGCAACAAGCCATCCGGTGGGTGGCGTGTGCCCCTTTGGTCTGCCCTCCCCGCTCAAGGTCTATTGCGATCTGTCGCTCAAGGCCTTCGACGAGGTGGTGCCGGCCGGCGGTGCGACGAATGCGGCCGTCCGGATAACGCCGGAGCGCCTACAGTCGCTTGTCGGCGGCGAATGGGCCGATCTCTGCCAGTGACCTCACGGCGCCTTCAAGGCTTGTTTACGGGGCTTTAACCACCCCTTAAATCGCCGCATTTACTGTGCAATTGCGCGATCAACCATCTGGCCCTGCCATGATCGCCCGAGATTTCTTGAAGCGATTTACAAGCCTGTCTTCCAAGGGCAGCGCATAACGAGCATCTGGAGCAAGATCACCGCAATGGTGAGCCGAGGAAAATCCCGAGACCGCATCGAACCGCGCTTTGAAGACGAGCGCGAGGACGAGGATTTCCGGCTCGATGCCGAGGACCGCGTCATCGGCGGACGCGCGGCCCGTTCCGGTGGCAAAAAGGCGACGAGTTCCGCGAAACGCGGCAAATCTGCCGGTTCGAAAAGCCGCAAGCCGAAAAGCGGCGGGGGTTTCGGACTTGGGAAGCTTATCTATTGGGGCTTTGTGCTGTCGATCTGGTGCGGCATCGGCGTCGTGGGCCTGGTTGCCTATTATGGCTCGCAGATGCCAAGCGCCAGAAGCTGGTCCATCCCCGAGCGCCCGCCGAACATGAAGATCGTTTCCGTCGAAGGCACGGTCATTGCCAATCGCGGCGCGACCGGCGGCGAAGCCTTGCCGCTCGAGGAAATGTCGCCGTTCATCCCACAGGCGGTGATGGCGATCGAGGACCGACGCTTCTATTCACATTTCGGCGTCGACCCGCTTGGTCTGGCGCGCGCGATCGTCACCAACGTCACGAGTGGAAGGGCGGTCCAAGGTGGCTCGACGCTGACGCAGCAGCTGGCCAAGAACCTGTTCCTGTCACCGGAGCGCACCGTCGAGCGCAAGGTACAGGAAGTCCTGCTCGCCTTCTGGCTGGAGCAGAAATACACCAAGGATCAGATCATGGCGATGTATCTGAACCGGGTGTTCTTCGGATCGAACGCCTATGGCGTGGAAGCGGCCGCGCGGCGCTATTTCAACAAGTCGGCGCGTGACGTGAACCTTGGCGAGGCAGCCCTTCTGGCAGGGCTGCTGAAGGCCCCTTCGCGGCTTTCGCCGGCGCGCGATCCGGAGGCGGCCGAGGCGCGCGCGCAGGTCGTGCTGCAGGCGATGCTCGAAGAGGGCTATATCACCGCCGACGAAATCAAGACGGCCATGTCGCAGCCGCCGACCAAGGCGAAGCGCTACTGGAGCGGTGCCGGCCAATATGTCGCCGATCTCGTGCGTGATGAAGTCACCATGCTGATCGGCAAGGTGACCGAGGATATCGTGGTCGAGACGACCATCGACATGACGCTCGAAAAGAAAGCCGAGGCGGCGCTGACCGAATCGCTTTCGGCCGAGGGCGAAAAGGTGAATGCCTCGCAGGCAGCCCTTGTCTCCATCGACGGCACGGGCGCGATCCGGGCGCTGGTGGGCGGGCGCGACTATGCGGAAAGCCAGTTCAACCGCGCGGTCAAGGCCAAGCGCCAGCCGGGATCGGCCTTCAAGCCCTTCGTATACGCCGCTGCCGTCGAAAACGGACTGCGTCCGACATCGGTGCGCAACGATGCGCCGATCCGGATCGGTTCCTGGACGCCTGAGAATTACGACCAGAAGTATCGGGGACAAGTCACCGCGACACAGGCGCTGGCCGAATCGCTGAACACGATTGCCGCCCAGCTGGTCATGGAAGTCGGGCCTGATCAGGTGATCAAGGTGGCGCATCGCATGGGGATCGAATCGGAGCTGCAGAACAATGCCTCCATCGCGCTCGGCACCTCGGAAGTCTCGCTGCTTGAACTGACGGCCGCCTATGCGCCCTTCATGAACGGCGGCTACAAGGCGACGCCTCACATCGTGCGCCGGATCTCGAAGGCCGACGGCTCGCTGCTCTACGAGAACAATTATCTCGAGCCGCCGAAGGTTTTGAACGACGGCGTGGTTGCCGCGATGAATGCGATGATGCGCAGTGTCATCGACCACGGAACGGGCAAGAAGGCCCAGCTTGCGGGTTGGGAAGCGGCCGGCAAGACGGGAACGACGCAGTCTTTCCGCGATGCGCTGTTCGTGGGTTATACGAGCAATCTGACGACAGGCATCTGGTTCGGCAACGACGACGGTGAGTCGATGAAGAAGGTGACCGGCGGCGGGCTTCCGGCCAAGGCCTGGCATGACTTCATGACGGCGGCGCATCAGGGTCTGGCGCCGGCCCCGCTGCCCGGCGGTGACTTCATCGAACCCGCGCCCACCGAGGATCCGATGACGATCGGCACGATCATCTCCGACGTGCTCCAAGGCGGCGGCGAGGAGCGCTATTCCGGCGAGCCCGACTATGCCGAGGATTATCCCGCAGAACCCGTGCCTTCCGGGGATGTGACAGGGTCGGCAGGTCCTGTTCCCCCGGGCGATGTCGGTGGCGGACAGGGTACGCGACGCACGACGCTTCTCGACTTGATCCTCGGCCAGTAGCGCCCACATGAACCTTCAAGATCGCCGTCGGCCTGACGCAAGGCCGGCTCACTACCATGCTCGGTCGACAAAGGGCTGACAGACGCCGTAGAGCACATGAAGCTGCTGCGCCAATCTGTTCTTTTTTACCGGTTTTCGGCGGATTTCCAGCCTTGCAGTCGGAAATTCCGCTTCTTATATACGCGACATAACCGCAGCGGCGCTGCAGTGTATCCCAGACCATCCACGTCGAGGGGCTGTCAGGAATGCCTGATTGGGGTTCCGACGGCCTGCTTCAAGGAGAGAATGACATGGCAAAAGTAATCGGTATCGACCTTGGAACGACCAACTCCTGCGTCGCCGTCATGGACGGCAAGGATGCAAAGGTCATCGAAAATTCCGAAGGCGCACGCACCACGCCATCCATGGTGGCCTTTTCTGACGATGGCGAACGCCTTGTCGGCCAGCCGGCCAAGCGTCAGGCCGTCACCAACCCGACCAACACCCTCTTCGCCGTCAAGCGCCTGATTGGCCGCCGCTACGAAGATCCGACGGTTGAAAAGGACAAGGGCCTTGTGCCGTTCCAGATCGTCAAGGGTGACAATGGCGACGCCTGGGTCGAAGCCCAGAACAAGGGTTATTCCCCGTCGCAGATCTCGGCCATGATCCTTCAGAAGATGAAGGAAACGGCTGAAGCCTATCTCGGCGAAAAGGTCGAAAAGGCCGTCATCACCGTTCCCGCCTACTTCAACGACGCGCAGCGCCAGGCCACCAAGGATGCCGGTCGCATCGCGGGTCTTGAAGTGCTCCGCATCATCAACGAGCCGACGGCTGCCGCACTCGCCTACGGCCTCGACAAGAAGGACGGCAAGACGATTGCTGTTTACGACCTTGGCGGTGGTACCTTCGATATCTCGGTTCTGGAAATCGGTGATGGCGTCTTCGAAGTGAAGTCGACCAATGGCGACACCTTCCTCGGCGGTGAAGACTTCGACATGCGTCTCGTCGAATATCTTGCAGCCGAGTTCAAGAAGGACCAGGGCATCGACCTGAAGGGCGACAAGCTTGCCCTGCAGCGCCTGAAGGAAGCCGCTGAAAAGGCCAAGATCGAGCTGTCGTCCTCGCAGCAGACCGAAATCAACCTGCCCTTCATCACGGCAGACGCTTCGGGTCCGAAGCACCTGACGATGAAGCTGACCCGCTCCAAGTTCGAAAGCCTGGTCGACGATCTCGTCCAGCGCACGATCGCACCGTGCAAGGCAGCCCTCAAGGATGCCGGCGTTACTGCAGCCGATATCGATGAAGTCGTTCTCGTCGGCGGCATGAGCCGCATGCCGAAGGTCCAGGAAGTCGTAAAGCAGCTGTTCGGCAAGGAGCCCCACAAGGGCGTCAACCCGGATGAAGTGGTTGCTCTTGGCGCCGCCATCCAGGCCGGCGTTCTGCAGGGCGACGTCAAGGACGTGCTGCTGCTCGACGTAACCCCGCTGTCGCTCGGCATCGAAACGCTCGGTGGCGTCTTCACCCGTCTGATCGATCGCAACACGACGATCCCGACGAAGAAGAGCCAGACCTTCTCGACCGCCGAAGACAACCAGCAGGCCGTCACCATCCGCGTATCGCAGGGCGAGCGCGAAATGGCCCAGGACAACAAGCTGCTGGGCCAGTTCGACCTGGTCGGCCTGCCGCCGTCGCCGCGTGGCGTTCCGCAGATCGAAGTCACCTTCGATATCGACGCCAACGGCATCGTCCAGGTTTCGGCCAAGGACAAGGGCACCGGCAAGGAACAGCAGATCCGCATCCAGGCCTCCGGCGGTCTGTCTGACGCCGACATCGAAAAGATGGTGAAGGACGCCGAAGCCAATGCCGAGGCCGACAAGAAGCGTCGTGCCGTCGTCGAAGCCAAGAACCAGGCCGAAAGCCTCGTTCACTCCACCGAAAAGTCGGTGAAGGAGTATGGCGACAAGGTTTCGGAAACCGACCGCAAGGCGATCGAGGATGCGATTGCGGCCCTGAAGGGCGCCATCGAAGCCTCCGAGCCCGACGCCGACGACATCCAGGCCAAGACCCAGACGCTCATGGAAGTTTCCATGAAGCTCGGCCAGGCCATCTATGAAGCCCAGCAGGCCGAAGGCGGTGCAGGCGACGCGGATGGTGGCAAGGACGACAACGTCGTCGATGCCGACTACGAAGAAGTGAAGGACGAAGACGCGAAGAAGTCGGCCTGATGCAGGACCGCTTCGGACGCCGTTCCGCGTGCTGGCTGGCCTTCGGGCCAGCCACCATTTCTTTGATGCTGGCGACCGGTGCCATGGCACAGGACAGGGGGCAGGTGAGCGCCGTTCACCGCCAGGTGAGCGCCGCCGAGGCCAAGGTGGCCAAGGCGATCTCCGCCAAGGACAGCAATTCCCTTTCCCGCATCGGCAACGACCTCGGCAGCATCATCGAAGCCGCGCTGCAAAGGCGCGAGAGTGGTGGCGAAGTCTCCTCCTGCGATATGGCCGCGCATTCGCTGGCCTTTGCGGCGGTTACGTCTGCCGATGGCCTGATCAGCAAGGGTGAGGCGCGCAAGCTGCTGATGCAGGATGCGATGTCTGCGGCGGCCGACTTCCAGAAAGACATGCAGGCCTGTGACAAGCAGGCCGGCAAGGCGACCGGTAGCCACACGAGCGTTGGGAAAGCTTTGAGAGCTTTGTAAGACCATGGCAAAAGCAGATTTCTACGAGACCCTCGGGGTTGGCCGGACGGCGGACGAGAAGGAGCTGAAAAGCGCCTTCCGCAAGCTGGCCATGAAATATCATCCGGACAAGAATCCTGACGACAGTGAGGCCGAGAAGAAGTTCAAGGAGATCAACGAGGCCTACGAGACCTTGAAGGATCCCCAGAAGCGTGCGGCCTATGACCGGTTCGGCCACGCGGCCTTCGAACAGGGTGGCATGGGCGGTGGCGGCTTCGGCGGCGGTGGTGGTGGTTTTGCCGGCGGCGGCGGCTTCTCCGACATCTTCGAAGACATCTTCGGCGAGATGATGGGGGGCGGACGTGGTGGGCGGGCGCGCTCGACCGGAGGCCGCGAACGCGGTGCCGATCTGCGCTACAACATGGAGATCAGCCTCGAGGAAGCCTTTACCGGCAAGACAGCGCAGATTCGCGTTCCCACCTCGATCACCTGCGAGGTCTGCACCGGCTCGGGTGCCAAACCCGGCACGCAACCGAAGACCTGCGCGACCTGTCAGGGTTCGGGCCGCGTTCGTGCAGCCCAGGGCTTTTTCTCGATCGAGCGGACCTGCCCGACCTGTCACGGTCGCGGCCAGACAATCAGTGACCCCTGCACCAAATGCAGCGGACAGGGCCGGGTCACCGAAGAGCGCTCGCTCTCCGTCAGCATTCCCTCGGGCATCGAGGACGGCACGCGTATTCGCCTGCAGGGCGAGGGCGAAGCCGGGCTGCGTGGCGGTCCGTCGGGGGATCTCTACATCTTCCTGTCGGTGAAGCCGCATGAGTTCTTCCAGCGCGACGGGGCCGATCTCTATTGCTCCGTGCCGATCTCGATGACGACTGCAGCACTCGGCGGCACGTTCGACGTGGTCACGCTCGACGGGACAAAGTCGCGTGTGACGGTACCGGAGGGCACGCAGGCTGGGAAGCAGTTCCGTCTGAAGGCCAAGGGCATGCCCGTGCTGCGCTCGACGCAGGTGGGCGATCTCTACATCCAGATCCAGATCGAGACGCCGCAGAAGCTGACCAAGCGTCAGCGCGAACTGCTGCAGGAATTCGACCAGCTGTCTTCGAAGGAGAACAATCCGGAATCCACGGGCTTCTTTGCCCGGATGAAGGACTTCTTCGATACGCTCAGCGACTGAGCTGCATCCAGGCTGGCCAAGATATTGCAGGGGGCGGTCCCGACG
>CALSAF010000113.1:0-15296 GCA_943372805.1 Rhizobium sp. Q54
CGGTGCGCTCGTCCGTGGTATCCAGCGCGACGACGTCGAGCGTGGCCAGGTTCTGTGCAAGCCGGGTTCGGTCAAGCCGCACAAGAAGTTCATGGCAGAAGCCTACATCCTGACGAAGGAAGAAGGCGGCCGTCATACGCCGTTCTTCACGAACTACCGTCCGCAGTTTTACTTCCGCACCACGGACGTGACGGGTATCGTGTCGCTTCCGGAAGGCACGGAAATGGTTATGCCGGGCGACAACGTCACGGTTCAGGTTGAGCTGATCGTTCCGATCGCGATGGAAGAAAAGCTGCGCTTCGCTATCCGCGAAGGCGGCCGCACCGTCGGCGCCGGCATCGTCGCCTCGATCATCGAGTAATTGATGATCGACGTCGATGGCGAAAGCTGCCGACGCTGCCTAAGAGGTTCGGATGGCGCGCAAGCGCGATCTGAACACGGCGCCGGCATCGTCGCCTCGATCATCGAGTAATCGTCTCCCGCAGGGGTGGATGAAAGGGCCTCGCTGGAAACAGCGGGGCCTTTGGCGTATGGGGAACAGAGATGTCGCTCGTTACGGATGATCAGGTCGGCGCAATTCGCAGCTATCGCCACGAAATGCGGCTGGCGGGCTGCTGGGGTGCCTGTTACGAGGTGGCCTGCTTCATCGAGCAGGCGTTCAGCTGGCGGCGCATGGACGGGGTATATGCGCTCGCGGACGGGCGGCCGGTCTTCTACCATTCCTGGAATATTCTGGCAGACGGCGCGATCTGCGACGGAACGGCGGATCAGTTCGGCGAGGGGGAGGATGTTGCCATTCTTGCAGGCGATGCGCTGCTTAAGACGCGATACCGGGAGAAGTATACGGCAGCGCACAATCCCTTGAGCACATCCTGGCTCGTGGGGAGGCCCTATGCGGGTGTTCCGGACCAGGTGTTCTGGGATGCTGCGGAGGCTGCGGGAAAGTTGCGGCCTGGTTGGTGGTTGTCAGACCGTGCAGGATATCTCGCCTGGTTCAAGGACGGTGCCAGCCAGTACCCGATGTTCGCGACGATGCGGGATCGCTATCGTGAGCGCGGCTACGACGCAACCGGACTTGTGTGAGCAGGAGTTACGCCCGCTCGAGCAACTGCTCTTCGGCCAGCCGCAAGAGATCGGTCACCAGATAGCCGTTGATGGTCATGCCGGTGAGGTCGCACTCGGCGACCGAGGTGTCGGCGAGGCTGGCGAATCGGAATGTGCTGCCGTTGAGATCGACATGGGTAACGGCCGCAGCATGCATGACGACGTTTTCCATGACGGCGGCATTCATCGTCACATTGCGGATCACCATCTGTTCCGCATTGGCGTCGGTCATCAGGCTGCGACCGAGATCGACATTGCTGAATACGGCCTCTTTCAGCGATACGTCGCTGAAGCGGGATTCGGACAGGTCGGCATCGTCAAACTGAGAACCGGGCAGGCTGGCATTGCTGATACGGATCATGGCAATCCTCCGCAGGGAATGGATCAACTATCGGGCAAAGCCGAGAGTCTGGCAAGCGCCCCGCTGAAGAGCGTTATACAGCACGCGCGAGGCTCCCTTCGTGCACAGGTTCGCCGGGTGAGGGGCGGCATCGCGGCATGCCTCTGGCGGGTTTGGTGAAAACCGGAAAAAAGACACTTGCCATTCCGTCGCTGCCGTCTTAAAGGGAGCGCCATGCCTTGAGCGGGAGCGTTCCGGTTCGGGGTCAGGCCTAGGGGTATAGCTCAGTTGGTAGAGCGGCGGTCTCCAAAACCGCAGGTCGTCGGTTCAAGCCCGGCTGCCCCTGCCATTTTCTCACGGCGCGCAGATGCGGCGACGAGTATGACGATATGGCATAGCCGAAAAGTTGCTGAAGAGCTTTTCCCTCTTGTGAAAAGGGGAATCGGTCTTTATGTAGGGTTCAAACAGACACGCGGTGCGTGGGGCTGACTAAGGTCGGCTTTACGCGCCGTAAATGCGTGGGCATTAAATGGCATCCAAGGGTAATCCATTCGCGTTTCTGCAGCAGGTACGCTCCGAGACGTCCAAGGTGACGTGGCCCTCGCGTCGCGAGACCATGATTTCGACGCTCATGGTCCTGGCGATGGTGTTTTTCGCTGCGCTGTTCTTCTTCGGCGCGGACCAGCTGATCAGCTGGTTGCTCAGCCTTGTGCTGAGTGTCGGCAATTAATCGGGCGGAGACGAACATGGCGGCACGTTGGTACATCGTCCACGCGTATTCTAATTTTGAAAAGAAGGTCGCGGAAGATATCGAGCACAAGGCGCGTCAGAAGGGCCTTGATCATCTCTTCGAAAAGATCCTCGTTCCGACCGAGAAGGTCGTCGAGGTTCGTCGCGGCCGCAAGGTGGACAGCGAGCGCAAGTTCTTCCCGGGCTATGTCATGGTCCGGGCGAACCTGACGGACGAAGCCTACCACCTGATCAAGAATACCCCGAAGGTCACGGGTTTCCTCGGTTCCGACAACAAGCCGGTTCCGATTCCCGATTTCGAGGCGGAGCGCATCCTGGGTCAGGTCCAGGAAGGCGTTGAGCGCCCGAAGTCGTCGGTGTCCTTCGAAATCGGCGAACAGGTTCGCGTCTCCGACGGTCCCTTCGCCTCCTTCAACGGGATCGTCCAGGATGTGGATGAAGAGCGCTCGCGCCTCAAGGTCGAGGTCTCGATCTTCGGTCGCGCAACCCCCGTCGAGCTCGAATACGGTCAGGTCGAAAAGGTCTGATCGGACAAGGGGAGGCAGCTCCCCGACCCGCGTGGGAGGATGGCGGTCTTTAAGCCGGACCGTCCAGACGCACCACGCAACCGCAGCCGCCAGCCAAGGCTGGCATACTGGACCGGGCAACCGGTCTGAAATGAAAGGCAGAGAGTAATGGCTAAGAAAGTTGCAGGCCAGCTCAAGCTCCAGGTCAAGGCAGGATCGGCAAACCCGTCCCCGCCGATCGGCCCGGCACTTGGTCAGCGTGGCATTAACATCATGGAATTCTGCAAGGCGTTCAATGCCGCCACGCAGGAAATGGAAAAGGGTATGCCGATCCCGGTCGTCATCACCTATTACCAGGACAAGTCCTTCACCTTCGCAATGAAGCAGCCGCCGGTCACCTACTGGCTGAAGAAGGAAGCAAAGATCACCTCTGGCTCGAAGACTCCGGGCAAGGGTGCGAAGGTCGGTACGATCACCAAGGCGCAGGTCCGCGCAATTGCCGAAGGCAAGATGAAGGATCTGAACGCCGCCGACATCGAAGGCGCAATGCTGATGGTTGAGGGCTCTGCCCGCTCCATGGGCCTGGAAGTGGTAGGTTGATCATGGCCAAGGTAGCAAAGCGTATTCAGAAGATCCGCGAAGGCGTTGACCCGACCAAGCTGGTCGCGCTCTCTGACGCCATCTCGATGGTCAAGGAACGTGCCGTCGCCAAGTTCGACGAAACGATCGAAATCGCCATGAACCTCGGCGTCGACCCGCGCCACGCAGACCAGATGGTCCGCGGCGTGGTCAACCTGCCGAACGGTACCGGCCGTGACGTTCGCGTCGCCGTCTTCGCACGTGGCGCCAAGGCTGACGAAGCCAAGGCTGCTGGTGCAGACATCGTTGGCGCGGAAGACCTGCTGGAAATCGTCCAGGGCGGCAAGATCGATTTCGATCGCTGCATCGCCACCCCGGACATGATGCCGCTCGTCGGTCGCCTCGGTAAGGTTCTCGGCCCGCGTGGCATGATGCCGAACCCGAAGGTCGGTACGGTCACCATGGACGTCGCTGGCGCCGTCAAGGCTTCCAAGGGCGGTGCCGTCGAGTTCCGCGTCGAGAAGGCTGGTATCATCCACGCCGGCATCGGCAAGGCTTCCTTCGACGCCAAGGCGCTCGAAGAAAACATCAAGGCTTTCGCTGACGCCGTCGTCAAGGCAAAGCCGGCTGGCGCCAAGGGCAACTATGTCAAGCGCGTTGCCATCTCCTCGACCATGGGCCCGGGCGTCAAGATCGACCCGGCCACGGTTACGGCCTGATTATCAATTCGGCCGGAGTGCAAACTCCGGCCTGACCAAGTTTCCGGCCTTTCGGGGCCGGGAATGCCTGGTGTCAAATCCAGGCACTCCTGTCCGAGATTGTGGGCGGCCTTAGGGCCTTAATATCTGCCTGCATGAGACGGGTGAGATCCGGTATTTAAACGTCTGATGACGTCTTGAAGTTCGGTTCGAGCCTTATTCGCCTTGCGGTTGGAAGCAGTTCCAACCGGAGGGGACAGGATCCTCAAGCGTCGCTTGGGATCTCGAAATGGATCCCCTGAGGCAAAGGCAAACCCGGTGGGACCTGCAGGATTGCGGTCTCATCAACTGGAGACAGACAGTGGAAAGAGCGGAAAAACGCGAATTCGTCACAGAACTGAACGAAGTCTTCAAGGCTTCCGGTTCGGTTGTTGTGGCCCACTATGCTGGTGTCACGGTTGCGCAGATGAACGATTTTCGTTCGAAGATGCGCGCTGCTGGCGGCACCGTCAAAGTCGCGAAGAACCGCCTGGCCAAGATCGCTCTTCAGGGCACGGAAGCCGAAGGGATCACCGATCTCTTCAAGGGTCAGACGCTGATTGCATACAGCACTGATCCGATCGTGGCTCCCAAGGTCGTCGTGGATTTCGCCAAGACCAACGACAAGGTCGTTGTTCTGGGCGGCGCCATGGGCACGACCACGCTGAACGCCGAAGCAGTCAAGTCGCTCGCGACCCTGCCTTCGCTCGATGAACTGCGTGCAAAGCTGCTGGGTATGATTCAGACCCCGGCAACCCGCATCGCAGGCGTCGTACAGGCCCCGGCTGCACAGCTGGCGCGCGTTTTTGCGGCCTACGCAAAGAAGGACGAAGCCGCGTAAGGCGGTTTTTCGCTGTTCATACCCTAACCCGTTCGTTTCGAACCGAACATCTATAAGGAACTAGTACAATGGCTGATCTCGCAAAGATCGTTGAAGACCTCTCCTCTCTGACCGTTCTGGAAGCTGCTGAGCTTTCCAAGATGCTCGAAGAAAAGTGGGGCGTTTCGGCTGCTGCTCCCGTAGCAGTTGCTGCTGCTGGCGGCGGCGCTGCTGCTGCTCCGGCTGAAGAAGAAAAGACCGAGTTCGACGTCATCCTGACGGATGCCGGCGCCAACAAGATCAACGTCATCAAGGAAGTCCGCGCCATCACCGGTCTCGGCCTCAAGGAAGCCAAGGACCTCGTCGAAGGCGCTCCGAAGGCTGTCAAGGAAGGCGTTTCCAAGGCTGAAGCCGCTGACCTCAAGAAGAAGCTTGAAGAAGCCGGCGCTAAGGTCGACGTCAAGTAATATCGGAATGCGGCGGGAGAAGGTTTCCTTTTCCCGCCGGTTTCCTCCGGACACATTACCCAGGGACCGTATGAAAACGGTCCCTGGGTAATGGGTTCTCAAGAGGATGGTCTTGACCCGCGCGCCCGGCAAACCGGCCGGCCGTCCGGATCTCGAGACGAGATTGAGTGATCCATTTTTGACGGAGCCGCCTGGCCAGCGGTCACCGTCTGTTGCAGGCCCGGGTGCAAACTGACAAGGAGCGACGATGGCTCAGACCCTTACCTTTAACGGTCGCAGGCGCGTACGCAAGTTTTTCGGAAAAATTCCAGAAGTCGCAGAAATGCCGAACCTCATCGAGGTTCAGAAGGCATCTTATGACCAGTTCCTCATGGTTGACGAGCCGCAGGGCGGTCGTCCCGAAGAGGGGCTGCAAGCCGTATTTAAGTCCGTATTCCCGATCACCGATTTCTCCGGTGCATCGATGCTGGAATTCGTGTCCTACGAATTCGAGCCGCCGAAGTTCGATGTCGACGAATGCCGTCAGCGCGACCTGACCTATGCTGCACCGCTCAAGGTCACCCTGCGCCTGATCGTGTTCGATATTGATGAGGATACGGGCGCACGCTCGATCAAGGACATCAAGGAACAGTCCGTCTACATGGGCGACATGCCCCTGATGACCAACAACGGTACCTTCATCGTCAACGGTACCGAGCGTGTCATCGTCTCCCAGATGCACCGTTCGCCGGGCGTCTTCTTTGACCACGACAAGGGCAAGAGCCACTCGTCAGGCAAGCTTCTGTTTGCCGCGCGTGTCATCCCCTATCGCGGTTCCTGGCTCGATATCGAATTCGACGCCAAGGACATCGTGCATGCTCGTATCGACCGTCGCCGCAAGATCCCCGTGACCTCGCTGCTGATGGCACTCGGCATGGATGGCGAAGAAATCCTGTCGACCTTCTACTCGAAGTCCGTTTACGAGCGTGATGGCAAGGGCTGGCGTTTCCCGTTCAATCCGGAAACCCTTAAAGGTGCCAAGGCCATTTCGGACCTCATCGACGCCGACAGCGGCGAAGTCGTGGTCGAAGGTGGCAAGAAGCTCACCCCGCGTCTTCTGCGTCAGCTCTCGGACAAGGGCCTGAAGTTCCTCAAGGCTTCCGACGAAGACCTGTTCGGCAACTACCTCGCCGAAGACCTGGTCAACATGTCGACCGGTGAAATCTACATGGAAGCCGGCGCGGAAATCGACGAGAAGTCGCTTCCGCAGATCCTGGATTCCGGTTTCGAAGAGATCCCGATCCTCGGCATCGATCACATCAATGTCGGCGCCTACATCCGCAACACGCTGTCGGCTGACAAGAACGAGAACCGTCAGGACGCTCTGTTCGACATCTACCGCGTCATGCGTCCGGGTGAACCGCCGACCATGGATTCGGCCGAAGCCATGTTCAACTCGCTGTTCTTCGACGCCGAGCGCTACGACCTGTCGGCCGTCGGTCGCGTTAAGATGAACATGCGTCTGGACCTCGACTGCCCGGATACCGTCCGCGTTCTGCGCAAGGATGACATCCTGGCCGTGGTCAAGATGCTGGTCGAACTGCGCGACGGCAAGGGTGAAATCGACGACATCGACAACCTCGGCAACCGTCGCGTTCGCTCCGTCGGCGAATTGATGGAAAACCAGTACCGTCTCGGCCTGCTCCGCATGGAGCGCGCGATCAAGGAACGCATGTCGTCGATCGAAATCGACACCGTCATGCCGCAGGACCTGATCAACGCCAAGCCGGCTGCCGCCGCCGTCCGCGAATTCTTCGGCTCCTCGCAGCTGTCGCAGTTCATGGACCAGGTGAACCCGCTTTCGGAAATCACCCACAAGCGCCGTCTTTCGGCTCTTGGACCGGGTGGTCTGACCCGCGAGCGTGCCGGCTTCGAAGTCCGCGACGTTCACCCGACCCACTACGGCCGTATTTGCCCGATCGAAACGCCTGAGGGACCGAACATCGGTCTGATCAACTCGCTCGCCACCTTCGCACGGGTCAACAAGTACGGCTTCATCGAAAGCCCGTACCGCAAGATCATCGACGGCAAGGTGACGATGGACGTCGTCTATCTCTCGGCGATGGAAGAAGCCAAGTACTACGTGGCCCAGGCCAACTCCGAGCTGACGGCAGATGGCCAGTTCGTCGAAGAGTTCGTCGTCTGCCGTCATGCTGGCGAAGTCATGCTGTCCCCGCGCGACACCATCAACCTGATGGACGTCTCGCCGAAGCAGCTGGTTTCGGTCGCGGCCGCTCTCATTCCGTTCCTCGAAAACGACGACGCCAACCGCGCTCTCATGGGCTCGAACATGCAGCGTCAGGCCGTGCCGCTTCTGCGCGCCGAAGCCCCGTTCGTCGGAACCGGCATGGAGCCGATCGTTGCCCGTGACTCAGGCGCCGCCATCGGTGCACGTCGCGGCGGCGTGGTCGACCAGGTCGACGCGACGCGTATCGTTATCCGCGCCACGGAAGATCTCGACCCGTCCAAGTCGGGCGTCGACATCTACCGCCTGCAGAAGTTCCAGCGTTCCAACCAGAACACCTGCGTCAACCAGCGCCCGCTGGTCACCGTCGGTGACGTCCTGAACAAGGGCGACATCATCGCGGACGGTCCGTCGACCGACCTCGGCGATCTGGCTCTCGGCCGTAACGCGCTCGTCGCGTTCATGCCGTGGAACGGCTACAACTATGAGGACTCGATCCTCATGTCGGAGCGCATCGTCTCGGAAGACGTCTTCACCTCGATCCACATCGAGGAATTCGAAGTCATGGCCCGCGACACCAAGCTTGGTCCGGAAGAAATCACGCGCGACATTCCGAACGTTTCGGAAGAAGCGCTGAAGAACCTCGACGAAGCCGGTATCGTCTACATCGGTGCCGAAGTCGCTCCTGGCGACATCCTGGTCGGCAAGATCACCCCGAAGGGCGAAAGCCCGATGACGCCGGAAGAAAAGCTCCTGCGCGCCATCTTCGGTGAAAAGGCCTCCGACGTTCGTGACACCTCGATGCGCATGCCTCCGGGCACCTTCGGTACTGTCGTGGAAGTTCGCGTCTTCAATCGCCACGGCGTTGAGAAGGACGAGCGCGCGATGGCGATCGAGCGTGAGGAAATCGAACGCCTTGCCAAGGACCGCGACGACGAGCAGGCGATCCTCGACCGTAACGTCTACGGCCGTCTGATCGACATGCTGCGTGGCCAGGTCTCGATTGCAGGTCCGAAGGGCTTCAAGAAGGGCGTCGAACTCACCAACACCGTCGTCTCCGAATATCCCCGCTCGCAGTGGTGGATGTTTGCAGTCGAAGACGAAAAGGTGCAGGGCGAACTCGAAGCGCTCCGCGGCCAGTACGACGAATCCAAGTCGCGCCTTGAACAGCGCTTCATGGACAAGGTCGAAAAGGTCCAGCGTGGCGACGAAATGCCCCCGGGCGTCATGAAGATGGTCAAGGTCTTCGTCGCTGTGAAGCGCAAGATCCAGCCAGGCGACAAGATGGCCGGCCGTCACGGCAACAAGGGTGTCGTCTCGCGCATCGTACCGGTCGAGGACATGCCGTTCCTCGAAGACGGCACGCATGTCGACATCGTCTTGAACCCGCTCGGCGTGCCCTCGCGCATGAACGTCGGTCAGATCCTCGAAACCCACCTTGCCTGGGCCTGCGCCGGCATGGGCAAGAAGATCGGCCAGATGCTTGAGGATTATCGCAAGCACCTCGACATCACCGATCTGCGCAAGGAACTGACGGAGATCTACGAGTCGGAAGCCCATGACGAAGTGAAGCACTTCGACGACGACGCGCTCGTCAAGCTCGCCGAAGAAGCCAAGCGTGGCGTATCGATCGCCACCCCGGTCTTCGACGGTGCGCATGAAAGCGACGTCTCCGAGATGCTGACGCGTGCGGGTCTCAACCCGTCGGGTCAGTCGACCTTGTACGACGGTCGTACCGGTGAAGCCTTCGACCGTCAGGTCACGGTTGGCTACATGTACATGATCAAGCTGAACCACCTTGTCGACGACAAGATCCACGCTCGCTCGATCGGTCCATACTCGCTCGTCACCCAGCAGCCGCTCGGTGGTAAGGCACAGTTCGGTGGTCAGCGCTTCGGGGAAATGGAAGTCTGGGCTCTGGAAGCTTACGGCGCCGCCTACACCCTGCAGGAAATGCTGACGGTGAAGTCGGACGACGTGGCCGGCCGTACCAAGGTCTATGAGGCGATCGTCCGTGGCGACGACACCTTCGAGGCCGGTATCCCGGAAAGCTTCAACGTTCTCGTCAAGGAAATGCGCTCTCTCGGCCTTTCCGTCGAACTCGAGAACTCCAAGCTCCTGCCGGAAGACGGTCAGCTGCCGGACGCAGCCGAATAACGGTTTGACAAAGGCGTGCGTGGTTCAAGCCGCGCACGCCATCCCCTGACTGACCCGCGGCCAAATACGTGACGGGAAGGGGAGTTTCGCCGCAATCAGCGGTTATTGTCATTTGAGGGTCTGGTGCGGCATCCCGGGAATTTGCCGCCACCGAGACCCGATAGAGGGCTTCTAGCCCCATAAGGAGACAGGCATGAACCAAGAGGTCATGAACCTTTTCAACCCGTCGGTGCCGGCTCAGCACTTCGATTCCATCCGGATCTCGATCGCGAGCCCGGAGAAGATCCTTTCGTGGTCCTACGGCGAGATCAAGAAGCCGGAAACCATCAACTACCGTACGTTCAAGCCCGAGCGTGACGGCCTTTTCTGCGCGCGTATCTTCGGACCGATCAAGGACTACGAGTGCCTGTGCGGCAAGTACAAGCGCATGAAGTACAAGGGCATCATCTGCGAAAAGTGCGGCGTCGAAGTCACGCTGTCGCGCGTTCGCCGCGAGCGCATGGGCCATATCGAGCTCGCTGCACCCGTTGCCCATATCTGGTTCTTGAAGTCGCTGCCGTCGCGCATCTCCACGCTCTTGGACATGACGCTGAAGGATGTCGAGCGCGTTCTCTACTTCGAGAACTACATCGTCACTGAGCCGGGCCTGACCTCGCTCAAGGAAAACCAGCTTCTTTCCGAAGAAGAATACATGATCGCCGTCGACGAGTTCGGCGAGGACCAGTTCACCGCCATGATCGGCGCTGAAGCGATCTATGAGATGCTGGCCTCGATGAACCTCGAGAAGATCGCTGGCGACCTGCGTTCTGAGCTTGCCGAGACCACCTCGGATCTCAAGCAGAAGAAGCTGATGAAGCGCCTGAAGATCGTCGAGAACTTCATGGAATCCGGCAACCGTCCGGAATGGATGATCATGAAGGTCGTTCCGGTCATCCCGCCGGATCTGCGTCCGCTGGTTCCGCTGGATGGCGGCCGTTTCGCGACGTCTGACCTGAACGATCTCTATCGTCGCGTCATCAACCGTAACAACCGACTGAAGCGCCTGATCGAACTGCGCGCTCCTGGCATCATCATCCGCAACGAAAAGCGCATGCTGCAGGAATCGGTGGACGCGCTGTTCGACAATGGTCGCCGTGGCCGCGTCATCACCGGCGCCAACAAGCGTCCGCTGAAGTCGCTGTCCGACATGCTCAAAGGCAAGCAGGGCCGCTTCCGCCAGAACCTTCTCGGCAAGCGCGTCGACTATTCCGGCCGTTCGGTCATCGTGACGGGTCCGGAACTGAAGCTGCACCAGTGCGGCCTGCCGAAGAAGATGGCGCTCGAACTGTTCAAGCCGTTCATCTACGCCCGCCTCGACGCGAAGGGTTACTCCTCGACCGTCAAGCAGGCCAAGAAGCTGGTTGAAAAGGAAAAGCCGGAAGTCTGGGATATCCTCGACGAGGTCATCCGCGAGCATCCGGTTCTCCTGAACCGCGCACCGACGCTGCACCGCCTGGGCATCCAGGCCTTCGAACCGATCCTGGTCGAAGGCAAGGCCATACAGCTGCATCCGCTCGTCTGCACGGCCTTCAACGCCGACTTCGACGGCGACCAGATGGCCGTTCACGTGCCGCTGTCGCTGGAAGCCCAGCTTGAAGCCCGCGTCCTGATGATGTCGACGAACAACATCCTGCACCCGGCCAACGGTGCACCGATCATCGTTCCGTCGCAGGACATGGTTCTCGGCCTCTACTATCTGTCGATCCAGAACCAGAACGAGCCGGGTGAAGGCATGGCCTTCTCCGACATGGGCGAACTGCACCATGCCCTGGAAAACAAGGTCGTCACGCTGCACGCCAAGATCCGTGGCCGCTTCAAGACCGTCGACGCCGAAGGCAAGCCGGTTTCGAAGATCTATGAAACCACGCCTGGCCGCATGATCATTGGCGAGCTTCTGCCGAAGAACGTCAACGTGCCCTTCGACATCTGCAACCAGGAAATGACCAAGAAGAACATCTCCAAGATGATCGACACGGTCTACCGCCATTGCGGCCAGAAGGACACGGTCATCTTCTGCGACCGCATCATGCAGCTCGGCTTTACCCATGCCTGCCGCGCCGGCATTTCGTTCGGCAAGGACGACATGATCATCCCGGAAACCAAGGCGAAAATCGTTGGCGACACCGAAACGCTGGTCAAGGAATACGAGCAGCAGTACAATGACGGCCTGATCACCCAGGGCGAAAAGTACAACAAGGTCGTCGATGCCTGGGGCAAGGCAACCGAAAAGGTCGCCGAGGACATGATGGCCCGCATTAAGGCCGTCGAGTTTGACAAGGAGACCGGTCGTCAGAAGCCGATGAACGCCATCTACATGATGTCCCACTCGGGTGCGCGTGGTTCACCGAACCAGATGCGTCAGCTGGGCGGCATGCGCGGCCTCATGGCCAAGCCGTCGGGTGAAATCATCGAGACGCCGATCATCTCGAACTTCAAGGAAGGTCTGACCGTTAACGAGTACTTCAACTCGACCCACGGTGCCCGTAAGGGTCTCGCAGACACCGCTCTTAAGACCGCGAACTCCGGTTACCTTACCCGTCGTCTCGTCGACGTGGCGCAGGATTGCATCGTCAACCTCGTGGATTGCGGCACCGACAAGGGCCTGACCATGACGGCGATCGTTGATGCCGGTCAGGTCGTTGCCTCCATCGGCGCCCGCGTTCTCGGCCGTACGGCACTTGATGATATCGATCATCCGATCACGGGTGAGCGCATCGTCGATGCCGGCCAGATGATCCTCGAGCCGCATGTCGTGGAAATCGAGAAGGCTGGTATCCAGTCGATCCGTATCCGCTCGGCACTGACCTGCGAAGTCCAGACCGGCGTCTGCTCGATCTGCTACGGTCGAGATCTGGCCCGTGGTACGCCCGTCAACATGGGCGAAGCCGTCGGCGTCATCGCGGCTCAGTCGATCGGTGAACCGGGTACCCAGCTCACCATGCGTACCTTCCACTTGGGCGGTACCGCGACCGTGGTCGACCAGTCGTTCCTGGAAGCCTCGTATGAAGGTACGGTTCAGATCAAGAACCGCAACATGCTGCGCAATTCCGATGGCACCCTGATCGCCATGGGCCGCAGCATGGCCGTGATGCTCCTCGATGAGCGTGGCGTAGAGCGTTCCTCGCAGCGCGTTGCCTACGGCTCCAAGGTCTTCGTCGATGATGGCGACAAGGTGAAGCGCGGCCAGCGTCTGGCCGAGTGGGATCCGTACACACGCCCGATCATGACGGAAGTCGAGGGTATCGTGCATTTCGAGGACGTCGTCGACGGTATCTCGGTGCTCGAAGCCACCGACGAGTCGACCGGCATCACCAAGCGCCAGGTCATCGACTGGCGCTCGACCCCGCGCGGTACGGACCTCAAGCCGGCAATCGTGATCAAGGATGCCAGCGGCAATGTCCTGAAGGTGGCCCGCGGTGGCGAAGCCCGGTTCCATCTGTCGGTCGACGCGATCCTGTCGGTCGAGCCTGGTCAGAAGGTCTCGCAGGGTGACGTGCTTGCACGTTCGCCGCTGGAAAGCGCCAAGACCAAGGACATCACCGGTGGTCTGCCGCGTGTTGCCGAACTGTTCGAAGCCCGTCGTCCGAAGGACCACGCCATCATCGCTGAGATCGATGGTACGATCCGCCTCGGCCGCGACTACAAGAACAAGCGTCGCGTCATCATCGAGCCGGCGGAAGACGGTGTCGAGCCTGTCGAATACCTGATCCCGAAGGGCAAGCCCTTCCACCTTCAGGAAGGCGACTATATCGAAAAGGGTGATTACATCCTCGACGGTAACCCGGCTCCGCACGACATCCTGGCGATCAAGGGCGTCGAGGCACTTGCCTCGTACCTGGTCAACGAAATCCAGGAAGTCTACCGTCTGCAGGGCGTTGTGATCAACGACAAGCACATCGAGGTGATCGTTCGCCAGATGCTGCAGAAGGTCGAGATAACCGACGCGGGCGACAGTCACTACATCGTCGGTGACAACGTCGACCGGATTGAACTCGACGACAACAATGACCGCCTGGTCGAAGAGGGCAAGAAGCCGGCATATGGCGATCCGGTCCTTCTCGGCATCACCAAGGCCTCGCTGCAGACGCCGTCGTTCATCTCGGCCGCATCCTTCCAGGAAACCACCAAGGTTCTCACGGAAGCTGCGATCGCCGGCAAGACCGACACGCTGCAGGGCCTGAAGGAAAACGTCATCGTTGGCCGTCTGATCCCGGCCGGTACCGGTGGTACCATGACGCAGATCCGCCGCATCGCCACGTCTCGCGACGACCTCATCCTCGAGGAACGCAAGAAGGGCACGGGCGCCGATATGGCCACCCCGATGCTGCAGAACCTTGCCGGCGAAAGCGCTCCGGCCGCCGAGTAATCGGAAGCCAGACCGTCCTGAACCTGAAAAGACCGCCCGGAGCCATCTCCGGGCGGTCTTTTCATTCCGGCTCTCGGTGGAGGAGGCCGCCGCGCTTGCGGGTGCCATCGCCACGAGCATGCCTCCAGGAACACGCAACGAAAAAGGCCGGTCGATGGACCGGCCTCTGGCTCTGCGGCTGTGTGGGCGTAATCTCAGGCGAAACGGATGATCGCCACTTCGCCTTCCAGCGCACCCTGATAGGCGGAGGCATGCGGTTCCTCGTCGGGGGCGCCGGTGATCATCCCGATCTGGTCGAGGTCGGCCTCCAGGAAGCCTTCCTCCGACAGCGCGTTGAGGGTCAGCCGCACTGCAGTGTCATCGTCGGGGGCTGTCAGCATGACATGCAGGTCGATCGGTTCGCCGCCTTCGGTCTCGTAGGCCTTCGCGATCACGATGAAGACCATCGGTTCGTCACGGGTGTTGTCATTATCAGGACTGGTGATCATGGCGTCGGGCCTTCTTGGCTGGCGGGTCGATTCTAAGCCGTGGCCGATTCGACCAGACGGGCAGGGGAGGTTGACCCTCTCCTTCCTCCTATCTAGAAGTTTCGGTGATGAAGCCAAGCCATATTCGAAAGGCTTGTCGATTTTCCTGCGTTGAATCCCCCAGACTCCCGCTGTAGCAGGGGGCTTCAGGCATTAATTCTCAGATGTGACTTGACGCAATGGGGGGAAAACAGTAGTACCCCGGCCATCGGAGCCCATGTGAGACCGGGTTTTTCGGGACGACGCGTCCTGAAGTTCGTCTCAAACAGGTCTCCAAACGCACGTTGACGACAAAAATGCTGCTCGCACGACGCACTCTTTCAGTGCGTCCTCTGTCTTTTGTGGTCCATCCGCGAAAACGGGTCGGGCCACATTTTGCGCATGAAGAAAACTGTGCGGCCGCCGCCGGAAACGGCAAACCACAAGGGCCCGGAAGGGCTTGAGACTAGATTTTGCAAGGGATGGGTATATGCCTACCGTAAACCAGCTGATCCGCAAGCCGCGTCAGGCACAGGTAAAGCGCAATAAGGTTCCTGCTCTGCAGGAAAACCCGCAGAAGCGCGGCGTTTGCACCCGCGTCTACACCACGACCCCGAAGAAGCCGAACTCGGCTCTCCGTAAGGTCGCCAAGATCCGCCTGACCAATGGCTTCGAAGTCATCGGCTACATTCCGGGTGAAG